>JBAZNG010000024.1:0-15293 GCA_041649385.1 Candidatus Omnitrophota bacterium | reverse complement strand
GCAGCCTTCAACTTCCGGAATTGTCAATATCGCTTTTACCACACAGCCGATCGTAGCTATCCAGGATGGTTTTGGCAACCAGACAGCCGACACTTACGGGATCAAGCTTTATGATTCCAGCAGTTCCGAGTTGCCTTATACGAATGCGCCGGGTAATTTAGGTTCAGCGCATACTGATAATACCCTGGCAGCGGAAAACGGCCAGGCGGCATTCAGCGGAGTAAACTACGACACAACCGGTTCAATATACCTGTATGCTACAGCGCCTACTTATAGCCTTAATCCGGCATTTTCAACAGCGATCGCCTTGGTTACCTCCAGCACTTCCAGCGTGATAGCGGCAACAACGCCGGTAGCAAATTTTAGCCTTATTCCTACTAACGACAGCGCGGCAACGCAGTTTGCGGCATTAAAATTCAGGATCCGCGACGCAGGCGCTGATGGCACGCCTACTTTGGTTGACCAGGCCAAGATCGCCGTCGGCGGCACAGGCGCAAATGCCGCTACAGATATCGCCGGTGCAAGCCTTTACTTAGGAGAGGTAAAAATTGCTGATGCCACAAGTATCGCCAATGATTATATAACATTCGGAGCTGAAGCGGATGGAGACTCAACAGCAGCGCTTTATAGTATCGCGGATAATACATCGCCTGAATTTACCGTTTATATCTATATGAAGGACGGCCAGCTTGGCGCTACCGACGGCCAGACATATACATTTACCACCAATGAAGATTTAATCAGTGTTGATACAGGCGTATCAAGCAATATGATCGCCAATTCTTCCGCGGTTTCTGCTGTTACCGGGACGATCACGGTAAATGTCTCGCACCTTGAGATCGTCACTGCCGAAAACGCTACGTCTTTGACCATGGACGCAGGCACGACTGCCGAACTTGTCGTGCGCGCAACGGACGCCAACAAGAATATTGATAAGGATTATACGGGTATACACGTGCTTGTATTTTCCGGGTTAAACAGCACAACGCGCGGGGCGAATACCTATTACCCCAAGATAGAGACCACGCTTTTTGGTTACAGCATTTCTTCAATAAGTTTTACGCAAGGCATTTCCGCGGCCGGAGCTGTCACGCTTAGCGCGTATAAGAGAGAAGCTTCTACTGTGGTTGCCCAGGAGTCAGGAAAGAGCTATGAGCAATTCGGATTAGCGGTTACGGTCAATCCAGTGGCTGCCGGTTATTTCTCAATTGTCAGCGGCAATAGCCAGTCAGGCAGGACATCCTGGGCATTGGGTTCGCCATTTATTACTTTAGTCAGCGATACTTACGGTAACGGCGCTGGCGCAGGCACTGAAGTTATCTTCTCCATTGCCAGCGCGCCTGCGGGAGCAACAGGCCAGTCATTAAGCGCGGAGATAACTTCTACGGATGAGAACGGCCAGGCGGCGACAGTACTTACGATCGGTAATGCCGCCGGCACTTATCAGGTCACCGCGTCTTCCGCCGGGCTTACAGGTTCGCCTTTGACATTCAGCGCCACAGGCCTTGTGCCTGCTTTGCTTCAGTCATATAGTGGCAACAACCAGTCCAAGGAAGTAGCTTACGCGCTTGACGCGCCGCTGGTGGTAAAAGTGGCTGACCCGTCAGGCATCGCCATACCTCATGAAACAGTAACATTTGCTATTTCAAGTTATCCGGATGGCGCAACCGGACAGGCTTTATCGGCAACTTCCGGCATTACTGATTCCAATGGTTTGGTTTCTGTAACGCTTACCCTGGGCACAAAAGCGGGGTCTTATAAGATAGCTGTAAGCAGCGGAGCACTGCCGGCTTTGGAACTTACGGCCACAGCTGTTGCGCGGGCCCCATATAAAGTAGTTTTAGACGGGCCAGTGTCTGTAAAAGCAGGGGATATCTCTACTGTATATACAGTTTCCATACAGGATGAATATGATAACAGTTCCAACCTGACCAGCTCTACCGTATTTTCTTTGACCAATGACCCTGCGCGCTCAAGCGGGACATTCTATTCTGACCTTACCGGGTCAAACGCGGTCACATCGCTTACTTTTGCTTCAGGCAGCCATAGCGGGAGCTTCTATTATAAGGATACGGCTACCGGCACAGCTAACCTGACAGTAACGCGCACAAGCGGACAGTCATTAACTACAGCATCCGATGTCCAGGCTGTGACGATATTACCGGCGGATATTTACCGCTTTGTGGTCACCGGCTCAACGGAAACTATTACTGCAGGCGAGACAAAAACCCTCACCGTTACTGCTTATGATACCCAGGGTAACGTAAAGAGCGATTACGCCGGCGATGTCAATATAGTATTTTCCGGAGCCAACAGTTCTCCCGCTCCTTCAGAAAGAGCGCCAACCTGTGTTAACAGCAGCAGCGAGGATATTAATTTTGGCGCTAGCACCTCTTTGACATTTGCAAATGGCGTAGCCACAACTACGGCAACATTCTATAAAGCTGAAAACCTGATGCTGAAGGCGACAAGCGGCGCGGTGGCAACAGCTGACGCGGATGCTTTAAGTTTTATCGTCAGGCATGGGGCGGCAAACCACCTGAAATTCGCCGCCGACCTGCTTACCCCGCAAGTTGCGGGCCAGGAGTTTAATTTTGAGACCACATTAAACGGCGTTGACCTCTATGATAATATTTGCGACGGCACTAACGGGGCGACCGTATTCAGCGGCTCCAAGACAATTACCTGGGCATTAAGCGGCACAGCCAACGGCCCGGAAGGCGATGTGATTGATGAGTTTGTCAGCCCTGTTGTATTCACCGCGGGTGTTTCTACCACAGCGTTAAAAGCCAAACTCTACCGCGCGCAAGATACTACTATTACAGCAAGTACCGCCAGCCTGACAGGGACGAATGTAGCCTCAAATACCATTACGGTTCAGGCAGGAGCCGTGGCGAAATTAAGGTTCTCTCAACAGCCGTCAGCAGGGTGTATTACTACGCAGGTTTTAGAGGTGCAGCCGAAAGTGGCTGTTAGCGACCAGTACGGTAACGCTGTTACTTCAAGTTCGGCAAACGTCAGCCTTTCCGCTTCATTGGATAACTCCGCGTATGTCGCCGTAAGTAACGGCGTGCTTTCAGCAACAGGCGGCTTGACGCAATCTACCGTTAATGGCGTAGCCTCATTCAGCGGACTTACTTATGATTACCCGGAGAACATTTATCTGCGCGCCACAGTTTCCGGCGTAGCCTTAACAGCGGTTTACTCCTCGCAAATTTCATTTACTACCGCTTCTGAAGCGGTGGTTAGCCCAGGAACGCTTACGGAGGCAACAACAATATCCTCTTTGGCTAACGCGGTGACCACCAAGTCCGATATCCTGGATTTCAAGGTTACCGATGGCGGAACCGACGGTTTTGGCACAAAGGTCAAACAGATCGTAATCAAGCGCAACACGGCGGTAGATACAACGGCGGACTGGACCAACTTTATTGAAGGCGCCTATATCACCGACGGGCTTACCCAGACATTAGGTGTTATAGAAGGAGACCAGATCACCTTTGGCAGCGGTAACAGCGTGCTTTATACGATCACTAACGGCGCAAGCAAGACGTTTACTTTTAGCCTCTTCCTGAAACCCGCACTCCCGGCAGGCGCTGACGGCAAGGTATTTTCTTTTAGCGTTGACGCGGATAGTGATATCACGGTTGATACGGTAAGTTCCAAGTTTGCCGCGACAGGCGCACTTATTGATTCGCCTGTATTGACAGTAGTGGCAACTGATTTTGCGGTCAGCGGGTCTTACACGATGAACGCCGGTTCAAGCCAGTTGATCACACTAAAAGCCATTGATGCTTTAGGCAATATTGATAAAGATTATTCAGGTGACAAGGCGATCACCTTTAGCGGAGCGAGCACTTCCTTAAGAGGTAATGTTCCGACAGCGACTTCCTTTGCCGGCACAGATGTCGCTTTTGGCACGGCTACGTCTATCTCATTTGCCGATGGGCTTAGCTCTTCGGATATCTCAATGAAACTTTATACCGCGGAAGTTGCCACGATCAAAGCCACTGATGGAACATTGACTACCTCTAACGCGAATGCTTTGACTGTTACTGTCGCCGGCGGCACGGCTACAGGTTTAACCTGGTTAGTGCAGCCGGTCAGCGTTGTTGTGGAGAACGCGCCGTGGAAAGAGTTTACTATCGCGGTTACCGACGCTTATGGCAACACCTCTTCAAGTTCAACAGAAGTTACGGTTGCGCCTTCTGCCGGCAGCTTGTCTACTGACGCGGTGGCTGCTGTTACCGCGGTCAGCGGCGTTTCCACATTCTATAATTTCGCGGTGAACGGGCTTACCGACGGCCAGTCGATCTCTTTAAGCGCGACAGCCAGCGGTATCACCGGCTCCGGCGCCTCAAGCCTGGTGCAGGTATTCAAGCAATACGCGGTTACGATGAATGTCAAGGATTACACAAGCGCGACAAATATGACGGAGTGTAACCTTGCTGCGACTTTAAGCGGCGTTGCCGTGGACGGCTTCCCCAAGACAGGCAATAGCCCATTTGCTTTTAGCCTGCCTTACGGCGTGTATACATTTACGGTTTCCAAGGAAGGCTATGTTGACGAGAACACTGAAAAGACCGCGGGTGTCGCCGCCGATTACCTTGATGGCACATATGACGCTAAGATCGCCTGGACCCTGACCGCCACAAGCCTTACGGAAGCTACTGCGGATTACTCTGTAGAGGGGGCTTATGTTTATGACGAGAGCACGGATAAACTCTCCATACGTGTTTGGCTTGAACGCCGCGGTAAACTCGTGGTTAATGATGACGTGAACAAATTAGGTATCACAACAATAGAGATTTATAATGATACCACTAATACGTGGCTGACGCCAATCACGATCAGCCCGCCGGCAGGCACTGATTATACTACGGGTGTTTATTTGAAGGAGATAGGTAAAGTGGTTGCCACAGGCGACGCCGACGATGCGTTTGACCTTACTTCCGGAAAGACGTATTTTGTCCGCACGACGGTTAACTATGGCGGCCTTACCGGGACCTCCCGTTCATATGAAGGCGGTTCTACTTTTAGCGTAACAGTATCAGAAAGCTTAAAAACTGTGACCTCCGCTATCCAGACGATAGCTACGACTATCGCCGGGCAGACATCCGCGATCCAGCAGACGGTAAAAGAGGAGATTGAAGGCCAGATCACCGGCGTGGTCGTGCCCAAGATCACGGAAGTCAATGATACGGCAACCAAGATCCTGGCTGCCACAGGCACGGAGTCGTTATCCGATAAGATTACGGAGGTAAAGACGCAGGTAGTTGATGAAGTGCAGCCGCACATTACAAGCGGCATACTGAATTCGGAGACCTCCGTCAGGCAGGGTTCTAAGCTGGCTATCCGTTACCGTACTGATACAGGGCTTGTCCCGCGTCTAAGCGTTTACAGCCCCAAGGATGTATTGCTTGTCGCCAGCAGGGCGATGTCAGAGATAGGCGCAACCGGTGTTTATGAATCTTCACTGACCTTCCTTACCGGTTGGGGGACAGGAGATTTTACGATCATCTGTTCTGAAGCTACCAAGGGCACGGTGGACGCGATCGTTATCTCTGTAAAGACCAGCGACATAGAGGATCTCTCCAGCAATGTATCCGCTGTGATTGGTAATACCAGCGGCATAGCTGGATTAAAGGGTATTAGCGATACGCTTACCTCGCAGTTTGCCGAGATTGACAAGATACTTGCCCAGGTCAGCAAGGATGTCGCCGGCAAGGTTGAGGATACCAAGGGTGCGGTGAGCGAGTTGTCCAGCGTGGTCAAACAGTTAGACGACGTAAGCAAGCAGATCAAGAATATCGGTGGCACCAAGGGGATCAACCTAGAGAAACTTTATGAAGTTTCCAAGGATAAGAATTCTGATATTACTTATATCAAGAACAAGTCTGAAGAGCTGAAAGCCGCCATGGAGATTAACCAGAAGATGATCGAGAACGTGGCCAAGAAGCCGGTTGTGCAGACCTGGTTTGAGTTTAAATAATTCTTGCGCGAATTTAACGTGGGTATGCATAGATGATTTGTGCATAGAGTATGAGAGGCTTAAGTAGGTAGCCATTCACAATGTAGTTATACACAATGTAGGGGAGGCTTAAGCCTCCCCTACGTATATGGAAATACGTATATGGAACTAAATCATGGATGACCAGAAAGTACTTAACTATTTCGTATTAATAGGATAAAATTATGGTCAAAGGAAGTGAAAATATTCTATTGAATAGAAAGAACTTATTTGTTAAAATACCTCTTAAGAGGAGGAATATGAAGGTCAGAATCCTTGGTTTTATATTTATTATTTGCGGTTTTTTATTCGCTTCAAACGCCTGGGCCGGGATCACTATGCGGCTTATGGCGGTAAATCCTGCTGACAGCGAACAGACTGTTCCGATCAAAGTATACCTGCCTTTGGAAGTAAAGCCCGAGGATATAATTTATAAAGATGACTTGGAAGTCACCTATGATGCGCAACAAGGAAGCTATTATGTTTATGGGGAATACCTGCTTAAGCCTAAACAGGTCCTGGAGAAGGAAGTAGAGATCAAGGATGTCTGGGTGGTTGACCTGTCTCAGGTAGCGATTTTACGCCAGGAAGCCAAGGAGATACTGGAGAATTTCAAGAAAACTAATTATTTTGAACGGGCTAACGCGATCTACAACGGGATAGATAAAAAGCTTAAGGAAGTGGAGCAGATGCAGGCAGTTTCTGCCGCCAGCCCGGGTTATAAGATCTCCAATTATCGCAACAGTGTAAGCCTGCTTAATTCCGCTAAAGCCGATTTGCTTGCGGCAAAGACCCTGTTGACGGAAGTTTCGCCCAGAGGATTGGCCAAGTTTACCTGGAAGATCATCCTGTTCATTATTATATTCCTTGGTGTGTTGGGCGCGGGGTTTTTCTTTGTCTGGCAGCGCCAGACAAAACTGGAAGCGGAACAAAAACCCCCCCAAGAGTAAAAAGGCACGGTTCTTGATTTGATCCCTGCCTGCCGGCAGGCAGGTAAGAGTGTCCCCGGCAAGTTATTGGCAATGTAGCGGAGGCGTAAGCCTTTGTTATCTGCGGGTAACTAAAGAAGAGTAATATTGGTTATATGTTTTTAATAAAGGGTATATTCAGGAGAATAATCCTCTGCGCTATTTGCGTTTTGGCGGCAAACTCCGCGTTTAGCCAGGTGAGCAGTTCTTTCTGGCAGACGGATAAGTCGCAGCATTTTGTTGTTTATTACCAGGTTTCCCGTCCAGAGTATATATCAGAGTTATCCTCAAAAGCGGAAGGCTATTATAACAGTATCATTGATGATTTGGGCTTCAGGCGTTTTGATTTCTGGAGCTGGGATAACCGCGCCAAGATCTATCTTTATGAGAATGCCGAAGATTTCCAGCGCGAAACGGAGCGTACCTCCTGGAGCGGGGCGGTAGTTTATGTGGCTAACCGCACGATCAAGACATTTGTCGGCCAGGACGGTTTCTTTGATTCTATTCTTCCGCATGAATTGACGCATATAATATTCCGGGAGTTTGTGGGGCAGAAGAGTGTTCTGCCTCTTTGGATAGATGAAGGCGTGGCTAGTTCCCAGGAGAAAAGTTATTTAGCCGCGCGCCTTAAGATCGCCAAGAAGCTGATCGCCCAAAATGAATATATAAAACTGGATAAATTCTCCGCGATCAGCAATCCTGATCTTGTGCAGGCGCATGTTTTCTACGCGCAGGCAGCCAGCCTTGTGGTTTTTCTTGTCCGCAGCCAGGGCAGGGAGCGTTTCCAGGATTTTTGCCGCAAGGTCCGCGATGGCGCTGATTGGCAGCCAGCCTTATTCAGCACGTACCGTTTCAGTAATTTTGAGGAATTTGAGCAGGCCTGGAAAGAGTTCATCGTAAAACAGGTTTAATCCGGGGACAGTTCTATTGTAACTTCATCGCTGCCATATGGATAAATAGAAACGGTCTAGAATTATGGAGGGGATAGATGCAGCAAGAGATTAACATCTTAGTTGTTGAGGATGACCCGCAGGCAGCAAGCCTCCTTGAGTCAACTTTAAAGAATGCTGGTTACCGCGCCTGGCTTGTAAATGACCCGCGCGAAGGCCTGGAGATATTAAAAACAAATATTTTTCCGGTGGCGATCACGGAACTGCGCTCCTCAAAGATGAACGGGGTGCAGTTTTCCAATGAGGTGCATAAGGTTTCCGCGGGGACGAATGTCCTGGTGATCACGCTTTATTCTTTCATCGCTTCAGCGATTGACGCGATGGAAGCCGGCGCCTATGGCTATATTACCAAACCATTGAACAGTTCCGAGATCCGCATTGTCACCAAGCGGGCGATAGAGCGGTATGCTTTGCTTTCCACAAGCGATGATAAG
Organism: Candidatus Omnitrophota bacterium; assembly: GCA_041649385.1. GTDB lineage: Bacteria > Omnitrophota > Gorgyraeia > Gygaellales > Profunditerraquicolaceae > JALOBQ01. The sequence continues at coordinate 6,931 of JBAZNG010000024.1, read as the reverse complement.
GACTATTTTGTGGACTTGGCTGTGCGCGACGGCCTGACCGGGCTATTTAACCGCCGTTATTTCAATGAGTTAATCAATATTGAAACTAACCGTATCAAGCGCACCCCGGCGGCGCTTTCCTTACTAATGCTTGACATCGATAATTTTAAAAACTATAATGATACGCAAGGCCACCTTGCCGGCGATGATTTACTGAAGAATGTCGCCAAGGTGCTTAAAAACTCCGCGCGCGCGGTAGATATCGTTTGCCGTTATGGAGGCGAGGAATTTGTGATCATGCTGCCCCAGACGGATAAGAAGGGCGCCCAGATCATCGCTGAGCGGCTGCGCGTGCAGGTGGGGCTTTATTTGCCTGTGACTGTGAGTATCGGTATCGCTTCTTTCCCTGATGATGACCAGGATGTTATCGGCCTGGTCGGCAAAGCTGATGACGCGCTTTATCAGGCCAAGAAAACAGGCAAAAACAAATGGTGCGCGGCGTAGTGGTAACAGAATTACTAATTAGGTGATCGGTGTTAGGTTTTAGGTGTCCTGTAACCTAGCACCCAGCACCAATAACCTAGGACCTAAAATGAGATTTTCTGTACTTGAACCCAAAGGGCCGATCTGGCAGGGGATGGTCAAAAAAGTCAACCTGCCTGCTTTGGAAGGCGAGATGTGCGTGCTGGATTTTCACCAGCCCTTTGTGGCCAGATTAAGGAAAGGCAAGATCGTTTTTGGCGACCTGCGCCTTTCCGCCGGTAAAGCCGGCATCCCGATAAAAGACGGGATCGCTTTTATGCGCGCAAACACATTAACGGTTTTTGCGCAAACTTAAAAACTTATCTCATGTCGACATTAGCGTTGATCTTGGTAATGTTCCTCAGTACCGCCGGGCCGGCCGCGGTGATCGCTTTTGTGGGTTTTGCCGCCGTCAAATCCGTAGCGCGTAATCCTTCCGCAAGTTCCAAAATATTCATTGTCATGATCCTGGCTTTTATTTTTTCAGAGGCGATCGCGATCCTGGCGCTTTTGATTTTATATAACCTTTTTGCCAAGTAGGATTTAACCCATGCTTATCCAGCTTTTAATCATACAGGTGATCACTTTTGTAGGGATCATTTTTTTACTGCGTTTTATTTTTTCCCGCCATTTGAAATCCGCGCTTTCCAGGCTTAACTCCCTGCACGAAGAAAACCTGGCCAAGGAGGAGGAACTTAATGAGGAACTCCGCCGTGCCAAGGAAGAAAGCCAGGCGCAAATCCAGCAGGGCAAGGTGGAAGCCGAACAGATCATGGAAGAGGCGATCAAGGAAGCCAACCGCATGCGTTTAAATATGGAAGAACAGGCCAAGAAGCAGGTGGATAAGATCATCTCCGACGGCAAAGCGGATGTGGAAAAATTAAAGGCAAGCGTTGTCAAGGATATCCAGTCGCAGAGCGTGGAGCTTGCTTCCAGGATGATCGCCGAGCTTCTTACGGAAACCGACAAGATAGCTTTACAGTATGAATTGGCGAACGAGATTATCGCTGAAGTTTCCCGGCTTGGCCGCGAACAGTTCAATATGCCCAGCTCCAAGGTAACGGTCACCTCAAGTTTCCCGCTCCTGGAAAGGCAGGCGGCAGAACTAAAGAAAGTCCTGGCGGACAAGATCGGCCAGCCGGTAGAGTTAACGGAGAAGGTTGACGCAAAATTGATCGGCGGCCTGACCGTGGAAACAGGCGGCATGCTTATAGACGGGACGCTGAAGAATAAACTGCAGAGGATAGTCTTGCGCCTGAAATAGGCGGTTAAACAGAAAATATGAAAATAGAATCTTTAGATATCAAGGAAGTCGGCAGGATTGAGGAATTACGCCAGGGGATCGTTAAGATCAGCGGCCTGCCCAACTGTTCATATGGGGAAGTCCTGGAGTTTGAGGGGGTTTCTAACGGCAGAAGCGGCTTAAAAGGGATGATCATTGAGTTTAACCCGGAGTGCGCTTTTGGCATTGTTTTTGGCGACGAGCGCAAGATCAAGGTCGGCGACACGGTTTCCAGCCGCAACAATTCCCTGGATGTTCCCGTAGGGGATAATTTTATCGGCAGGGTAGTTGATGCTTTGGGCAACCCTCTTGACGGCAAAGGCCGCATAGAAAGCGATCAGAGCTATCCGGTTTTCCGCGAGGCCAGCGGCGTTATGGAGCGCGAGCCGATAAACCAGCCGCTGCATACGGGTATAAAGATCATTGATATGCTTATTCCTTTGGGGCGGGGACAGCGCGAGCTTATTGTCGGAGACCGCCAGATCGGCAAGACCAGTATTACGCTGGACACGATCATGAACCAGAAGGGTAAGAATGTTATCTGCATATATTGCTGGATCGGCGGCAACAGCGCAGCCTTTAACAAGATCATGCAGACATTAAATCAGCGCGGCTGCATGGATTACTGCCTGGCTGTTTGCGCTTCGGCCGGTTCATCTACAAGTGAACAGTATATCTGCCCTTATACTGCCGCAGCGCTCGGCGAATATTTTATGCTTCACGGCAAGGATGTCTTGATCGTTTTTGATGATTTGACCAAGCACAGCTGGGTTTACCGGCAGATGTCTTTACTATTAGAGCGCGCCCCCGGCAGGGAGGCGTACCCGGGCGACATATTCTTTTTGCATTCACAGCTTATGGAGCGCGCCGGCCGCTTGAAAAAAGAGTTTGGCGGCGGGTCAATGACATTTCTGCCGCTGGCAGAGACATTGCAGGGGGATATCACCGGCTATATCTGCTCTAATATTGTTTCGATGACCGACGGCCAGATCTATCTTAACTCCGGCCTGTTCCAGGAGGGTTTTAAGCCGGCGATCGACCTGGAATTATCTGTTTCGCGTATTGGAAGCAAGGTCCAGTCACCGGCGATACACAAATTAAGCGAAGGCCTGCGCTATGAGTACGTGCATTACCGCTCGCTTTTGCGGCTTACGCGGCTGCGCACAAAATTAAGCCCGGAGATCGCCCAGCAACTGCAGCGCGGCAAAGCGCTTTATGAACTGCTTATCCAGGAGAACGGCTCCCCTGTGTCCCAGGCAGAGGAGATCGCTATTTTTTATGCTTTCCGGCAGAAGATACTTGAATCCATCAGCATAGAGCAGGTCAGGATTTTTAAAAAGGGATTCTTCGCCTACCTTTCCAAGTATCATCAAAGCCTGGTGGATGAATTAAACAGCCGCGGGGAGCTTACGGATAATCTGCGGCAGCTTTTAGACAGGGCAATCCAGGATTTCTTCCGCGCCGCCGGACGGGACGGTAGTTAAGCATGATACCTATTGGCAGGTTAAAACAGAACCTGCAGTTTAATAAGAATTTCGGCGACCTGGTGGAAGTGATGAAACTGACGGCGACTTTGCAGTTTAACCAGTTCCGCCTGAAAAAAGAGCCTACGGAAGATTTCCTCCATTTGTTAGAGGATGTTTTCGGGGTGCTGCTTTCTTTGAAAGAGCAGAATGACCTGCTTGTTCCCCGCAACCAGCTGCCTTCGCTTTTGATCTTGATAAGTTCCGAGGAGGGTTTCCTGGGGGAGTTGAACTTTTTATTGACCAGCAGGCTTCTGGGGGCAAGGCGGCCCCAGGATGAGATCGTCTGCGTCGGGCAGCAGGGGGCTAACTATTTAAGGGATATCCGCCTGGATTTTACGTTTTTCGATTCACCGGGAGAAAAATTTGACCCGGCTCAACTGGCCAAGCTTAACGCGTTTATCGCGGCAAAATACCTGAAGCGCCAGGTAGGCGCGGTTTTTGTGGTCTACCCGCGGTTTATGAGCATTACTTTACAGCAGGCGGAGATCGAGGAGCTGCTTCCTTTGCCGAAGGATTTTTCTGCCCGCTCAAACGCCATAGCGCAGTTGTTGATTGAGCCGGATATTGAGTCGGTAATCGAGGGGTGGGTAAAATCCTGGCTGGGTTTTAAGCTTTTTCAGATATTCTGGTCAAGCAGGCTGGCGGAGTTAGCCGCACGCATCATGCATTTAGAGGGCTCTGTCCAGGAGATGGCCAAGCTGAATAATCACCTGCGTATGGAGTATTTTAAATACCTGCACGGCCTCTCTGACCGTTCTATACGGGAGTTGACGGCTGCGCGGTTATTGGAGAAAGAAAGATAAGCTTATGGATCAATCTGATGCTTTGGCGAAGATAGTCGCAGTTTACGGCTCAGTGGTGGATGCCCAATTCTCCGCGGGCGCTGTATTACCGGCGATAGGCACGATGCTTAAGGTCTCCAATAACCAGAGCAAGGATATCGGCCTGCAGGTGGTTGAGCACCGCGGAGGCAATACCTGCCGCTGTGTGGCATTAGGTTTTACTTATGGCGTAGGCCGCAATATGCCGGTCTTTGTGCAGGAGCGTGGTGTGGTTGTTCCCGCTGACACAAACCAGCTTTACGGCCGCGTGCTTAATGCTTTGGCTAATCCCATTGACCATAAGGGCGATTTGGACCTTACAGACGCTGTTTCCATAAGAAGCGCAACGCCAAATACGCATGCGGAAGTCAACCTTGAGGAAACGGATAAGCCGCAGGTGATCCATACGGGGATAAAGATGATCGACCTGTTTTTCCCGCTGGTCAAGGGTTCTAAAAGCGGTCTTTTGGGAGGCGCAGCCTGCGGCAAGACTATTTTGATCCTTGAGATCATCCACAATATCATTACCGCTGAAAGCGGCACCTGTATTTTTGCCGGCGTAGGCGAGCGTATCCGTGAAGGTAACGAGCTTTACCATGAATTCTTGCGCGCCGACCTTTTAAAGCGTTCAATATTGATCTTCGGCCAGATGAATGAATCTCCGGGTATGCGTTTTGAAGCGGCGCACACGGCAGTGGCTTTGGCGGAGTTTGTCTTAAAACAGCGCAAGGATGTCCTGTTCTTTATGGATAATATTTTTAGGTTTGTGCAAGCGGGCAGCGAACTGGCCACTCTTTTAGGCAGGATCCCTTCCGAAGGCGGATACCAATCAACATTGACCAGCGAGATAAGCCAGCTGCATGAAAAGATCCGTTCGGAGAGAAGCGCAAGTATCACTGCCATTGAAGCTGTTTATGTGCCCGCAGACGATCTGACTGACCCTGCGGTTGTCGGGATATTCGCGCATATGGACAGCCTGATCGTGCTTTCGCGAACGCTTGTCCAGCGCGGGCTTTATCCGGCGATCGATCCTTTACAGTCATCAGCCAACTCTTTGACCGTTTCTGTTGTCGGCCGCAGGCATTTTGATATCGCGCAGGATGTTCTAAGGCACTTCCGCAGGTACGACGAGCTGGAGCGCATAGTTTCCATTATTGGTAAAGAGGAACTTTCCGCGGAGGAGAAAATAATCTTTGACCGGGCGAAGAAATTGCAGAATTTCCTTTCCCAGCCCTTCTTTACCGCCGAAGTGTATACGGATAAACCGGGGGCTTATGTTTCCATGGAAGATACGCTCACCGGCTGCGAGAGGATTATCAGCGGAGAGTTAGACAGGATAGATGAAAGCCGGTTTTACGCGATAGGCAAATTGGAGAATGAATATGTCGAATAAATTATTGGGAGAAAGGCTGGTTGAAAAAGGTTATATCACGCGTGAGCAACTGGAGAAAACGCTTAAAGAATCACCCGGCGATATGCTGGGCAATATCCTGATGAGCAAGGGGCTGTTAAAGGAGGAAGACCTGCTTAAGGTGCTTGGTGAACAGTTCAACCTCCCGTTTTTTAGCCGCTTGAAAGATGCGCACATATCAAGCGAAGCGGTGAAAGCCGTGCCGGCTAAATTTGCCAAACTTTACGGTTTTATGCCCATAACCCTGGAAGGCCAGGTGATCACAGTGGCGGTTTATAACCCCATGGATGTGTGGCTGGCGGAGAATATCAAGCTTAACCTGGGTTTTCAGGTGCGCAGGATCTTATCCACCCGCCATGAGGTAGAGTTAGCCGTGCATAAATATTACGGCGCTGTCTCCGGTACAGTGGACAGGATCATGGAGGGTAAATTCAGCCAGGGCGCGACACGCACAAAAGATGAGTCCGTAGAAGACATCGAGAAGAATCCTGATGAGGCTTCTGTGATCAAGCTGGTTAACCAGATCATCAGCGAAGCGATCAAGGCGCGCGCCACGGATATCCATATTGAGATCTACGCTGATAAGGTGGCTTTGCGTTACCGTATTGATGGTGTGCTGCGGGAGATGAAGATGCCGCAGGATGCTTTTTATATTGAGCCGGCGATCGTCTCGCGTGTCAAGATCATGTGCCATTTAGACGTCGTGGAACACCGCATACCGCAGGACGGACGCGCAAAGGTACGCCTGCTTGACGGCGAGGAAGTAGACCTGAGGGTCTCCGTGCTGCAGGGTTATTTCGGAGAGAATATTGTTATCCGTATCCTGCCGACGCATGTGCTTCTGGACCTGGATAAGATCGGTTTTCTGCCTGAGGATTTAAAGACAATTGAAAAGTTGATTGCCAAGCCTCACGGTATTGTCCTGATCACGGGGCCTACCGGAAGCGGAAAGACTACTACGCTTTATACATGTTTAAGCCGCTTAAACCGCAAGGAAGTAAAGATCATCAGCATTGAGGACCCGGTAGAATATGCTATTGAAGGGATCACCCAGATTAATGTTAACCCTAAAGTCGGCCTGACTTTTGCCAGCGCGTTAAGAAGCGTCTTAAGGCATGACCCGGACATCATGATGATTGGCGAGATCCGTGATTCGGAAACCGCGGACCTGGCGATCAGGTCATCGCTTACAGGGCATCTTGTATTTTCCACCTTGCATACCAATGACGCTTCCAGCGGCGTGGCCCGCCTTATGGATATGGGTATTGAGCCATACCTATTGGCTTCCAGCGTCGAGGTGATCATCTCCCAGAGGCTGGTGCGTTTATTATGCCCGTCTTGCGCCGGTAAAGGCTGTGAATTTTGCAGCGAAACAGGGTTTAAAGGAAGA
>JBAZNG010000023.1:0-15906 GCA_041649385.1 Candidatus Omnitrophota bacterium | reverse complement strand
TGATGCAGGTAAAACATGTCAATATCCATGGGATAAAGTTTATCCTAAAAAAAGATCTTTGAAAATTTTTTTGCCTGGATTTTAGCACTCTTGGGTAAGGACTGCTAACAATTTTAGCTTAACTGATATATTGACAAAGCGGATAATCATGTTAAAATCAAGCTTTAGCATTCTTCAAAAAGGAGTGCTAAAGGAGGAAAATGGTCCGCACAGTTGATTACAATTCCAGAAAAAAAGCAGTCCTGCATACGGCAATAAACCGTTATATCAAGAACGCGCTTCCGGTAGCTTCTGATGAGATAGCCCAGGAGTTTGATTTAAGCTCCGCTACGATCAGAAATATCTTCGCAGATTTAGAGGAAGCCGGTTTCTTGAAACACCCATATACTTCAGGAGGCAGGATACCTACGGATAAAGGGTATAGGTATTATCTGGATTGCCTTTTTCAGCAGATCGACCTTCTGGTTGAGGAGAAAGAACGCATTGTCCGGGAGTGCAAGAAGAAGATCGGCAAGCTGGATGACGCTTTGGAGAACACATCTGAGGTTATCTCCGAAATAACGCATTATGCGGGGATCGTTTCTTTCCTGGAGTGGCAGGATAAATTCTTTTATAAAGGGTTAAGCCACATACTGGAGCAGCCGGAGTTCAAAGATGTTTCTCGTATCAGGCTTTTGATCAAGTTGGTTGAGGAGAAACAGCAATTGCTTAAGCTGATTAACCGTGATTTTACCGGTAAGGTCAAAGTCTACATAGGAAGCGAGTTGGGTTTTCCGGAGATGGAAAATTGCTCTTTGATCGTTTCCACCTATAAATTAAAGGACCGGCCATGGGGAAGGCTGGCGGTTTTAGGGCCTATGCGCATGGAGTATACTCATATTATTCCTGCTATGGAGTATATCTCCGATGTTTTAAGCCAGGTATTAGAGGAGATTTAGGAAGGTATGGACGAAGTCAAGAATAACAAAAAAGAAGATAAACAGGTAACCTTAAAGGAATCTGAATATCTGTCGCTTCTGGATGAAGCGAAGAAGAGCAAGGATAGCCAGGATAAGCTGTTGAGAAACCAGGCAGACCTGGAAAATATCCGTAAACGCCTGGAAAGGGAAAAGCAGGATTTTCTGAAATTTGCCAACGAAGGCCTGGTTTTGGACCTGCTTAATGTGCTTGATGACCTTGAGCGCACAGTAAACCTGGCGGAATCCACAAAACAGGATTTTGACGCTTTCCTTAAAGGAGTGGAGATGATCCTGGCGCATTTGTATGAGATGCTTAAGGTTCATGGCGTCAAACCCGTGGAAGCAGAGGGGAAAATTTTTGACCCGAATTTCCACGAGGCTTTAATGCAGGTTGAAGACAAAAATCTTCCGGATCATACGATCGTGGAAGTATTGCAAAAAGGATACTTAATTCATGAGCGGGTATTAAGGACCGCGAAAGTAAAAGTTTCGAAAAAACAATAGGTGCTGACACCCCGCGCTAACAATGCACCTGGCGCTTATTTGAATTGCGCCAGTGTTTGCCTGGTGGCGAATAATTGCGCGGGCGTTGAGAGTAATGGCACACCCGGTACTTATCGGAATTGTGCCGGTGTTGTTTCCGTAAACAAGGAGGTTTAACATGGCTAAAGTTATAGGGATCGATTTAGGAACATCTAATTCAGCAGCAGCAGCGATGGAAGGCGGCAGGCCGGTGATCATACCCAGCGCAGAGGGCGCAGGGGTAGCTTCTGGAAAAGCTTTTCCCTCTTTTGTGGCTTTTACCAAAGATGGGCAGCGTTTAGTCGGAGAACCCGCAAGGCGCCAGGCAGCGATCAACGCTGAAGGGACGATCCAGGCAGCTAAAAGGAAGATGGGTACAGATTTCAAGTTCAAGGCTTATGGCAAGGAGTACACGCCGCAACAAATTTCGGCATTTATCCTGCAGAAAGTCAAACAGGATGCTGAAAATTATTTAGGGAATAAAGTTGAAGAGGTGGTGATCACTTGCCCGGCGTATTTTGATGATAACCAGAGGCAGGCGACCAAGGATGCCGGAGAGATCGCCGGACTTAAGGTTTTGAGGATCATCAATGAACCTACGGCAGCTTGCCTTGCTTATGGCTTGGAAAAAGCGGGCAAAGAACTTAAGATCCTTGTTTTTGATCTAGGCGGCGGTACGCTTGATGTCACGATCATGGAGATGTGGAAAGAAGGCGGTTTCAAGGTCATGGCGACAAGCGGCGATACGCAGTTAGGCGGCACGGATATGGACAATGTGCTGATTGATTATATCGCCAAGGAGTTCAAGCGCGATACGGGTATTGACTTAAAGAATGATAAGATGGCTATGCAGCGTTTACGCGAGGCAGCGGAAAAAGCCAAGGTTGAACTTTCCAGTACCTTGACCACGGATATCAACCTTCCTTTTATAACCGCGGACAACACCGGGCCTAAACATTTGACCATGGCGATAAATCGCGCAAAACTGGAAGAGTTGGTCGGGCCGATTATTGAGCGTTGCCGCGGGCCGTTAGAGCATGCTTTAAAGGACGCTAAGGATGCCTTTGAGAAAGAAGGGGCGGCTTTTAAGGGTGTGGATAAGATTATTATGGTCGGTGGCCCTACGCGTATGCCTATCGTGCAAAAGTTCGTGGAAGATTATACGGGTCAGAAGATAGAGCGTGGTGTTGACCCTATGGAATGCGTTGCCCTTGGCGCGGCAGTCCAGGCAGCGATCATCAAAGGCGAAGTCAAGGATGTGTTATTGCTTGATGTTACACCGTTGTCATTAGGTATTGAAACATTAGGTGGCGTGAATACCAAGCTTATTGAAAGAAATACCACGATCCCTACGCGTAAATCGCAGGTATTCTCAACCGCGGCGGATAACCAGACAGCGGTTACAATACGCGTTATCCAGGGAGAACGCGCGATCGCTGACGCAGAGGGTAATGTTGAGCTGGGCAGGTTTGACTTAGTGGGCATACCGGCCGCGCCGCGCGGCGTGCCTCAGGTTGAGGTTGCTTTTGATATTGACGCCAACGGTATCGTGCATGTTTCTGCCAAGGACCTTGGTACGGGCAAGGAGCAGTCCATTAAGATTACCGCGCCGAGAAAACTTTCCAAGGAAGAGATAGACAAGATGGTGCGTGACGCCGAGAAGTTCGCCGCCGATGATACCAAGAAGAAAGAAGAAGTAGAAACGATCAACCAGGCGGACAACTTAATCTATGCCACAGAGAAGTCGTTGAAGGATTATGGTGATAAGGTAAGTTCCGCTGAGCGCGGCGATATCGAGGCTAAACTCAATGACCTGAAGACAGCGATCAAGGACAAGAATGTTGATCGCGTAAAGAAGGGCATGGAGGAGCTTACAAAAGTATCACATAAACTTGCCGAGGAGATCTATAAGCAGGCCGCTGCCAAACAGCAGCAGGCAGGCGCTCAAGGTGCTGCTTCGGGTCCTGAAGCAGCTAATCAGACTGAACAGCCTAAAGAAGAAGGCAAGAAGCAGGATGACGTGATCGACGCGGAGTTCAAGGAAGAAAAATAACAACCAGGGGAACGGCCGTTATTTTAAAACAAAGTAGGGCCGTTCCCTTATTTCTTATATGACCAGTAAACGCGATTATTATGAAATGTTGGGGGTTTCTAAAAGCGCCTCACCGGAGGATATAAAAAAGGCGTACCGGGAGATGGCGCTTAAGTTTCATCCTGACCGCGTGCCTGCGGAGCAGAAGAAGGATGCCGAGGAGAGGTTCAAAGAGATCTCGGAATCTTATGCTGTACTTTCTGACCCGCAGAAACGCGACCTTTACGATAAATACGGCCACTCCGGCATAGACCAGAAATACGCCCAGGAGGATATTTTTAAAGGCGCTGATTTCAGCAGTATTTTCGGCAATATGGGCGGCGCAGGCGGAAGCGGTATATTTGAAGATATTTTTAGCGACCTGGGGTTTGATGTTTTTGGTTCGCATCAGTCAAGGGGCTCTCAGGCAAGAAGGCGCGGAAGGGACCTGCAGATAGCCATAAGCATATCGCTTGAAGAAGCTGCTCAAGGAGCAGAGAAGATCATCAGCGTGCCGCGCTACGAAACCTGCCCGGTCTGTTCCGGAAGCGGCGCAAAACCCGGGACAAAGAAAACTACCTGCCCGCAATGCAAAGGTTCAGGAAGGACAGTGGTCTCTAATGGTTTTTTTCAGCTTGCACAGAGTTGTTCCCGCTGCGGTGGCGAAGGCTCAATCATTCAATCTCCATGCCAGGAATGCCGCGGTGAGGGAAGGGTGAAAGTTACCAAGAAGATCAAAGTAAAAATACCTCCGGGAGTGGATAATTCTTCACAATTACGCGTGCGCCAGGAGGGGGAAGCCGGGGTAAGCAGCCGAGGCGACCTTTATGTGGTTATTGAGGTAAGGCCGCACGATATATTTGAACGGCACCATAACGACATCATTACGTCGGTAAATATCAGTTTGTCTAAAGCTGTCCTGGGAGGCGAAGTGGAAGTGCCTGCTTTGGAAGGCAGGTTGACCATGAAGATACCTCCGGGGACACAACCGGACAAGATTTTCCGTTTAAAAGGAAAAGGTATACCGGATCTACACTCCCGTGACCTTGGTGATGAGTTGGTCAGGGTGAATATCGATATCCCTGTGAAGTTATCCAGCCAGCAAAGGCAGCTGATGGAAGAATTTGCCCGTTTAAGCGGTGAAGCGCCCGGTTCAAAGGAAAGCTTTACCGATAGGATGAAGAGGCCGTTCCGTTAAAAAGCAGTAGGTAGAATGTAGTAAATGGAATATAGGAAAATATGGGATTAATAGCTGATAACTGGAAAGAGACAAATGCCTACATATGAATATGAGTGTTTAAATTGCAAACATAAGTTTGAGATATTACAGAGTATAACGGCAAAGCCGTTGACCAGATGCCCGCGCTGTGGCAAGAAAGTAAAGAAACTGATCAGTAGTACCGGGGGGTTCATTTTTAAGGGTTCCGGCTTCTATGCCACAGATTATAAGAAACAAGGTAAATCAACCCGCCAGGCAGCTCCGGCAGTTTGCCAAAAACCTAAAGAAGGGTGCCATGGATGCCCGCACCACTAAAGAAAAGATAACCAGGTTTATAAAATATTGGATTCCTGTAATATTTTGTGGTATTATAATTTTTCTTATTTCGGCGGTCCCGGCAAGCCGTATGCCCAATTTATTCCGCTACCAGAATGTGGTCGGGCATCTTTTTGAATATACTTTATTTGGGTTCCTCTGGGTAAGGGCTTTTAAGGAGTATTATCCGCGCCAGAATTTTACGCGGCGCCTGATCTGGATTTTCATTTATGTCCTGATCTACGCAGCCCTGGATGAATTGCACCAGTTGTTCGTTCCAGGGAGGGTGGCAAGCTGGAATGATATAGGCATTGATATGATCGGGATATTGCTGGCTAACTTAATCGTATATGACAAAGATCCGACCATTTAAAGCGCTTACTTTCAATCTTAACAAGGTCGGCGACTACTCTTTGGTAGTCTGTCCGCCCTATGACGTAATCTCGCCTGCCGCGCAGGAAGATTACCATAAACGCTCACCTTACAATTTTCTTCATGTCCTTTTAGCCAAAGATCTTCCGCAGGACGATAAATACCACAGGGCGGCGGGGATATTCCGCGACTGGCTTAAATCCGGCGTCCTGGTCCAGGAGAATAACCCGGCCATATATTTTTACAGCCAGCAGTATGTTATCCGCGGGGAGAAGAGGACGCGGCTGGGCTTTATATCGCTGCTTAAGCTTGGCGATGAAAAAAGTTCCGCGGTTTTTGGCCATGAGAATACTCATATGGAGGCCAAACAGGACAGGTTCAGGCTTATTAAGCAGGTCAAAGCGAACTTAAGCCCGATATTCATTATCTTTCTGGACAAGAAAAGGATTATCCAGCGGATATTTCAGAAGGATATCCCCAAGCTTGCGCCTCTTATCGAAGTAACTGATGATGAAAAGACCGTGCATAAATTATGGCGACTGGACCAGCCGGAGATCATTGAGAGCGTTGTTTTAAGCATGAACCAGGAGAATATGTTCATTGCTGACGGGCATCACCGTTATGAAGTTGCCTGTGCTTACCGTGACCTGATGCGTGAAAAATTAGGAGATAAATTCACCGGTCAGGAGGATTTCAATTATTGCCTCTCTTATTTTACCAATACTGACCCGCGCGGCTTAAGCATCCTGCCTATACACCGGCTGCTAAAGCTGGAGAACAACCTTGATTTAGAAAGCTTGCGCATGAAGCTTAAAGAATATTTTGATATTGTTGAGGTTAAGGAAAACAAGCGTTTCTTTTTTCTGATGGAGAAAGCCGGTTTTAACGAGCATCTTATCGGCATGTATAAAGATAAGCATTACTGGCTGCTCAGGCTTAAGAACGTGCATGCGCTGGATAAGCTGATTAATGATAAACCGAAGGAGTACCGCACACTGGATGTTTCTATACTGAATTATCTGGTGTTCAAGAATACACTCGGCCTGGATATAAATAACCTGTCTAACATCAAATACAGCCCTGACGCTGAAGAGTTTGTCAATGCTGTTAATGAGGACCCGGGGAAAATAGCTTTTTTTCTGAATCCGGTGAAGACAGAACAGATTATCGCGGTGGCTTTAAACGGCAATAAGATGCCGCCAAAATCCACTTATTTTTATCCTAAGGTTCTTTCCGGGCTTGTGGTGAATAAACTGGAGCAGAGGTGACCATGGCCTTATTCGGTAAACCTAAATACACCATTGTCCGCTTAAAGAAAAAAGAGATTCCTAACGGCCTCTGGACAAAATGCGAAGAGTGTGCGGAGACGTTATATAATAAAACCCTGGAAGGGAACGCTAAAGTTTGCCCTAAATGTAATTATCATTTTATCCTTACCGCGTGGGAACGCATTAATATCCTGATTGATGAAGATACATTTGAAGAGATGGATAAGGATATGATCGCTGTGGACCCGCTGGATTTCAAGGGGCCAAAGACATATAAAGAAAAGCTGCTGCAGGACCAGGAAACTACGGGTTTGAAAGATGCCGTGATCTCCGGTTCCGGCAAGATCGATGGCAAGGAAGCGGTCATCGCGGTTACAGACTCAAGGTTCATTATGGGGTCGATGGGTTCTGTGGTAGGTGAAAAGATCACCCGGGCGATCGAATACGCGACTAAAAATAAACTGCCGATGATTATTGTCTCTGGTTCCGGCGGAGGGGCAAGGATGTATGAGGGGATGTACAGCCTGATGCAGATGGCTAAGACCTGCGCCGCGCTTGCCTACCACCGTAAGGCGAAACTGCCGTATATTTCTATATTGACTAACCCTACAATGGCCGGAGTAATGGCATCTTTTGCCGGCGTGGGTGATATCACTATTGCTGAACCAAAGGCCTTGATCGGTTTTACCGGCCCCCGGGTCATCGAACAGACGATCAGGCAGAAACTGCCTGTGGGTTTCCAGAGAGCGGAGTTTTTGATCACGCACGGCTTAATCGATATGATCGTGCACCGTAAAAATATGAAGGCATGTTTGCGTCAATTGCTTGACTATTTGTCCTAATTTTGTATAATATTGGAGCTTAGCAACGATATATAAAGGAGTAGATTAATGGCACAGGTAAGCCTGAAGAATGTATGCAAGGTTTTTGCGGGTAATGTCAAAGCCGTAGATAATGTTAATTTCGGCATTGAGAATAAAGAGTTCATGGTGCTTGTCGGCCCATCCGGCTGCGGTAAATCCACGACTTTAAGGATGATCGCCGGTTTAGAGGAGATCAGCAGCGGGCAGATTTATATCGGCAATAAACTGGTCAATCACGTTCCCGCAAAGGACCGTGATATCGCCATGGTTTTTCAGAATTACGCCCTTTATCCGCACATGACCGTTTTTGAGAATATGTCTTTTGGTTTGAGGTTGCGTCATATTCCTAAACAGGAGATCGCCCAGCGCGTCAGCGAGGCGGCGGATATCCTGGGTATTAAAAGGCTTTTTAACCGTAAGCCGCGCGAACTTTCCGGTGGCGAGAGGCAGCGCGTAGCTGTGGGAAGGGCGATCGTAAGAAAACCGATGGTTTTTCTCTTTGACGAGCCCTTAAGCAATTTAGACGCCAAGATGCGCGTGCAGATGCGCACGGAGATCCATAAACTGCATATCCGCCTTCAGACAACGATCATTTATGTTACGCATGACCAGGTAGAAGCGATGACCATGGGTGACCGTATCGCCGTGATGAAGGATGGCATATTACAGCAGCTGGCTGACCCTATCGATGTGTATGACCATCCTAAAAATAAATTTGTCGCCGGTTTCATCGGTTCGCCTCCAATGAACTTCATGCTCGGGCGGATCATTAAGAAAGAAGGCAGGCTTTATTTTGATGAAGGCAAGATCATGGTCAAGCTTGTGGAAGATATGTATAAAAAGATGACCAGCTACCTCGGTAAAGAAGTTTATTTTGGGATACGCAGTGAAGATATCTATGATAAATTGTTTGTATCTGAAGCCCCCCCGGAGAACATCATCCGTGTTAACTGCGAAGTCGTGGAGCCGATGGGTTCTGAAGTTTATCTTTATTTGAATACCGGCAGGCATACTTTTATTGCCCGCGTGGGAGCTCATGACCGGCCTAAAGTTAACCAAGACATGGATGTTGTTTTTGACATGAGCAAGATCCACTTCTTCGATAAGGAAACTGAAGAAACCATCCTCTGATTTTTAGCCCGGCGCGCATTTTGCCTGGAGAAAATATGCGTCGTTTCCTCACAAAAACCCTGCTCATACTTATTTTACTTTCAAGCGGTATTCTCTATACTGTAATCCGCGTTTTTGGCGAATATCCCCAGCATATTATTCTCGCGGCGATTTTGATCATTCTGGATTTTTTCATCCTTTTCATCTTCATGCACCGGAACTCCGAAAAAGGTTATTATCAGGATTTTAAGATCGAAGAGCTGAGGGAGAAATTAAATATATTAAATACCGATAACACCCAGGAGCAGTTGGTTAATTCCGCTATCCTGGCCAAAACCGCACGTTATAACAGCTTAAAGCTGATCATCGAAAAACTTAATCAGGACCTTAAACTTGAGGCGGTAACCGATTGCTTGACGGATACCGCTTTTTCTTTGATTGCCGCAAACCGCGGGACATGCCTGGTGTTTTTGGTAGATGAAGATAAACAGAAATTAAACCTGGTCAAATCCAAGAAAGAGGACCGCGAACTTGTGATTAAAGCCAAGGAAGGGGATATCTTTGATAACTGGGTGATGCGTCATTCTAATCCTTTGATCATTGAAGATATCCGTAAGGATTATCGTTTTGACCTGGATAAGTTAAAATCGCAGGAGATAAGGCTGTTTTCTTCTTTGGTCAGCGCTCCGCTAGCCACGAGCAACTCCGTGATTGGGCTACTGCGTTTGGATAATCAACAGCCGGGTTATTTTTCTCAAGACGACCTGCGCTTTCTTTCTTTGTTAGCTGATTTAGGCGCGGTGGCTATCGAGAACAGCCAGTTTTTCTGCCGCACGCAGGACCTGGCTATCCATGATGACCTTACCGGTCTTTTCACGAAAAGTTATTTTGTTGACCGTTTAAAAGAGGAAAGCAAGCGTTGTATCAGGATAAATTCCTGCTTGTCATTGTTGATGATCGATATAGATTTCTTCAAACAGTACAATGATAAATTCGGCCACACTGCCGGCGATATCGTGCTTAAGAAGATCAGCGCGGTGATGAAGGATTTCTTGAAAGACCATAAACCTTTATTAAGCCGTTTTGGCGGAGAAGAATTCCTGGTGCTTTTGCCCGGGCTTGCTAAAAAAGAGGCTTTTGTTTTAGCTGAACAGCTGCGCCAGCAGATAGGCAAAGAGAAGATAATCTTGCGCAGGCAGGATACTTTTGTGACAGTTTCTATAGGCTTGGCCAGCGAGCCGCTGGACACAAAGGATGAAGATGAGCTTATTCAGCTAGCGGATAAAGCGATGTATGCGGCAAAACAAAAAGGAAGAAACCTGGTATGCTCTATTTGATTTTGTTTATCATTAGTTCTGTTTTTTTCTTTATTTTCCTGCAAAAGGCGTTGAACAAAAAGTTTGCGCTCAGGCAGAAGGAGATTTCTAATCTTGAGCAGAAATTAGCTGCGCTCTCCAAGAATAATCAGATCCTCAAGAAAGATAATCAAGCCTACCAGAATAACTTTGATGATACTGTCGCTTTGTATGATTTAACTAAGGATATTTGTAGGACATTGGATGAGTCCAGGATATTTAAGGTATTCAAGGAGAACCTGGAAGATTATACCAGTATTAAGCAATGTCAGTTTATCAGGCTTGATGAGCCGCTGGATAAATATAAAGAGCAGGTTTTGATACCTCTTGAGTCTGCGCATAGCCGGCTTATTGGTTATCTGGCAGTTGAGGAGATCAGGCCAGAGGATAAAGATAAATTCGCCATCCTTACCCAGCAGTTCATTGTCGGTATCCGCAGGGCACTTTTGTACCAGAAGGTGCAGGAGCTGACGATCACGGATTCTTTGACCCAGGTTTATAACAGGCGGTATTTTCTTGAGCGTTTCCATGAGGAGCTTGAACGTTCCCATAAGAATAACCTTAAGCTTTCTTTTCTTATGCTGGATGTGGATAATTTTAAGAAATATAATGACCGTTATGGCCATCTGGTTGGAGATGCCATACTTAGGCAAGTAGCCAAGGCTATCCGCGATACGGTGCGCCAGATTGATTTTATCGGCCGCTATGGAGGAGAAGAGATTTCTATCGTCTTGGCGGAAACAGACAGGCAACAGGCTAGTTTTGTTGCCGAACGTATCCGCCGGGCTATCAGTGATTCGCGTTTCCTTGTTTATGATGAGAATTTGAGCGTAACGATAAGTATCGGTATATCCATTTTTCCGGAGCATTCATTAAAGGTGCCCCAACTGATTGAAAAAGCCGACCAAGCGCTTTATCAGGCCAAGGAAACCGGCAAGAACAAGGTTTGTTTTTATAAAGGGGACTGATTTTGCCAGGGTTCTACCGGCTTTAAGACCGCCTTCCCGGGATTTTCTACAAAATTAAGATTTATCCTTGAAAATTGCCTTTTTTTAATATAGAATACATCAAAATGAATAATAAATTTATTATCGGTATTGACCTTGGCGGCACAAAAATAAAGGCAGCCCTTTTAAATACCCATCTTCAGATCCAGGCGCATAAAGCTTTTGTTACCAACAGTTTTGAAAATAAAGGCCTGTTGATCAAAGGTATCGCTGATATCGTGGCGGGCTTGATCAAAGAGAAAGGCCTGAAAAGGGGAAGTATACTTGGTGTTGGGTTAGGTATGCCCGGGCCGGTGGATAGCCAGAAAGGCAGAGTGCATTTTCTTCCTAATATAGCCGGCTGGGAGAATGTGCCTCTTGCGGCCATATTGAGGGATAAACTGAAATTACCTGTATTTCTGGATAATGACGCGAAATTAATGGCTTTAGCAGAGTATAATTCAGGGAAAGCAAGTTTTGCTAAAAACGCTTTGTGCATAACTTTAGGCACGGGAGTCGGCGGCGGGTTGATCCTGAATGGGGAGTTGTTTCGTGGGTTAGATAATGCTGCCGGAGAGATCGGCCATTTGCCGATAAACGTCAGCGGACCGGATTGCGCCTGCGGAGGTAAAGCCTGCCTGGAAGCCTATGTTGGCAACAAGCGCATACTTGCTTTGGCAAAAAAAACTTTTCAGCGAGAGATTTCTTTGGAAGAGTTAAGCCGGTTAGCTGCTTTAAAGGACAAGAAAGCGGTGAGTGTCTGGCGTCAAGTCGGCGAACATCTCGGCGTTGCTTTAAGCGCTGCAGTGAACCTTTTGAACCTGGATGCGATCGTTATCGGCGGAGGCGTAGCCGACGCCGGAAAAGTCCTTTTTGAACAGGTAAAAAAAACGATCCGTTCGCGCGCAATGCCAGTACAGGCCAGAAGGGTACGAATTCTAAAAGCAGGCCTTGGCAATCATGCCGGTATGATTGGAGCAGGAGTTTTAGTTAAGGAAAGGCTAGGGATATGAAGATCTTTATTGATACAGCCAGTGTAAAAGATATCAAGGAAGCGGCAAGTTTAGGTTTAATTGACGGCGTTACCACCAATCCTACCCTTGTGGCCAGGGAAGGCCGTAACCCCGTAGAATTATTAAAGGAGATCTGTTCATTGGTCGCTGGGCCGGTAAGCGCGGAAGTGATCAGCCTGGATACCGATGGTATGGTTAAAGAGGCCAGGGAATGGGCCAAGGTCGCCGCAAATATCGTAGTTAAAGTACCATTGACTAAGGATGGGCTTAAGGCAGTGAGGATCTTATCCAAAGAGGGCATTAAAACCAATGTCACTCTTTGTTTTTCCGCTTCTCAGGCGCTTTTAACCGCCAAAGCCGGGGCGGATTACGTTTCTCCTTTTATCGGCAGGCTTGATGATATCAGCGCAACAGGCATGGATCTTATCCGTGACATCAAGAAGATATTCTCAAATTATAATTTTAAAACGCAGATCATCGTCGCTTCGGTAAGAAACCCTACGCATGTGGTGGACGCTGCTCTTGCAGGGGCGGATATCGCGACAATCCCTTATAACGTGATCGAGCAGTTAATCAGGCATCCTCTTACAGATATCGGCATAAGCAAATTCCTAGAGGATTACAAACGGATTCCTAAACAATAGTTATGCATTTTGCAATTGCCCGGCGTATTTTTGTATTGGCCTCTATTCTTTCTTTTGGGAGCATAGTTTTTCTTTATGCTGAAGAAGCCAAGAAGCTGCCGATCATTATTAATGGCGATAATGTGGAATATGCCGCGGATAGCCGTTCAGTTGTCGCTTCCGGAAAAGTGGAAGTGATCTACAAAGATTCCAAGCTTACCTGCAATAAACTCACCGTGAATATGGATACTAAGGATGCCGTAGCCGAGGGCAATGCCCGCCTTGACGATAAGGACGGCGGCGTGATCGAAGGAGAAAAGCTTATTTATAATTTCCAGAATAAGACCGGGACGATCGTTAATGCGAATTTCCGGGTCAATCCTTATTTCGGTAAAGCAAAAAAAGTCGAGAAGGTCAGTGAGAGCGAATATGTGGTAAAGAATGGTTATTTTACTACTTGTTCCATGGACCATCCGCACTACCGTTTCACTTCCAGGAAGATAAAATTATTCCCTGGGGATAAGATCCAGTCCCAGGCAAGCACATTATACCTTGGAGCTGTGCCGATAATTTACCTGCCCAGGCTTAACTATAGCATGCGTGAATCGCTTATGCATATGCAGGCTGAAGCAGGCAAAAGCAAGGACTGGGGAGCGTATTTGCTTACCAACTGGAGGTATAACCTTACTGAAAACGTGAATGCCAGGGTTTATCTTGATTACCGCAATAAATTGGGCCTGGCAGGAGGGTTCAATATTAATTATAAATCTCCTGTGGGTAAGGGCGATTATAAGTTTTATTACACTAACGAGAAACCCGATAAAGTGCCGACAGGCGAGCCTTCGGAATACCAGCGTTATTTCATGCGCTTGCGCCACAAATGGAATATTGACGAGCGCACGAATTTTACCGCGGAGTTCCTTAAGATCACCGACGAAAGAAGAAAATACGATTTAAACCGCAGTTTCCTGAGAGATTATTTTTTCCGTGAGTATGAAAAGGACTCTGAGCCGTTAAGTTACGCGTTGTTCCACCACGCTTTCAACTTTTCCAGCATAGATATATTACTGCAAAAGCGCACCAACCATTGGTTTGACCAACTGGATAAGATGCCGGAAGTTAATTATAACCTGCCTAGTATGCAGGTGGGAGAAACTCCGTTATACTTTGAGAATTCCAGCCAAGTGGGAAACTATAATAAAAAACAAAGCACTACGGATCCGATTATCCCTGAAGTCAGCGTTACCCGCCTGGATACTACGAACAGGGTTTCTTTGCCGATGAAGGTTTCCATCATCCGTTTCAACCCGTTTGTCTCAACCCGCCAGACGTTCTATGATACGACTCCAAGAGGCGAGTCAGGGGTCGTACGTACTATTTTCTATAGCGGTATAGACGCTAGCACCAAATTTTACCGCATTTACAACGCTAAAACAAACTTTTTGGGAATGGATATCAATGGGCTGCGCCATATTATTACGCCAAGCGTTGCCTATTTATATACGCATAAGCCAACCATCCCCGGATATAACCTTAGGCAGATAAATACCGTGGATTCAATAAGCCGCGGCAACACAGCCACATTGATGCTTATTAATAAACTGCAGACCAAGCGCCAAGGGGTGTCTGTGGATCTGGTGGATTTCCAGATTTCTACGGATTACGTGATCAAGCCGAAATCCGGCGAAACCACGGATTCTTACGGTAATATTTTTTACGAAAATGACATCTTAAGGAATACAGGCAACAGATTACACAGTGATTATTCGGATATTCTGTTTAAATTGAAAGTTATCCCTTACTCCTGGCTGCGCATGGAAAGTGAAGCCACATATGAACATTCCGACCGTGATAATGCGAATTTTAACAAGTTTTCCCTGGCAAATTATGATTTTATTTTTAATATAGGTAAAGACAAGAGTTTTAGCATTGGGCAGCGCTATGAGCGAAAAGGGAAAAACGAGATCACCACCGGTTTTCATTGGAAGTTCTCCCCGAAGTGGAAACTTTCTGTGTATGAGCGTTATAACTTCAAGAAAACCGCCAGTTTAAAGAACGGCATGCAGGAACAGGAATACACCCTGACGCGTGACCTGCACTGTTGGGAGATGGACCTGACATTTAACACAAAGCAGGGGCAGGGCTCGGGGATTTATTTTACTTTCCGCCTTAAAGCATTCCCAGGAAGCGAATTCGGTTTTAACCAGACTGTAAGCGAAAGCAAGTCCGGCTCACAATAATACAAAGAAAATACCGGAGGAGTAATGAATATCTCTATTATCGGCTCTGGGTACGTAGGTTTAGTCACCGGAGCATGCCTTGCGGAATTGGGTAACAAGGTTATTTGCGCTGATAGCGACGCCAAAAAAATAGCTGGACTTAAAAACGGGGTTGTGCCCATATACGAACCGGGATTAGAAGAGTTGATTGCTTCTAACGCCAGGAACAAGAGGCTTAAGTTTACCAGCAGTATAAAGGAAGCTGTCCTAAAAAGCGAGGTTATCTTCATCGCCGTAGGCACGCCTTCATTGGAAAACGGCGAGGCTGACCTTACAGGTATCGAGAATGTCGCCCAGAATATCGCCGAGCATATGAATGGATACCGGCTGATCGTAGAGAAATCCACAGTACCGGTACAGACTTGTTACTGGATAAAGAAGACGATCGCTGCTAATTTAAAACATAAACATAAATTTGACGTTGTTTCTAACCCGGAGTTCTTAAGGGAGGGCTCAGGGATCAATGATTTTACCCATCCTGACCGTATCATCGTAGGGCTGGAATCGGCGAAAGCTGAAGAGATAATCACCAGTATTTATAAGCCGTTAAACAGGCCGATTTTGGTCACGAACATAAAATCCGCCGAACTGATCAAGCACGCTTCTAACGCTTTCCTGGCCACAAAGATTTCTTTCATCAATGCCGTATCGCAAATCTGCGATAAGGTCGGCGCTGATGTCACAGAGGTAGCCCAGGGCATGGGGCTGGATAACCGTATCGGGAAATATTTCCTGCACGCGGGGTTAGGCTACGGTGGTTCGTGCTTTCCTAAGGACCTGGATGCTTTTATCAATATAGCCCAAAAAATCGGGTATGACTTTGAAATCCTTAAAGCTGTCCGGGATACTAACCAAAAGCAGATAGATTTTTTCCTGGAAAAAATCAAGAACGCTCTCTGGATAGTCAAAGATAAACATATTACCGTATTGGGGCTTTCCTTTAAACCTAAT
>JBAZNG010000022.1:0-16281 GCA_041649385.1 Candidatus Omnitrophota bacterium | reverse complement strand
CTGGCGGTAAGGTTAGCGATACAACCGTTCTCAAATGTCAAGCGGGCATTGGCGATGTCTTCAAAAGGGGTAAGCACATTGACTCCCACGGATTCTACCTTTTTAAGTTTTGAGCCCACAAGGCCAAGGACTATGTCAATGTCATGGATCATGATATCCAGTACCGCGCCTACATCCAGGGAGCGGTTCGGAAAAGTGGAGAGGCGGTGGCATTCAATGAATTTAGGGTTTTTGATTATCTTCTGCGTGGCGCAGAAAGCAGAGTTAAACCTTTCAATATGGCCTACCTGCAGGATAAGTTTTTTATTTTGAGCGCTTTCAATCAGGTCATCCGCCTCTGCCAGGCTTACGGTGAATGGTTTCTCCACCAGCAGGTGTATATTATGCTCCAGAAAATCCCGGGCTATTTCGTGATGCAGCCGCGTGGGCACGGCTATGCTGGCAGCGTCAATTTTCCCGAAGAGTTCCCGGTAGTCGCTAAACCCAGGCACGCGCAGCGACCCGGAAACCGCCTTAAGGTTAATCGGGTTCGTATCACATACGCCTACCAGGGTGCAATCCGGGGTCTGTTTGTAAATTTTGGCATGTATGCTGCCTAAATGCCCTGCTCCGATCACTGCTACTTTTAATTTATCCATATTCTAGAATAATAGCGCAAGGCCCTGCCGCTTGCAACTAAAATCTTCTTTTAGAAACTGTTTCCGACTTGTTCGGGAAACAGTTTCCGCTTCAGGTTGGAAACAGTTTCTAAAGGGAAGAGGCGATAAAATAGTTTGATAAAGCAAAAGCTCTATGCTAAAATAACTTCCCTCTCAAAGGAGAATATAAAATGCGGGATTATCTTAAACTATTGAAGTTTGTCAGGCCCTACAAGTGGCTTTTTCTGCTGGCTGCCCTTTGTATGGGGCTTTCGGCTATTTTTGATGGCGTATCTTTGGCGATGATGGTGCCTTTGGCGGATAAGGTGCTTACGAACAAGAAGATCATTGTGCCTACAAAACTTCCCGAACACTTAAGTTCCTTCGTGGATATGATAAATAACATGCAGCCGCAGGTTTTATTGAATTACATGGTCATTATCGTGCTGGTTTTGTTCTTTTTAAAAGGAATTGTAGGCTTTTTCCAGAGTTATTTTATGTCCGATATCGGCCAAAGGGTGGTCAGGGATATAAAAGCCCAGCTTTACGCCAAGATCCAGACGTTATCTTTGGACTATTTTACCCATAAACGCGGCGGGGAATTGATGTCGCGTATCACTAATGACGTGAAAATGGTTGAAAACGCTGTATCTTATGGCTCAACGGATTTGATCTACCAGAGCCTGCAAGTAGTCATCTTCGCAGTAGTGATTTTCTTTATTTACTTTAAAATGGCTTTATTGTCCATATTATTCCTGCCTTTGATCAGCCTCCCGATCATCAAGGTGGGTAAGATCTTAAGAAAACTTTCCAAAAGGTCGCAGGAAAAGATGGCGGATACCAATTCTTTGCTTTATGAGACGATCATGGGCGCGAGGGTGGTTAAGGCGTTTAATATGGAAGATTCCGAAATAAACAAGTTTAACAAGGTAAATTCGGATTATTACAAGATTTCCATGAAGACGATCAAACGTACGCTTCTTTTGAACCCCTCGACAGAGTTTTTAGGTTGTGTTGCCGGAGTACTGGTATTCTTCTGGGGAGGCAAAGAAGTTATTGCCGGAACGCTTTCCTTTGGCGTCTTCGGGTTGTTCCTGGGTTCTTTGTTAAGCTTAATCAGGCCTTTTAAGAAGCTTAGCCAGGTGAATGCCCTGAACCAGCAGGCTATGGCTGCCAGTGAGCGCATCCACGAGGTTTTGGAAACTGTCCCCAGCGTAAAGGATTTGCCCCAGGCGCTCCGGCTTACGGGTTTTAAGAATAGCATACAGTTTAATAATATACATTTCCGCTACGCGGACAATGAGATCTTAAAAGGCATAAATATCAAAGTTGAATACGGGCAGATGGTGGCTATTGTCGGGCCGAGCGGTTCAGGTAAATCCACGCTGGTTGACCTTATCCCGCGTTTTTATGATCCTCAGCAGGGGGTTATTCTGATCGACGGAGTGGATATCAAGAATTTTCAGTTGAAGTCCTTGCGGAACCAGATCGGCATCGTTAACCAGGAAACGATACTTTTTAACGATACGATCAAAGCCAATATCGCCTATGGTAAGCCCGACGCTCCCCTGGAAGAGATCATCGCAGCGGCCAAGAAAGCTTCTGCGCATGATTTTATACAGCATTGTCCGGAAGGTTACGATACAATAATCGGGGATAGAGGCGTAAAAATATCAGGAGGGGAGCGCCAGAGGATCGCTATCGCGCGCGCCCTTTTGAAGAACCCGCCTATTTTGATCCTTGATGAAGCCACCTCCCAGCTGGATTCAACAAGCGAGCGCCTGGTACAGGCTGCTTTAGATAGCCTGGTAGAGGGCAGGACGACAGTAACCATCGCGCACAGGCTTTCTACCGTGCGTAACGCCAACCGCATTGTTGTTTTGGACAAGGGGTTGATCGTAGAAGAGGGCACGCACTCTCAATTACTGGAGAAAGAAGGGCTTTATAAACGGCTTTATCAGGCCCAGGAGCTACAAAAATAGTTGCAACTTGAAATATAATTTGTTATAATTATAAAATTAACTTTATGCCACAAGGTGAGGCAAAAAGCGCATATTAACCAGCAAATGAAAGGGAGAGTAGAAACGTGCCATCAGAATTGATCAAGCAATTATTAGAAGCAGGGGTGCATTTTGGGCACCAGACCAAGCGCTGGAATCCCAAAATGAAGAAGTTCATTTTCGGCGCAAGAAGCGGTATTTACATCATCGACCTGGAAAAGACCGAGGCCTGTATTAACGCTGCCCGGGATTTCTTAATGGATATAACCAGCAAAGGCGAATTTGTCCTTTTTGTGGGGACCAAGAAGCAGGCGCAGGATGTGATCAAGCAGGAAGCCATCCGCTGCGGAATGTACTACGTTACAGAGCGCTGGCCCGGCGGGATGCTCACCAATTTTGCTACGATCAAAAAGAGCATTAACCGTTTGAAAGAGATTGAGAAGATGCGCGAAGACGGCACTTTCGCCAAGCTGACCAAGAAAGAAGTGGCCCGCCTGGAAAAAGAACTGGCTAAGCTGAACAAGAACTTCTCAGGTATCGTGCCTATGGAAAGGATGCCCAAGGCTGTTTTCGTGGTGGATACCAAGAAAGAGGAAACAGGTGTTTTGGAAGCGCGCAGGCTTGAGATACCGATCATCGGCCTGATCGATACGAATTCTAACCCAGACCTGGTTGATTATCCGATCCCGGGCAATGACGATGCTACTAAATCTATCCGCGCGGTAACTACGATCATTACCGATACGATCATTGAGGGAAGGAAGAAATTCCTTTCTTATCTTGCTCAGGATGGAGCTAAGGCGCAGGAAATAAAAGCTGAGGCTCCCCAGGCAGAGATCCCGCCGGAAGTGTTACCGGAAGAAGAGGTCAAGATCAAGGAGATAGAGGAGATAGTCGAAGAAAGCCAGCCCGCGGAAACAGATCCCAAGGCAGTTAAAAAAGGCCATGTGAAGGTGCCTGAATCAAAAACAAAATTAAGAAAGAAGGGGTAATCTTTAAAATGAATATTTCTGTTGATACGATAAAGGAATTAAGGGAAATCACCTGCGCTAGCATCGCGCATTGCAAGAAAGCTCTTACGGAGACCAAGGGCGATATCAAGCAGGCTGTATTATTGCTGCGCAAACAGGGTTTGGAGATCGCCGCCAAGAAACAGAGCCGCGCAGCCAAAGAAGGCCGCATTGACGCTTATATCCATCATGGCAATAAGATCGGCGTGCTCCTGGAAACTGATTGTGAGTCGGATTTTGTCGCCCGCAACGCTGATTTCGCGCAATTTACCAAGGATGTGGCTATGCAAATAGCCGCCACAAGCCCGGCTTACATTAAGAAAGAAGATGTGCCGGAAGAAGCCTTAAAACACGAAAAAAACAAGGAAGATTATTATAAGTGTAATTGCCTGCTTGAGCAGGTTTTCGTCAAAGATCCTTCTATGACGATCAAGGATTATCTGGGAAGCATAGTGGCAAAAATCGGCGAAAACATAGTTATCCGCAGGTTTATCCGCTACAAGATCGGCGAATAAATGGCCCAACCGGTTTACAAAAGAGTAGTACTCAAGCTAAGCGGCGAGGCTCTACAGGGTAAAAAGACCCATGGCATAGACCAGGAGGTGCTTTTATCCATTGCCCGCCAGCTTAAAGAGATCAGGAACCTGTCGGTAGATGTGGCAGTTGTCCTGGGCGCGGGAAATATCTTCCGTGGGCAGGAGAATACCGCTTCGCGCGGGCTGGATATGGACCGTTCCGTTGCTGATTACATGGGTATGCTGGCCACGGTAATCAACGGGCTTTCTTTGCAGGATGCTTTGGAGAAGTTGGGCGTGCCTACCCGCGTGATGACAGCTATTGATATGGAAAGGATAGCTGAGCCTTACATCCGTAGAAGGGCGATCCGCCACCTGGAAAAGGGCCGCGTGGTCATCTTTGTCGCCGGCACAGGCAATCCATATTTTACTACTGATACCGCGGCCGCTTTACGGGCCATGGAGATAGACGCCGACGCGATATTAAAGGCAACCAGGGTAGACGGGGTGTATTCCGCCGACCCATTGAAAGTAAAAGAAGCGCATAAATTTATGCGCTTAAAGTATATTGACGTGCTTAAGAAGGGCCTGAAAGTAATGGACGCTACGGCGGTAAGTTTGTGCATGGATAATAAACTGCCTATTGTGGTCTTTAACCTGAATAAGGCCGGCAATATCAAGCGCGTGGTTTTCGGTGAGAAGATCGGCACGATAGTGCAATAACCGGAGGTAAATTAAAAATGACCGCCAAGGACGTTTTACATACTAACGAAGAAAAGATGAAGAAGGCCTTTGAATCAGTGACCCGCGAATTCCATGAAGTGCGTACCGGCAGAGCGTCGCCGACTCTTGTGGAAGGCCTGCATGTTGATTATTATGGGACATTGACGATGTTAAAGCAGTTGGCGGCGATATCTGCGCCTGACGCGCACCTGATCGTCATCCAGCCCTGGGATCCGTCAGCTATCCCTGAGATGGAAAAAGCTATTTTAAAATCAAACCTCGGCATTTCCCCTTCTAATGATGGAAAACTGATCCGTTTGTCCGTGCCTCAGCTCTCTAAGGAAAGGCGCCAGGAACTGGCCAAAATGATCCATGTCATGGCTGAAAACGGCAAGGTTTCCCTGCGCACGATCAGAAGGGATTCCAAAGAAGCGATAGAGAAGCTGGAGAAGGATAAGCTTATCTCCGAGGATGATAAATTTCGCGGTATTGAAGAACTGCAGAAAGCCGTAGACAGATATATCGCTAAGATTGACGAACTCCTGAAGAATAAAGAGAAGGAGATATTAGAGTTTTAAGTTATCAGCCATCAGCCGCCAGCTTTCAGCTTAATGCTGGTAGCTGAAGACTGAAAGCTGACAAATTTGGGCCTCTAGCTCATCCGCCACTAAAGCATCGGCGGGATTTCGCTAGAGGTAAGGTAGGATTAGATTTGGGCCTCTAGCTCATCCGCCATTAAAGCATCGGCGAGATTTCGCTAGAGGTAAGGTAGGATTAAATTTGGGCCTCTAGCTCATCCGGTAGAGCACCACACTTTTAATGTGGGTGTGCCGCGTTCGAGTCGCGGGAGGCTCAATAATTTGTAGTTGCAAAACGAGAACGCCAAAGGGGTGCGGGGAAAAGTTTTTCCCCGCGTTTCCGGGGTAACAGCGATCCGCCACGATTTCCGGCGGAGAGCGCCATAGGGGCAGAGCCCCTTGGGGAGCGACGAGCCTAAAAGTCTAGGGCGACGCGTTCGAGTCGCGGGAGGCTCAATAAATGTATCACCGCGACGAGGGTAAGCGTTCTTGAGCCACTTTTAATTTTAAGAGTAGTGGCGAAATCCCGCTTGGTATTTTTTAGTAGTCTAAGCGGGAGAGTCGCGGGAGGCTCAATAAAATTTGATATCCTGTGCTATCGCTCGCGTGCTGAAATTTTTCGCCGTGTGCTGCGGTTTACGACTCACTCTCGGACTTAGCTTACGTTTTAAGAGTGTCCTTCGTTCGTCGTAATCCCTTGCACACATTTGCCGAAAAATTTCTAATGCACGCTCACAATACCACAGGCTATCAAAGTGGTTTGCAGGTGGAAAGAGGAAAAATTCCGGGCGGATGGCGGAATTGGCATACGCGATAGCCTTAGGAGCTATTGGGGTAACCCTTGGAGGTTCAAATCCTCTTCCGCCCATTGTTCTGGCTTAAATGATTTTTGGTTCTAGGTGTTAGGCTTGGATAAAATGATAAGCCGGTTGCCCCATACCTAAAACCTAGCACCTAAAACCTAACATCCAAATTGCGGGAGTGGCTCAGTTGGTAGAGCGCAACCTTGCCAAGGTTGATGTCGCGGGTTCGAACCCCGTCTCCCGCTTAAACTTTAATAATCCATTGAAAGGAGAACTTAAGATGCAGATTATGGAGTTTCTTTCTAAGAAGGCGATCCTCACTGACATAAAATCCACCAAAAAAGAAGATGTGATTAAAGAACTTGTCGACCTGCTCATTGAATCCGGAGATATAGAGAAACGTAACCGCGCCAAGCTTATTGAGTCGCTTATGGCCAGGGAAGCGCTGGGTTCAACCGCTATCGGGCAGGGTATCGCCATACCGCATGCCAAATCTGACTGCGTGGACAAATTAGTAGCCGCATTCGGCCTCTCCAAGAAAGGCGTTGATTTTGATTCCCTTGATGGGGAGTTAGCCTACATTTTTTTCCTATTAGTTGCTCCCCGGGATTCCGCCGGCCCGCACCTTAAGGCGTTAGCCCGAATATCTCGTCTGCTCAAAGATAAATATTTCCGGGATACGCTGCGCACCTGTGTCGATGAAAAATCCGTGATCAAGATAATCACGCAGGAAGACGAGAAGAAGATTTAGCCTCTGCGCTGTTTTTTTAACACAAATAATTTTATAAAATGCGAGCGGAAAATCCTGGAATCCTAAAATGGCTTTATCCTGGAATTGGCATCAAGCGCTGGATAGGTTTAAGCACCTTCGGCGTTCTATTGCTTATTTTGGGCACAGCTAACCTGCGTTCAGAGGAGTTCTGGGCAGTACAACTTTTAGACGCGATCGTTGTTGTTTCCGGTATCATCATCCTGATCTTAGGCATCAAGCGGATGATGCGTTCTTTCATAGCCGTATTCATTCCAACCTCTAAAGATTCCGGGTTGGTGGATATTTTGTATCAGAAAAAACATTTAAGCCGCGGCCCGCGCATTGTGGCGGTGGGCGGCGGTACGGGCTTGTCGGTATTGCTCAGCGGTTTAAAAACCTACTCTTCGAATATTTCAGCCGTGGTTACTGTTGCCGACGATGGCGGTTCTTCAGGCAAACTGCGCCAGCAGTTTGATGTTTTGCCTCCTGGTGATATCCGTAACTGCCTGGTGGCTTTGGCTGATGCGCCGACTTTGATGCAGGATTTGTTCCAGTTCCGTTTTGACAAAAATTCGGAATTTTCCGGACATTCTTTCGGGAATCTTTTTATCACGGTAATGACGCAGTTGACCGGTGATTTTGAGAAGGCGATCAAGGAAACAAGTAAGGTGCTTGCTTTACGCGGCCAAGTCATCCCGTCTACTCTGGAGAAGGTTAATTTAGCCGCTCATTATAAAGATGGTTCCAGCCTTGTGGGTGAAGAGAAGATACCCAAGGCGCGCAAGTTGATCAATAAAGTCGCCTTGATCCCGGAGCATTCACAGGCAACACCTGACGCTTTAAAGGCTATACGTGAGGCGCAGATGATCGTTCTGGGGCCGGGTTCTTTATATACAAGCATTATCCCGAACCTGCTGGTCAGCGATATCGCCCAGGCGATAGCGTCGTCGCAGGCGATCAAGGTTTATGTCTGTAATGTAATGACCCAGCCGGGGGAAACCGATAACTACAGCGTATCGGACCATATCAGCGCGATGGTCAAGCATAGTTCCGCGCGTATCCTGGATTACTGCTTGGTCAACACAGGAGATGTGCCCCAGGATATCGTAGAGCGATACACTAAACAGAATTCTTCCCGGGTGCTCTGTGACCGTAAGAAGATCGAGCAAATGGGGTATCGGGTGATTGAGGAAGATTTTGTAACTATCCAGGACGGAGTGATCAGGCATGACCCGGAGATGCTGGCGCGGATCATCCTGGGTTTCATTGAAGAGATTTAAATAGGAAAACAGTTGTATCCTGTTTTTATACATATGGCAATAGTAAAGAAAGAGCTGATCGTTAAAAATAATCAGGGCCTGCACGCCAGGCCTGCGGCGCTATTCGTGCAGGTGGCCAATAAATTCGATTCTTATATCACTGTCAAGCGCGACAATGAAGAGGTAAACGGTAAATCCATTATGGGCATACTTATGCTTGGGGCAGAAAAAGGCAGTATGATTATTGTGGAAGCTAATGGCGTTGACGCGGAAAAGGCATTAGAGGAGTTGGAGAAAGTGATTAATAGCGAGGAAGAGTTATGATCCAGTTAAAGGGCATTGCCGCCGCAAGCGGCATAAGTATCGGCCCGGCTTACAAATTAGGCAAAGAAGAGTTTGCGGTCAGCCGCGAGGCGATCAGCTGGGAGGATATTCCGGCGCAGATACAGCTTTTTGAGGAAGCGCTGATCAAGACCCGCCGCGAGATCATCGAACTGCAGAAAAGGATAGGCACGGAGATGGGCCAGGATGAGGCGCAGATATTTGATGCGCATCTTTTGGTCCTTGAGGACCGCATGCTCATCGAGGAGGTTATCTCCCGGCTTAAGAAGGAGCAGCTGAACGTTGCCTATATTTTCTCGGAAGTATTGAAGAAATATATCAGTGTTTTTTCCAAGATTGAGGATGAATATTTAAAAGAGCGCACTGCCGATATCAACGATGTGGGTAAACGTATCCTGCGCCATCTTTTGGGCAAGGAAAAACAAAGCCTAAGCGACCTTAAAGAGCGGGCGATCATCGTGGCGCATGACCTTTCGCCTTCCGATACGGCGGCAATGCACAGAAAGAATGTCGCCGGGTTCGTCACGGATATCGGCGGTAAGACTTCGCACACCGCGATCATGGCAAAATCTTTGGAGATACCCGCGGTTGTCGGCGTAGAAGGTTTTACCTTCAAGGTTAAGGCAGGGGATATCTTGATCGTTGATGGCAATACCGGCACGGTGATCATTGACCCGGATGAGCAGACGCTCTCTATCTACCAGGAAGAGCTGGAGAAGCTGAAAGGTATCGCCGCCAGGTTTGTTTCCGTTAAGGACCTGCCTGCGATAAGTAACGACGGCCAGACAGTCGGGGTTAACGCTAATATTGAATTCCCCGATGAAGTGCTATCTGCTAAGTTGCACGGCACCGAGGGCATCGGGTTATACCGCACGGAATTCTTTTATATGAACCGCAAGGACCTTCCTACGGAAGATGATCATTATCAGGCTTATAAATATGTCGCTGAGGAGATGAATCCGCGGGAAGTGGTCATCCGCACGCTGGATCTAGGAGGCGATAAATTTCTTTCACAGCTTGAGATGCCGCATGAAATGCAGTCATTCTTAGGCTGGAGGGCTATCCGGTTTTGCCTGGCGCGGCCTGATATTTTCAGGCTGCAGTTGCGCGCGATCCTGCGCGCTTCCGTGCATGGCAATCTTAAGGTGATGTACCCGATGATCTCCGGCATTGAAGAGTTGCGCCAGGCAAACAGCATCCTGCAGGAAGCCAAGGATGAGCTAAAAAGCCAGGGCGTGGCTTTTAATGATAAGATCAAGATCGGCGTGATGATCGAGGTGCCTTCTGCGGCGATGACAGCGGATATTCTGGCAAAAGAGGCGGATTTCTTCAGCATCGGCACAAATGACCTGATCCAGTATTCTCTGGCAGTTGACCGCGGAAATGAGAAAGTCGCCTATCTTTATGAGCCAGCTCATCCGGCTGTATTAAGATTGATCAAAAACGTCATTGATTGCGCGCACAAAGCGGGGATAAAAGTGGCGATGTGCGGTGAAATGGCCGGCGAGCCGAGCCTGGCGCTTATACTTTTGGGTTTAGGGCTGGATGAGTTTAGTATTCCGCCGCAGGTCATTCCGGAACTAAAATACATTATCCGGGCGATCAGTATACAGGAAACACGCTTGATCGCAGAACAGGCGCTTTTGTTCTCTACGGGCAAAGAAGTAGAGAGTTTTGTGCAGGATAAGCTAAAGGAGATCTTGAAATAAGATGAAGGCTTTGATCCTTGCCGCTGGTTACGCCACGCGGCTGTATCCATTAACCAGGCATTACCCCAAACCTCTTTTAGAGGTGAATAACAAGCCGATCATTGATCATATTATTGAGCAGCTTAATGGTTTAAAACAGGTAAACGAAATAATTGTGGTCACTAATGACCGGTTCATCTCTAAGTTTAGCACGTGGGCTAAAACAGCCAAGACCAATAAGAAAATTACTTTGGTCAATGACCTGACTAAGAATAACCTGTCAAGGCTGGGGGCGATCGGTGATATAAATTTTGTTCTTTCCAAAAAACGCATTTCCGACGACATTTTGGTTATCGGTGGGGATAACCTTTTTAGCCAGGGCCTGGAAGGTTTCCTGAAATTCTCTTTAGGAAATTATCCGTCTCCTATAATGGGGATTTACAGGCTGAAAGATAAGTCTGATGCCAGCCGGTATGGGGTAGTTAAGCTTGGCCGCAAGGGCTTGATCAGTGAATTAGTGGAAAAGCCGCAAAAGCCGGCAAGTAACCTTGTGGCAATGTGTTTATATTTTATCCCGCGTGATTTGTTAGGCAAGGTAAAAGAATATATGCGGGATACGCGTAAAAATAATGACACTACGGGTGGGTTTATCTGCTGGCTTAAGGATAAAGTGAAGGTTTATGGTTTTGTTTTTGGCGGCAAGTGGTTTGATATCGGTGATCATAAGTATTTGGATGCGGCAAACAAGAGTCTCGCGGTAAAAAGCTAAAGAAAGGGAAAAGAATATGTCGGTGCGTAAACACTATTTTACTTCAGAGTCAGTAGGTGAGGGCCATCCGGATAAAGTCTGCGATCAGATCTCTGACGGTGTGCTTGACCAGGTTTTAAGGTCAGATTCCAACAAACAGGCAAGCCGCGTCGCTTGTGAGACTTATGTAACAATGGGGCTTTTGATCGTAGGCGGCGAGATCACTACCAACGCTTATGTTGATATACAGAAACTTGCCCGTAACATCATACAGGAAATCGGTTACACGCATCCTAAATACGGTTTTGATTATGAAACGTGCGCGATCGTTAACACGATCAACAGCCAGTCGCCGGATATCGCCCAGGGAGTAAATACAGGCGGCGCAGGTGACCAGGGGATCATGTTTGGTTACGCTTGCACGGAAACCAAGGAACTTATGCCTCTTCCTATAATGCTGGCGCACCGTTTGGTAAAACGCATGGCGGATGTGCGCCGCTCAGGCGTACTAAAATACCTTGGCCCGGATTCAAAATCACAGGTGACCGTAGAATATGAGTGCGGCAAGGCAAAACGCGTGGATTCAGTGGTTATCGCCTGCCAGCACACAGAAGATATCCTGGATAAAAGCGGCAAGCATATTACTCCGAAAGCGCGCCAGGAGATGATCAAGGTTATCGCCGAGCCGATGCTCAAGGGCCTGATCGATAAGGGCACAAAATATTACGTTAACCAGACGGGAAAATTCTTGATCGGCGGCCCGCAATCAGACACGGGGATGACCGGCAGAAAGATCATCGTGGATACTTATGGCGGCAGCGTTCCCCATGGCGGCGGAGCTTTCAGCGGCAAAGACCCGACCAAGGTTGACCGTTCCGCAGCCTATATGTGCCGTTATATCGCCAAAAACATGGTTGCCGCTGGCCTGGCGGATAAATTCATGGTGCAGCTTTCCTATGTTATTGGCTATGCTGACCCGCTTTCTGTTTATGTGGATACTTATGGGACAGGAAAGTTATCCGATGAGGCGATGGTCAAGCTTATCCGGCATAACTTCCAGCTTACGCCTAAGGGTATTATTAATTCCCTGGATCTGTTAAAACCGGTCTATAGGAAAACAGCCTGTTATGGGCATTTTGGCAGGGATGAGTTCAGCTGGGAAAAGACTGACAAAGCAGCTGAAATAAAGAGGCAGGCAGCGAGATTATAAGCTATCAGCTATCAGCGTTCAGCTATCAGCTTTTATCTGAAGACTGATAGCTGATGACTGAAAGCTGGCAAGCTGACAAAAGGAGATAAATGAAATACGATATTAAGGACATCAAGTTAGCTAAGAAGGGCGCTTTACGCATTGAATGGGCCAGCAATAATATGCCCGTATTGAAACTGATCAAACAAAGGTTTGCCAAAGAAAAACCGCTTAAAGGGCTTAAAGTCGCCTGCTGCCTGCATGTTACCACAGAAACCGCGGCGTTAACGGAAACGTTAAAAGCCGGCGGCGCAGATGTCTATATTTGCGCGTCTAATCCTTTGTCCACTCAGGATGATGTTGCGGCGAGTTTAGTAAAGAATTCCCGCGTCAGTGTATTTGCCATAAAGGGTGAGGATACTAAAACTTACTATGCGCATATAAAATCCGCCCTGGCGGTAAAACCTGATATTACCATGGATGATGGAGCAGACTTAGTCAGCAGTATTCATCAGCGTCCTAAAGCAAGCCACGCCAACATTATCGGCGGGACAGAAGAAACAACTACCGGGGTGATCCGTTTAAGAGCCCTGGCCAAGGAAGGCAAACTGCGTTATCCGATCATCGCTGTCAATGACGCGATGACTAAACATCTGTTCGATAACCGCTATGGCACAGGGCAGTCTACGTTAGACGGCATAGTGCGGGCAACGAATAAGCTTATCGCGGGAACCAACTTTGTGGTCTGCGGTTACGGCTGGTGCGGTAAGGGCGCGGCAATGCGCGCAAAAGGCCTAGGCGCTAAGGTTATTGTCGTGGAAGTTTTGCCTTTGCGCGCTTTGGAAGCGACGATGGATGGTTTTCGCGTAATGACGATCAAGGAGGCAGCCAAAGTCGGCGATATCTTTGTTACAGTTACCGGCGATATCAATGTTATCCGCAAAGAGCATTTTGCCGTTATGCAGGATGGCGCGGTGGTCTGTAACTCCGGCCATTTTAATGTTGAACTTGACATACCAGGCCTGAAGAAGATCGCTAAGAAAATCCGGCCGACGCGTGATTTTGTTGATGAGTATACCTTGAGGAACAATAAACGGATATATATTTTAGGCCAGGGCCGCCTGATCAATCTGGCTGCGGCAGAAGGGCATCCTGCTTCTGTAATGGATATGTCTTTTGCCAACCAGGCGTTTTCAGCCGAATACATGGCTAAAAATTATAAGAAACTTAAAAAGCAGGTTTATACTGTGCCGGAGAATATTGATAATAATATCGCCAGGCTGAAATTAAAATCCATGGGTATCAGTATAGATACTTTGACCAAAGAGCAAAAGAAATACCTGGCTAGTTGGGAGATGGGCACGTGAAATTCAGTAGGTAGCCTACCTGCCGGCAGGCAGGTAGATAGAATGTAGGAAAAAGCAAAAATAGTAGATAGAAAACCAAGAACCTAGCACCTGTAACCTAGAACCTATAAAATGGCGATGAAGAGAATAGCAGTTTTAACTACAGGCGGGGATGCTCCGGGGATGAATCCGGCTATCCGTTCTGTGGTGCGCTACGGCATAAGCCAGAAGTTGGAAGTGATGGGTGTCTTTCGCGGCTGGTGGGGCCTGATCAATGAGGAGCTTAAACTGCTTAACCATCGTTCTGTTTCCGGGATCATCGGCCAGGGAGGGACGATTCTTAAGACCGCCCGTTGCGCGGAGTTTTTCACCGATGAAGGCCAATTACGCGCTTTTAACACGGTAAAAAAGAATAATATCGATGGGCTTGTGGTTATCGGTGGAAACGGCAGTTTTAAGGCAGCGCATTTGTTTTGCACCAAATACAATATCCCCTGCATAGGCATCCCGGCCTCCATTGATAATGATGTGAACGGCATTGATGTGACTATCGGGACGGACACCGCAGTCAATACCGCATTAGATGCCATTGATAAGATCCGCGATACGGCGACTTCCATGGAGCGCATCTTTGTAGTAGAAGTAATGGGCAGGGATTCCGGTTATATCGCGCTTACTGTCGCGCTTGCCGGAGGTTGTGAAGGGGTGATCATCCCTGAAAAGGAATTAAATTTAGAAGATATCTGCCATGATATTGTCCATGGCAACCTTGTCGGCAAAATGAGCTGGATAATCGTTGTTGCCGAAGGCGCCGGCCGCGCCGATGATATTGCCAAGCGTATTACGGATATGACAAGCCTGGAAACCCGCACCGTAGTGCTGGGCCATGTGCAAAGAGGCGGTTCGCCTACAGCGGTCAGCCGCGCTTTAGCGTTGGATCTGGGTAAAGTCGCGGTTGATTGCCTGATCGCCGGTAAAACCGATAAAGTTGTGGGTTTAAGCTGCGGCAAGATCGTGGAAGTGGACCTTGAGCACGCTATTCAGAAAAAAGATTTAAGGATCGTGGATCTGTATAACTTAATCAAAATATTAACTTAAAGTAAGAAAGAATAAGGAGGAGTCATGGGAAGAAGGCCGTTAGATATTGATAAGATTGTCAGGGAGCTTGTTTTAAGCCAGGATCCGGCTGTGAAAAAGACGCTAGCCAAGAAGATCTGGGACATCGCTTATAAGAAAGGTATTTATCCATCCAGCATCCATGATTATTATATGGCGCGCGGCCGCTCGGAGTTCACTGGTTCCACTGTGCCGGCGATCAATTTAAGAAGCCTGACTTATGACCTGGCCCGGGCGCTTTTTAGGGTCGGCAAAAAGAATAATGCCAAGGCTTTTATATTTGAGATCGCTAAATCCGAGATGGGTTATACCGCTCAAGCCCCGGTGGAGTACTCCGCAGTGATATTGGCCGCAGCGATAAAAGAGAATTATTCCGGCCCCGTGTTTATCCAAGGCGACCATTTTCAGGCAAACCTTAAGAAATATAAAGAGGACCCTGAAAAAGAAATGGGCGTTTTACAGGCATTGATCAGCGACGCTGTCGGCGCTGGTTTCTACAACATAGATATTGATTCCTCAACGCTTGTGGATCTTTCCAAGCCAAAAGTAAAAGACCAGCAGTATTTAAACTATGAGGTTTGCGCCAAACTTACGCAGTTTATCCGCCGGGTACAGCCTAAGGGCATCACGGTTTCCGTAGGCGGGGAGATCGGCGAGGTAGGCCATCAGAATTCAACACCGGAAGATTTGCGCGCGTTCATGGAAGGTTACAAACAGCGCCTGCGCAAAGGCCTTACCGGGATAAGCAAGATATCCATACAGACCGGCACCAGCCACGGCGGGGTGGTTTTGCCTGATGGTTCCATTGCCCAGGTAAAACTTGATTTTGACACATTAAAGAATCTCGGTGAGATGGCCAGGAAGGAATTCGGTTTAGGCGGCACAGTACAGCATGGCGCATCGACCTTACCGGAAGAGGCGTTTCATAAATTCGCCGAGTGCGAGGCATGCGAGGTGCATTTGGCCACGCAGTTCCAGAACATGATCTTTGATTCCAAGCATTTTCCGCAGGAATTAAAGAATAAGATATATGAGTGGCTCAAAGTCAACGCCGCCAGCGAAGCCAAGGAGGGCGAGACGCAGGAGCAGTTCTTCTATAAGACGCGCAAGAAAGCGTTAGGGCCATTTAAGAACGATATTATGAACCTTTCACAGGATGTGCGCGATGCTATTGCCGCGGAGATCGAAAGCAAGTTTGATTTCCTTTTTAAACAGCTTAATGCTGTGAATAACGACACGCTGGTAGATAAATATGTCAGCTTAAAGAGAGTGATCGTGCGTAAGCGCCAGGATACAGAAGCGATTGTGCATGACGGAGAAGGCGCGGACTAAATGAGCGTTTAAGTTATGGAGTTGGCTACAAATATTTAACGACATAACTTAATACGCGAATTTATCCCGGCGAACTTGTAAAATTTTGTAATAACTTCAAACGGCTGTGAGCCGGGATATAAAGAAAGGACAAAACATGCGTTCTGATCGGATCAAAAAAGGTTTGGAGAGGGTGCCGCACCGGGCGCTTCTGCATGCTACGGGTTTATCCAGGAAAGACCTGGACCGGCCCTTTATTGGCGT
>JBAZNG010000021.1:0-17253 GCA_041649385.1 Candidatus Omnitrophota bacterium | reverse complement strand
GATAGTAGCAAAATCATGTTCAACCTCATAGTTATCAAAGGTTGTCTTCTGAGGAAGGATGGTTTCCAGCAGTTCACTTAGTTTGGGGATATTCCATTGCTTATTGCCCAGGTCATAAATAACCTGCCCCACGGTCTCTTCAGGCTTTACCTTAAAAAATTCATAGAATGAACGATTGGCTGAAATTACTTTTAGGTCTGCATCCAGGACAAGCAAGGGTTCACGCACGGTATCTACTATATCCCGAGAGTATTCAAAAGCATCCTGGACTACCCGGTCTACTTGCTTACGCTGTTCAATCTCGCTGCGCAGCTGTTTATTAATTATTCTTTCTGTAGACATATGGGTCTCTATCTGTTTACGAAGCTTTTGGGGTAACTTGCTCAATTCTGCTTTATTGCGTTTAAGAATAGCTTTTAAATTGCCTAACTCGGATATCTGTTTCTGCCAAAACTTTATCCCCTCAAAAAATTTCTTTCCTTTAATTAATTCTTCATATTTCTTTTTATCTTTCATAGTTTCACCATTATTGATAAGAGAGGTTATTGCCCACTCCTTGATTGATATATTTAAAAACTATTACTTTAATTACTCTGAAGCTTATATCCTTTCATTAATATGGAACAATTAACAATGCCTTTGATGTTTATCCTAAGCGGGATTCGCGGGCTGTTTTTATCGATCCAGATTTCAAACGTATCGGGCACACTTATAAAATGGTAAGCCTGAAATTTACCTCCGGGAACTACTATTTCATCTATAGAGATTAATTTTAAATCAAACTTCAATAGCTTAAGTTCACCAACGACCTTCGCAGCATAATGCCATCCTATCTTAAGTTCCGGCTGCTTGCGTAGATAAAAAAGAAGCGTGTTCATATTTTGGATCGGGCCGTCTGCTTTAATTACCTGCTCCTTCACTAACTTTTTGTTTTTAAACTTTCTTATTACAACTGTGAATTGCTTCTGATCGTATTCTTCTGTCCTATATTCATTAAACCAAAGGCCTGAATTAGTGCGCTCTGTTCTATATGGCAATAAACTTTCCGGATCGTAAAAAATATTTTCCATGACCTCAACAAATAATATTTTGCTCTTAAGCGTTACCAAATCCGCCTTCACTCCTTTAAAATCGACCATTCCAAGATTTTTATATTCTGATCTGCCTACAGGCTTTATAAGATACTGGATACTCTCTCCGCTATAACCGTTAATATCAACTTTGGCTTTTAATGAATCACTGCCCATAAAGATCAATGGGGCTATTACTAATGCAATAAGTATGTTTTTAATCTTCATCATAAAGCTTCCTTATTGTTATAAAAACCAGGGGCAATAATAACTTTAGAAAAACATCCTCTAACATGAATTAAGGCGATGCGCTGGCTATCCTTGGTCATTACGTAACAATTATTTTCCATTCTTCACCGTCGTATCTTTAATTCTTACGGGCTCTGTTTTCTGAAAGCCCCCTTCAAACACTGATCTAACCAAGGACCTAATATAATTACTGCAAATATCCCACTCCGCTTTCAGGCGCCACAGGGTGCGATACTGCGAACTATTTTTTTTGCCTAAGGAAACGGATCTTCTGGACCTAATTTTATCGTAAATCTCTAACATATGTTTAGCAGCAGAATTAATCGGGTATTTCTGAACCGTCATTCTTAGGATCTGTTTTGTGGCTTGTAGCTCTTCAGTAGTTCGAGATAAGGCCCAGATAAGCGCATCAACAAAACTTCGCTGGTCCATCTCATTAAGCAATCGGCCGTTGTGATAATCTTCTACGACTTCCCTGGCTCCCGGCGCATCCAGGGCCACGACCGGCAAGCCGGCTACCATAGCTTCAATAAGAACAATCCCTTGTGTTTCGCTTAATGAAGCGAACGCGAAAACATCCATCGCAAAATAAGCATCAACCAAACTCTGATAATGCAGGACCCCGGTTAGATGCAATCTCTTTTCAAGGCCTGCTTTCTCAAAAGTGTCTTTGATCATCCTTTCCGATGGGCCAAGGCCCACGATCAGAGCGTGGACCCTTGGGTCTTTTTTTAATAATTCGACCAGGCAATTTGTCAAGAATCCCAAATTCTTTTCTGGAGACAGCCGCCCAGCATGGCCAACGACCAAGGCATCGGGAGGAATTTGGTTACTCTGGCGAAAAGCGATTCCGTCGCCTTTCGCAAAACGCTGGGCATCTATCCCTGTCGGGATAACCTCCATAGGAGTCTTAACGCCTCTTTTAAGCAAGATCTCCCGCACGCTTTCGCTAGGCACGATTACCTGATCCACCAAATTTGAATATCCGGCAGCAAGCTTGACCATAAACCGTTTCACTCCCTCATTTTGAACTGGCCAATCATGCACATACTGCTCAAACATCGTATGATATGTGAATACTAACGGTATGGCGTGCTGCCGGCTAAGGCGTAACGCGAAATCTCCCATGAAAAACGGACCATGGGCGTGCACCATATCCGGCACGAATTCTTTCATATATCGCTTTAATAGCCCGGAGATCGGAAAGTTAACGGAAAAAATAGTCCCGCCGAATTTCTGGAACGCCGGGATCCGAATAACGCCCGGTTCCTCGATCGGGGCTCCCCCAAAGGCGGGAGTAACAATCAAAACCTCATGCCCTAAACTTCTAAATTCCTCGCTAAAAGAATAAACCGATTGCTCTAGGCCTCCTACCATCGGAAAATAGGTATTCGTCATCATAATAATATTCATTATTTATCCCTGCCTGCCGGCGGGCAGGCTTTTAGCCGCACAAGCGCTTTTCTAGCCGCCAGGCATATTGCTTCGTAAGAATTCTGCGCACCCATGGCTAATCCTTCTTTTTCCAAATCTTCAGCAAAAAGCGGCTTACCGAATCTGACTCTAATCGCATGGCATCTGGGATACTTTGCCGTACTGGGCCAAGCCTGGTAAGCTCCATCTATAGCCACAGGCACAAGCTTTGCCCCCGACTCCTTAGCTAAAACACCGAACCCTTTTTTGAATTTTACGACTTCACCAGTAACACTGCGCAACCCCTCCGGGAAGAAACACAAACCTTTGCGCATTTGCAATACTAAATAAGCGCTGCGTAATGACTCTAGAAAATGCGTTGAATAATCAAAAGGAATAAGCCTGATCATTTTTACCATATTCCTTAAAAAAGAAGATTTTATAAAAGGCCTGAAGAAATACGGTATAAAAACAAAGTAAAAAAGTTGAAAATGCGGCCTGCGCGGTAAACAAGCAGCAATCGCCGGCCCATCAAGGTCACTGGTATGGTTGGGAAATAAAATATATGCGCCATCTTTCGGCACATTTTGGGTTCCTTCAGCCTTGACATGGAAAAATAATTTAAAAATTAAATAATTTACGGCTATGATAATAAACCGAAGCGACCAGGCAAAAAAACCGTTACTAAATTCCAATGCCCCCAAGTGTTCTTCTTTCGGCAAGACCTGCAAATGCTTCTTCCAGTAGCCCGGCACTAAAGGTGCTCCCTGGTCCTCCTCCGGCCGAATGCCTTTAGCTTCTTTTAAGGCATCCGTTATTCCCAGGATAAGCTCTTTTACGCTAAAAGCCCGCGAGATCGCCTCGTCTTTTATTTCGGCTCCAAAAGCTAACTGCAGACACGAAGCCAATTCTATCCTGCCTAATGAATCTATGCCCAGATCCAACTCTAAAGAATCCTCAAGTATTATCAATTTCTTAGTGCCGGATATCTCCTTTAGGCATTTCAAAATTTTAATGCCGGTCTTGGATTCTATCAGGAGCTTGTCTGAAGCTGTTAACTCTTCTGATACCGGAAGAGCGCCTTCTATCCCCGCGATTACTCTAGGTTCATATACTTCCTTGATCGCATATCTATCTAACTTTCCAAACAGAGTATGCGGCAGCTCGGCAAGCGTAATAGTAAAACCTTTAAGCCTTTTATGGACAGGCAGCGACAGCGAGGTCTCGTCAAATCTTTCCTTAATCGCTAAATGCAGATTCACTACGGCAAATTTCCTAAAACTCTCAAGATCAGGCTGGATGACCGCCCAAAGGACTTTCGATTTTCTTGCGCCATCCATTCCAATAACGGTAAAAACGCACATCTCTTTGATCGGGGCGATCTTTGTATAAAACTCCTCGATCTCCTCCGGGAAAATTATCTTCCCCGAATTCAATATGATAAAATCATTAAATTTGTCTACAATGTCTTTAATCATTTGCCCGCCGAAATTTTAAATTCAAATGAATTTGT
Organism: Candidatus Omnitrophota bacterium; assembly: GCA_041649385.1. GTDB lineage: Bacteria > Omnitrophota > Gorgyraeia > Gygaellales > Profunditerraquicolaceae > JALOBQ01. The sequence continues at coordinate 13,008 of JBAZNG010000021.1, read as the reverse complement.
TGCCGGTGGAATTCTCACGCTTTTAAAACCGGGTAATTGAATATCGATCGGAGGCTCTTGCGCAAACCAAGTTCCGCGCCATTGGACAAGAATATTTTCCCCTTGCGGTTTTATGGAAATTTGAATATCGCCAAAACTTGTTGGCGCTGGCCCAAACGAAATTGTCTGATTTTTATCAAGCCAAACTTGCGGAATTCCTGAGCATATTATTAATCGGTTGCCTTCTTCACGCACAAAACAATTCCTGATCATCATCGCCCATTCCGCTGCAGCCCAGACATGCTGCCCGTCTCCCATACAGCCGCCGCCTGTACGCGGGTGCACTGACTCCGGCCACTGCCCTGTCGATGAAGCTAATTTGGCCACCGCGGTCATCAAACCAAAATAGCGGGGATCACCGGCACGTAAAAAGACTTGCGCTAAATGTAACGTAAGGTAGGGGTTGATTCCTGAATGAGTCATATCATGAAAAAATCCACCGTGAACTAAACATTTTTTCATCAAGAAACCTGCTGTATCTAAAATCCTGGGGTCCTTCTCATCAAAAATGCGAAGCGGATAACCCGCAACCAAAGAGCCGATCGCCCCCGAATCCAAACGCCGATACGGAGAGGCTGGCATTGCTAGTCTTTTTAAACGAGACTCTACTTTTTTCAAACTTTGGTTAATACTCTCCAACAACGCATCTGCATGGCTCTCAAAATGAGCCGCCTCATCATTATCCTTATAAGCAGCGCACAAAAAGGCTGCTGCTTTTAATCCCGCAACACCCCAAAAATCATCCCAATAATAAAAATCATTCAATCCCAAGTGCTCAGCGCTAAATCCCGAAGGCAATAAACCTGCGTGGAGAGATGGTAAATTGCCAGGCAAGCACTTTTTATAAATCCATCTACCCGCTTTATAGATTGATTCTTTCCATTCTTTTGGCGGGGCATTTCCCGTCATTTGAGAATACTGGCGCATAATCCAAAGGCCTTCCCCGTTAGAATCCCATTCCCCATCCTGAGAAAGAAAATAACCTCCCGTTGTTTGACGGTCACGGAAACAATCTAAGGCTCGCCGCACACGCTCCTTTAACCCGACGCATAATAAACCATTCAATATAAAAGCTGCATCGCGAAACCAGAACCTTCGGTAAATATAAGGCCCCGGATAAACTTCCTTAGGAGAATGCAAAACCATGGTGTGAATAGCAGCTGTGTAAAGGAACTTAAAATGTTCATCGGGAATCTGTAATCCAGCCGCGCCGACTAGGCTATTCTTCCAGGCAAATGTGGCAGTTTCCTGATAGCCCGCATAGGAACTTTTTTCAACTTTGTTTTTCATTAATGGTATCGAAATGGTGATATCTCGTAAAATTCCTGCTTCCAGAGCATATACCGCTGCAGAGCTAGCCATGCCAACCTTACATGAAATTTCTCTTCCATTTTCCTTAACTAACAACCGGTTATAAACATCCCCCCGATTATAATCCGAAAATATGCATTGATCTGGGGGCTTATCAAAAAGAATAAAATTATCTCCATTTACTTGCCAGCCTAACGAATCTTTAAGAAGAGTAATAGTGTTTATAAAACTCACGCCTTCGGGATTATACGGCCTGAGAGAAACAACTAACTGCGCTTTGACGCCAGCAAATCCTGAGATTTTAACCTGGCAAACTGGCGCTTGAGCCAAACCAATGACTTGCGCTTCCAATTGAAGTTTTAATTGGCCAAGGCGGGACTCTGTGATCGCGCAAAGATTGCCATCCAAAACCAACTTTTGTGTTACGTTTGGGCTGCCTGCCTGTCCCTGCCCTTCCGGCAGGAGGGCGGTAGGCAGGCGCGACGGAATCAATGGCTCTGCCCCTTCTGGAATAATCCAAACATCAATGGACCAGCTATCGTAAAAGGGAGTAACCAGGCCGCGAGGATCTACAAGAGGGAATTCGGTACCATCAGGAACGCCCAAAGCTGTCCAATTTCTATGGGTGAGATTAATTTGAGTTAACGAGAATGACCGCGGGATAAACGCCTCGTTCAGCGGATTATACTGGCATTCCACCCAATAAGGCCAGATCCAATCCAGGTTGTGCTGGATGACTAAACTATTTACTAGGCCGCGAGCGTGCAAAATAGCTCCCAAACGCAATAATTCCTTAGGGACAGTCACTTCAGAGGGTTGCGCAAAATTCTGTAATTGCGAAATAACTTTAACGGGGTCTAAAAAACCTTGCCTGCGCGCAACATTTCTTAATAAAAATCTCCAGGGAAGGCATTTCCACAATACAGAATTCACCTCTTTTTTTAAAAAAGTCCTGAAAACCCACCATTTAAAACAAACATAAGTAAATAAACCTGTAATTATCGTGGCAATGATCAAGGCTATCCAAACATTCCCAGGCCAGAGATTAAGGATAACTTGATTTGTTAAAACATTAATACCTAAAGCTAAAGAATTGATTAGCGCATAGCGGCCAATTTCGGCATATGATGATGGCTTGTTATGTTTAAATGTCCAAATTTTAATAAGAAAATACCCGATAATACCCGCGCATAGAAAAGAAATTCCTTTGGATATGCTAAAAGGAAGAAAATGGAATAAAATATAATAAATGCTGAAATCTGTTGCGTTGACAATACTCCCCGCGATTAAGAACCGAATAATCTCTTTTCTATTATATTTATCAGTTTTCAAGAAATTTCTCCTTACAAAATATCAGGCAATCCTTTTCGTTCTATTTTAAATATGGTCTCTTTTACTTGCGTACTAAACCAAATAATCCAACTATTCCAACAATCACTCCACCGATCAAAAGCCAGAGCGCCTTGTCTGTAGGCGCTCCCGTGAAGAAGCGTGAAACATCCGAACTAGCCGAATGGTAGGCATTAAACCCAAAAACCAACAAAATAATTCCTGCGATCAAAAGCGCAACTGCCATGCCTTTATTCATATATCCTCCTTGCCCATAAGGGCATACCCCTGCCTGCCGGCAGGCAGGCGTGCAATATCTTATAATCGCGGGATGTTATTTACCATCTGATAGAAGCCCGGGCGGAGCCTTATGCCACTTATATCCTTTTACCGCATCGTCATATCCGCGCTTAAAGAGCCTGCGCATTTCCTGCTTATCAAACATCTCATTTTGATTGGGCATAAAATCTTCCGGGATATACGCTAAATTATAATCCCATCCTTTTTCTTTAGCGAATGCATAAAGCTTAAAAGTGTCCCCAGCCATTTTTGCCGCTGTATGGGTTTCAATCAAGCGCGAGGTTATCGCCGTTAGATTATCTTCTACTTGTCTGGAATGCGGCGACATATAGCAACAATTTAGGACATATAAACGCGTTCTAAATCCTAAATTCTCTATTAACTGATTAATATAAAAAATCCCGCCAACAACTCCACCATCAGCATGCATCTCATCAAAGCGCCTGCCATCAGCCTCAACTTGAAAATAAACGGGAGGAAGCGTAGCTGGAAAGGAGCATGAGGCCAAAATTATCTTGCGGAACAACTTCAACGAATCAGGGCCTCCAATGGATGCAAGCGCCCCCATGTCCCATATAACAAACCCCTGGGCGTCAAGATCCGTAGTCCCCACATAAAGCCGGCGTCCCTTAGCATGCTCTTGGGCGATCCTGGCCATTAAACCCTCATCCACAAGATCATCGATTTTCTTAGCAAACAAAACTGAACTATACAAAGAATTCCCGAATAAAATATTCAAAATGTTTTTTTGCCTAATAACATCTTTGGTTGATATAGAAAGAAATAACTTCGCAAGCCGGTCTTCATAGTCTTTTCCTGAAAAAGTGGCAACAGCAATGATCGATCCGCTGGAGTAACCTGTAACTATTTTAAATACCGGGCGGGAACCTTCCTTTGCCCACCCATTCAAAAGTCCTATGCCGTAAGCACTGTTGGATACACCGCCTCCGATAAGAAGCATGGGATAAGTCTTTATACCATCAACTAGATACTCTAATTTACCTTCATCTTTAAACGAATCTACCAGGCTCTGCCGCATAAAGAGAGAAATGGGTTTATCTGTATAGTGGCGTATATCCGGTATACCGATAACAATGGCTGTCCCGACAAGATTTTCCGGCACAGCATGCCGAATATGGGCACACCCTGACAATGTTAAAAGAAAAGTTATTATTATAAGTAAGCGATACGTTCTTTTTTGTCTCATTATCTCTTATTACCAATTAAAAAATAAAACACCATGCCAATAACGGGTAAAATAAGTATCAGAATGGCCCACAATGCTTTTTTCCCTGTGCCCATGGAACTTTTCAAAACATTAACAATGGCGATAATGTCTAAAACCAGGATTAGTAAGCCTAATATCCCTCCCATAACTACCCCCTTAGGAACACCTTCCCTTATTCCTTTTTTATTCTATTTTCCAGTATTTTCGATATGTTTTCCTGTGTCCGACAAGTCTTTTCCTGCGCCTCTAAACGCATTACACCCTAAAGTACAGCCATTGCCATTAAAGCGATCAAACTTAATGAAGAAAACTTTTTCATCTCATTCTCCTTTGTCTTTAACTCTCCAGGTAAAGACTATCTAACCGCATTGCTTAAGTACGAGCTATACCTATACTCGTCTTACGATGAAGCGCGTCAGGCCTACTAAAACCACTGCACCTATAAGAGCCATTAGAAACGCACCAATTGAACTACCGGGATATATTCCTACTACTCTGCCCATCCATCCACCAAGTATAGCTCCTACAATCCCTACGATGATGTCTCCAATGATCCCAAATCCCCGCCCCCTGACGATGACTCCTGCCAACCACCCCACCACTCCACCGATAAAAAGAAACCAAACCCAATATCCTACGCTATTATTTTCCATACTCCCCACCTCCTCATTATAATTATAAACTTATAGTAAAATATACAATTTCCTAAATACTGCTATTTTTTGACTTTTTTCTACTTCTTTTTTCAATTTAGGTACTTTTACTTCCTTGTTTATCCGCAACATTAAGAAGGTCAATTAGCTCTTCGTCATTAAACGGTTTTTGTAAAAACCCTACTGCCCCTGCTTTTTTAGCTTTCTCGCTCAACCCGTTTTTCTTTTCCGCAGAAATAAGAATTACCGCACGGGTAGAACCTGATTCAATAAGATGCTGCAGAGTTTCCCATCCGTCTAAACTCGGCATATGGATATCCAGGAGTAAACAACCCAAAACACTATTTGGCACAGCTTGAAAGAATTTCTCTGCGCAAGGAAAAGTATCCACAGTAAATCCGTAAGTACCCAGCAGAATACTGAGAGACCGGCACACTGACTCATCGTCATCTACAATAAAAATTTGTTTATTCTCCGGTAACATTTTCATCTAAATCCCCACGTTAAACATTTATTGCTTCTAATAGTCTTATTCGTACTATTTAAGATCTTTTTTGGGTTCTGAGATCTTAACGGCTTTAACTCCGCCTCCGGAATTTACCGACTCTAAAAATTCATATCCTGGTTGGCCATAAACCCTGTTTTATCGCGCTGCACTAATTTACCATCGGAAAAAAGCACTTCTGAATAGATAATCCCCAACGCATTCATTTTTTCTATTTTAGACCTATTATTGTTCGGATATTCCCAAACATCATATTCTTTGTTATCAATTATCATCTTACTTATTTTCTGCGGTTTACCAATCTTACGGATTACATCCTCTTTAGACATTCCATAGGTTAAGCCCCGATGTTCGCCTTGGTCGTAATTTTGATAGACAAAACCGCATCCCGATAGAATCAATAATAAGATAAAAACTATTATCTTTTTCATATCTAACCTCCTTGCGCAGAAGCGCACACCGGCTGATCCGATAAAGCCGGGTGTTAGTGCAGAAGCGCACACCGGCTGATCCGATAAAGCCGGGTGATATTAAAGTAAGTACAAACCGAACTATCCGCTAAGGCGGATGCTTATCTAAGCCAACGATGATAAACAATCTTATACAGTATTATAAAGATATGCCGGAATTGAATCAATTGTACCTGGGTATAACCGTGGTTTTAGAACAATGGTTGATTTTTTTACTATCTATCTTCAGGGATCCCTAATTCTTCATGGAGTTTGTGTGGATATATTGGCAAAAACATATTTTTTCATTAACAAAACATAATCGAAGATACCTTTACCTTGTATTTTGAGCGGGACCCGCGGATTGTTTTTATTTATCCAGATCTCAAACTTATCAGGGATACTCTTAAAATGGTAAGCCTGGAATTTACCTGCAGGAATATTAACTTGATCTATTGAAACTAACTGTAAAACAAACTCCTCCGGAATTCGCGTAGTAAAATGCCAGCCTACTTTAAGATCAAAGCGGCCACGAAGGTTAAAAGGAAGCGTGATCGCATTATGAATAGGGCCTTTTGCTTGAGTTATCTTCTCATATATTATCTTGTCTTTCTTAAACTTTCTCAAAGTAACTGTAAACTTTTTCTGATCATATTCTTCTGTTATGTATTCTTTGATCCACAGCTTGGAAATAAAACGTTCTATCCTGATTGGCAATAAGCTTTCTGGTTCGCTATATATTTTCTCCGTATCTTCAAAAAATAACACCTTAGTTTTAAACGTTACTAAATTAACTTTTGCTCCTTTTAAATCAACCACCCCAAGATTATTATATTCTGATCTTCCAATAGGGCTTATAAGGTAGAAGACGCTCTCTCCGGCATAATCTTGAGCAACAATCTCTGCTTTCAATAAATTATTGCCTGCAAAAAACGATATAACAACTATTAGCAATATGAATATTCTTCTGATCTTCATATATCTGAACTGATCCGGTATCTCATATTAAAAGGTTTATCCCCCTATAGAAGGAGATAAAATTGAACACCCCTGTAAAATGAATATGGTCAATATAACTAATATATATAAATACTTCCTCATATCTCCTCCTTTTTCTACCCTTTTAACGCAGATTTATAACCTATTCAACTTCGCGCAATCTTTGCGTAGCTTCTTCCAATGCCTTACGCGCCTGGTCTCTTACGCTAACCCAATTACGCTGATTAGCGGCATTGACCATCTCCAACTGCCCGGAAAGGCTTTGTTTTGTTTGCTCAAGCTTACTGATATTGGTTTTAACTTTTCCAGCCTGCTTTTTCCTTTGTTCTTGCGTTATATAATCATTTACAAGCGCGATTTTTCTTTGTAATAATTTTACAAACTTATTCTTGTTCTCATAGGGATAGTTTTTTAGCATTTCAAACATAAGCTGCTGGGAGCCGCTCTTGTCACCTGCATTATTGTATTTTATCTTACACTTAGAAGAATCCGCAAGATTGTAATAATCCCGCGGTTCACAAAGTTCAATGGCATACGCTTGATATAAAAATTGCGACGCCATGAACAAAACTGCGCCTACCAAATAGGGTATTTTCATTTTTCGTCTCCTTATGCTTGCTTGTCTAATATGTTTTACTTCATCTTCTTTGAGGGGCTTACAATCAACCCATAGTAGTATTGTAGGGGCATACAAAACAGAATCAATTGTACCTGGGTATAATTGGAAGTATTACTTACCTAAAGAGTGGAAATCTTGCCTTCGAAACAATTAAAAGGAAATTAGTGTGGAGAGGAAATAATTTTTGCTTTTTGGGCGAAGTGAATGAGTTCTGTTACGGTTTTAGCCTGTAATTTCTGCATTACCCGGCCGCGGTGGACTTTGATCGTCTGGAGGGAAGTTCCGCGCTTTCGAGCGATCTGCTTACTCAACATCCCCTTGGCTACAAGCCAAAAAACTTCCAGTTCCCGTGGAGACAAGGTTTTGATACGGCGCTTAATTTTTGATATTTCAGCTTGTTCCTTATTTTGAGCTTTGCTTTTTAGAATGGCGGGCGTAATAGCATTAAGCAGTTTCTTTTCAGTAAAAGGCTTGGAAATAAAATCAACTGCTCCTGCCTTCATCGCTTTAACACTCATTGGGATATCGCCATGTCCTGTAATAAAAATAATCGGAGTAGATACCCCCTTACGTTTCATTACTTCCTGAAAGGCAAGCCCATTAATACCAGGTAGACGAACGTCCAAAATCAAACATGATGGCACTTTAAGGCGCTTAAATGCCAAGAAGTCCGCTGCGCGCATAAACGCCTGAACCTTAAACCCGTGTGATTTTAACAATAAGGATAGTGCCCTGCAGACAGAGAGATCGTCATCAACGATATAGATAATAGGCCTATGGCTATCCACTCACGCATCCTTTTTATCAATAGGAAGGGTGAAATAAAATGTTGCGCCGCGCTTAGGATTATTTTTTACATCCAACCGCCCACCATGCGACTCAACAATCGAGCGGCTGATAGACAATCCCATCCCCAAACCGTCTGGTTTGCTAGTAAAAAAATGGGTGAAAAGTTTGGGTATATTTTGCGCAGGGATCCCGCATCCAGAATCCTTCACCTCTACAATAATCGTGCCAGCATCTAAACGCTTTGTGCGAATGAATATTTCGCGGGAATCAAGATTGTTTTCCAAAGCATCAAAACTATTACTGATAAGATTCAAAAGAACCTGTTGCAACTGTATTCTGTCCCCCTGAACAAAGGGAAGATTATTATCCAGCTCAGTTTTAATCACACTGTTCCTAGCGATAGCATCAGTTGCAATAAGCACAACAGTCTCATCAATAAGGTCATTGATATTGAGTGGTTTAATTTCAGGCACACTTTTCTTTAACAACGAGCGCAATCGCTGAATAACTTCAGTAGCCCGATGGTCATCATCAATGATGTACGAAAGGATCTTCCGTATCTCGGGTTGGCTATCCCCAAGCATGCGCTGGCTAGCTTGAGCGTAAGAAAGAATAGATGCAAGAGGCTGGCTGATTTCATGAGCTAATGATGAGACAAATTCCGCAAGCTTCCCTACCCTGGTAACATGCAATAGTTCTTCGCGCTGTTTAATAATCTCCAGATCCTTCTCATGTATTAAGATAGCCCCGTTCTGGATCTGCTTTTCTGACTTTACCTGCTTCTTCGCTCCATTTTTTAATTGCTTATTCTTAATTTTCAGTTCACCGGCTTGTCGCAGGATCAATTTTTTAAGGCGCACGCGTTCACCGTTGTGGGTTTTATTCTTTGATGCGGACTTTTTCGTTTTATTTTGCATTCTAATCAATAGTTGTTCACCGGTATTTGGCCCAATAGGAAACCAAATTATCGCTACCTGCCTCTTAATCTATATTTTACTACACACAAAATAACTCTTCAATAAATTTTATGGTTATCCCGTGAAACGGACAATATTGCACAAGGGTAAACAACCTGAAAAATAAAAAGGCTATTGGCCATATTCAATCAAAGGCTCCAAGCTCTCCCGTTATTCAAAGAGAACAATATTATTATGATCTATTTTATGTGACAAGGGAAAACCTTTTTCGTTTACCTATAAAAAATTTACACATTTAGAAAAAATAATTCTTCGTAAACTTGTCTGCTTTGTTTGGTCATTTTCAGCTATAAATTGCGTTAATCTTTAACCGGTAAATAGATATAAAATGCCTACCTAAAAGAGATGGCATCGGATTTATTTTCTATGTTCATCCGGAAATAAATCACAACAAATTTCTGTATACCATCCCGCGATTACCCGATCTTCACTTCCACTGAATGATCTACCCGATTATCAATGAGCAGTATCGCCATTTCCTCCTGTGCTACGCCATCCACCTTAACAGACGTCACGCGGTCTGATGATCCTGAGCGGACAAAAGTAATATGATAGAAAGTCTCTCTGTACCGATAATGCAGCTTCCAGGACGGCCAATCCACGGGAATACACGGCTCAAAATAGATCCTGTTGACTTTTAAACGCACTCCTAACAAATACTTCACGATTAACTGATACATCCAGCCCGCGGATCCGGTATACCAGGTCCATCCCCCGCGTCCGGCCAGGCCATGAGAAGAATAAACATCTCCAGCTATTACATATGGCTCGACTTTGTAAACAGCGCACTTATCCGCACCATCAGAATGATGCACTGGATTGAGCATATAAAACAGTTCCCAGGCCCGCTTTTTATCCCCTAAGGCCGCAAACGCAATCGTCGCCCAAATCGCAGCGTGGGTATACTGTCCACCATTTTCTCTGACACCAGGAACATAACCTTTAATGTAACCCGGGTTGGGCAAAGCTTTATCAAAAGGAGGATCAAGTAATTTCACGATTGCGTGTTTCCTGTCAACAAGCTGCCGGTCCAGCTGATCCATGGCCTTTCTGGCTCTTTCCTGTTGAGCCGCACCTGAAAGCACTGCCCAGGATTGAGAGATGGAATCAATCCGGCATTCGCTATTTAGAGAAGAGCCCAAAGCATCCCCACTATCAAAATATGCCCGGCGATACCACTGGCCGTCCCAGCCATGCTCTTCAATATTCCTGGCGAGCTTGCCGGCCTCCTCAAGACAAAACTCTGAAAAGTCATTATCCCCATGCTGAACTGCTAAAACCGCCATCGACTTAAGAACATCAAAAAGAAAAAAAGCAAGCCAGACGCTTTCGCCTTTTCCCTGGCGTCCAACCATATTCATCCCGTCATTCCAGTCACCGCTTCCCATAAGAGGAAGGCCATGAACGCCAAAATTCAAACCCTTTTTCACGCTTAAAACACAATGTTCATAAAGTGAACCGGTACGCGCAGAAATTCTCGGTATATCGAAATAGGATTCTTCTTCCTCTTTGAGCAAGGGCCCTTCAAAAAAACCAATCGTTTCATCAAGGATCCCTGTATCGCCGATCTCTTTAACATACAGACAAGTCACAAAGGGAAGCCATAAATAATCATCCGAACAGTGGCTGCGGATCCCCCGGCCGGATGGCGGATGCCACCAGTGCTGCACATCCCCCTCCACAAACTGATGCGCGGCAAAAGTCAGTAATTGCTCCCTGACCATTTCCGGTTTTGAATGGATCAAAGCCATCACATCTTGCAGCTGGTCTCGAAAACCGAAAGCCCCGCCGGATTGATAAAAACCGCTTCGCCCCATTAGACGGCAACTTATAAGCTGATATTGCAACCAACCGTTTACGAGAAAATTTATCGAAGCATCAGACGTTTCCACATACACAACGCCTAAGGTCCGTTTCCAATAATCCCAGACCTTCTCAAGTTCCTGATGCGCCGCATCGATACCGCCAAAACGCCGGAGAAGATCTCGCGCCTCATCCACGGTTTTGCCTGAGCCAAAAGTGAAAACAATCTCTTTCTGCTGGCCATCATCAAGCTCAAATTTGGCCTGTGTGGCAGCACATGGATCAATCCCCGCGCCCACTCTTCCGGAAAGCCTATCTCTTCGCATGGCAGAAGGAGATTGCATAGTGCCATTTCTTCCGATAAATTCAATCCGGTCTCCGGTGACGAATCGCGTCGGTTCACTGACATCCAGAAAAACAACCCTATCCGGAAATTCCTTATTATAAGGATTGCGCGCAAACAAAGCCCGCTTTTGGGATCGATCTCGGTCAAAATATGCATGTGATACTTCTCCCGGAATGTTCCCATAACCAGCTCGCAATAGTCCGTCGCCGAAAGCCGCCTTCGCCGGCCGGAAATATTTCTGATTTTAAGGACCGAGAATTTAACGCGATCTTCCTGTGAAACAAAAACCGTTAATTCCGAAACAATCCCGTTTTCAGTATGTTCAAAAACGCTATAGCCGAATCCATGGCGCGAGGTGTATTGTGTCTTACCCGTAGCGGGAAGCGGCGTCGGAGACCAAAATCTTCCACTTTCTTCATCGCGAATATAAAACGCCTCTCCTGAAGCATCCGTAACCGGATCATTCTTGCAAATCGTTAAACGAAACTCACGCGCATTCTCGCTCCAGGTATAAGCGCTGCCGCTTTCAGAAACCACTGTGCCGAAATTCCGGTTCGCCAGCACATTCACCCAGGGAGCGGGAGTAGTTTTTAGATATGAAGTCGTGACCACGTATTCCCGGCCATCCCCGGTAAATCCTCCTACGCCATTAAAATAAACAAGGTCCGGGCGCTCCGCAAAACCCCTACCCTCTTCTTCCGGATCATCTTGCCTGGTCGGAACAAATGGCAGAAAATTCACCTTTGGGTGTGTCATATCACTCAACTGCTCAGCCAGCGTACCTCCACGATCCGAAATAATTATCCGTGCCACCGTTTGTATAAGAATCCGGTCTTCATCTGACATCTGGTCAGCACGCTTTAAAAAAATACCGCCATTCTTCTGCACTGTTTCCTTGCTACTGGCAAGGATTAACCCGCTAATTCTTTCCCCCAAGCTATCGCGATAAACGGAACTATTTTCATTCCATATAATAATATCAACCGCCAGGCCCTTCATGCGCCAATAAGCATGCGCCTGTATCATCTTAACGACCAGATCGATATTGTCCTGATTTTCAATACGAACCAGAACAATCGGCAGGTCCCCCGAAATACTGTATCCCCAAAGATCAGACTGGCCACGGTTGTTCCTGCGCAAAATACTCGCACTCGCTCGCCACGCAGGATTCGCGTACAAAATAGCGCTGGCAAGCCGGCCGTAAAGTTGGGCGTCTGCTTCAGTAGAATTAATCTGTTGCAAAGCAACCTGCCCGTGAGTCCAGGCTAAATTAAAAACACGGTCAGCTAAATTCCTATCCCTGTATTTTTCCATCAGCGCTTGCGCAATTTGCCGGCTCTCGCATATCCCGGTCACATAATCAATCACTGCTGATTCGTCTGGCGCCAGTTCAATTTGGCTGCGTATCGAAACAACTGGGTCAAGCACAGAACCCTCACTATCCGAAAGATAGCCGCGGCCCTGCATCGCCACAGGGTCAACCACTGTATGGCCTCGCCCCACAAACTTACCGCGGTCTGTTTCATAAGAAGCGCCGACAATGGCATTGCCATGCACCGCCATCAGGTGCAGCATCCAGGGAAATGCTTCCTTTTCCGAACGCGGCCGCCGCTGACAAAGGATCGCCTGATGCGACCTGATAATTTCGGTCTGGACAAACA
>JBAZNG010000020.1:0-17362 GCA_041649385.1 Candidatus Omnitrophota bacterium | reverse complement strand
CTCAAACCAGAGTTCGCATTGATGCTGACCTTACTGACAACGTCGCAGCTACAGTAAGGTTGATCAATGAAAGAGTCTGGAACGGCCAATATGACACAGCTTCAAGCGGTAACTCCGATATTGACCTTGACTTAGCTTATGTTACCTTAAAAGAGTTCTTGTATTCGCCTTTAACCTTAACCGTAGGCCGCCAGGAGATCAAATTCGGCAACGGTTTAGTAATTGGAAAATCCGGAGCAGCAAAAGATGTGGTTAACTTTCCGGAAGATCTTTCCGAAAGAAGCGCATTTGACGCTATTCGCGCGACGCTTAACTACGATCCATTGATCGTGGATTTACTTTACGCGAAAGTCAAACAATATGATACCTCCAGAAATAACACGATCAACTTAGCTGGCATTAATGCCACCTATGCTTTAAACAGCAAAACCGATATATCCGCCTATGCTTTCCACAAAAGAAATAATGACGGCGGCGCATCTAATAGCAAAGGTAAAGCTGATCAGGTAAGCACGATCGGTGCCTTGATCTCCAGTACGCCAATTGAAAATCTTAAAGCATCATTAGAAACAGCTTTCCAGTTTGGCAAGAATGATTCTTCTAACACAAACGCAAGCCAGCATAAGGCTTGGGCTTTACAGGCAATGTTAGATTATACATTTGCCAAAGTAAAGATGACACCGAAGATCGGTGCCAGCTATACCTACCTGTCTGGTGGTGAAAATTCTGCTTCCAGAAATGGCAGTTGGGATTCTATGTTCTATAGCCAAGCGCTCAATAACATCACCTATGCTATTCTTCCTTTCTCTAATATGAGCGTAATTAACTTAAGGGCAAGCGCAAAACCGGTTGAGGATGTCACTATATCCGCCAATTACGGTTTTTATGAGCTCGCTAAAGCTGACAGCAGTTCTACTTTAACCAGCCCTTCATCTTATGATGGTTCAAGCACATCAGGACATTCCTATTTGGATGGAGCCACTATGTCTGGCAAATCTCACTTAGGTGATGCTTTGGACCTCACAGCAACATACGACTATACTGAAGACGTTCAGTTAGCCTTAACTGGCGGTTGGTTCGTTCCTGGAAAAGCATTTGCCAGCGAAAGAAGGAACGCTTCACAGTTGATCGGTTCTATGAAAGTAACATTCTAATAAAGTTATAAGACACACCCTAAACCCCCGGTAGCTAACAAGTTACCGGGGGTTTAATATATGCGGATACTAAATCAATTAAAACTTGACAAATTATATTTTCCGTGCAAAAATAGCAACAATAATCAGAGAAGGCATTATTTTATAAAAAGGAGGGGAACAAATGAATAAACGTTTCATTTTAGTGCTGGCTTTAGCGTTAACTGTTGGCATGACTTTTTCCGCCTATGCTGAAGTTCAGAATGTGAAGGTTTCCGGAGACATTATCGCAAGCGGAGTAGCAAGAAGTCATTTTAACCTCGCTAATGGGCCTGCGGGAGACAAAAACCATATCAAGCAGGACTTTTTTATGTCCCAGGTCAGGTTACGCATTGATGCGGACCTTACGGACAACGTCGCAGCTACAGTAAGGTTGATCAATGAAAGAGTCTGGAACGGCCAGTATGACACAGCTTCAAGCGGCAACTCCAACATTGACCTTGATTTAGCTTACGTTACCTTAAAGGAATTCCTGTATTCGCCTTTAACTTTAACCGTAGGCCGCCAGGAAATACACTTAGGCAATGGCCTGATCATTGGTAATGCCAAAGTTGGATCTAGTATAGTGAATATCCCTACTGATCTATCTGAAAGAAAGGCATTTGATGCCATCCGCGCAACGCTGAACTATGATCCATTAGTAGTGGATGTTATCTATGCGAAAGTGAAAGAAAGCAATACAGATAGGAATAATGATATCAACTTAGCTGGCATCAACGCTACATACGCGTTAAACAATAAAACAGACCTTTCTGCTTATTATTTCCTGAAAACCGATAATAATGCCGGTGATTCGGCAAGCAGAGGCAAAACAGATAAAGTTAATACCATTGGCGCATTAGTTTCAAGCAGGCCAATTGAGAACTTGAATACGTCTTTAGAAGCTGCCTTCCAGTTTGGTAAAAATGACGGCATTGGCGGGAATCTGGATCAAAATGAACATAAAGCCTTTGCTGTTCAGGCAATGGCGGATTATACATTTGCCAAAGTAAAGATGACGCCGAAGATCGGTGCCAGCTATACTTATTTATCCGGCAAAAAGAACCTGGTAGGAACCAGCAGGAACCAGGGCTGGGACCCGATGTTCAATGAACAGGTTTTAAACAACATCGCTTACGCCATTTTCCCAATGACAGACTTAAGCGTGCTCAACTTAAAAGCAAGCTGCAAACCAGTTGAGGATGTCACGCTGATGGTCAATTATGGTTACTATGATATAGCTAAAAAAGCTGTTGGTAGCAGGACTATCACTAACAGCTATTATGATAGCACAAGCTCTTACTTAAGCACGATCACCCTGACTGGCAAGCGCCACATGGCTGACGAAATTGATGTAACAGCCTTGTATGATTACACTGAAGATGTGCAGTTTGGCTTGACCGCCGGATGGTTAAAAACAGGTTCCGGCCTTAGCCTTGACAGAAGGCTTGCTTCTCAGGTCATCGGCTCCATGAAGGTGTCATTCTAATACAGCTTATGTAGAAAATATAAACCCTCGGGGGAGCAATCTCCCGGGGGTTTTATTTTAGCTGTTTATTTTCCTATAGACTAACTACTACCTACTAACTACCCGATATGGTTTATTTAGCTTTTATTTTTCATATGCATCAGCCGTATTACCGCAACCTGCTTACGCAAGAAGCGGAACTTCCCTGGGTAAGGCTGCACGGAGTAAAAGATTACCTGGATATGGTGCAGATGCTTAAAGATTTTCCCGGTATTAAACAGACTTTTAACGTCGTGCCTTCTTTATTCGAACAGGTGGAAGATTACGCTAATGGTTCGACGAAAGACAAATTCCAGGAATTTACCTTAAAAAACTCTAACGAGTTATCCGGCGAAGATAAACTATTCTTGCTACAGAACTTCTTTTCCATAAATAAAGATAAGGTCATCGCTAACTTTCCGCGATACCTTGAGCTTTACTTTAAGAAGGAACGCGGCATCCAGTTAAATAACCAGGATTTCCTGGACCTTCAGGTTTTGTTTAACCTTGCCTGGATAGACCCGTCATTTCGTAATAGTATCCCGGAATTAAAGAATATTCAGAATAAGGGCAGGTTTTTCAGTGAAGCGGATAAAGTCACCATCCTGGAAAAACAGCTGGAGATACTTAAGCAGATCATCCCGGCTTACCGCAAAGCCCAGGTTGAGAATAATATTGAAATCAGCGTAACGCCTTATTATCATCCGATCCTGCCTTTATTATATAATACAAACATCGCCAAGGAAGCAAACAGAAAGACGCTCCTGCCTAAAGTGGAGTTCGCTTACCCTAAGGACGCTGCCCAACAGATAAACAGCGCTGTGGAATTTTATAAAGAAAAATTCGGCCAAATGCCGCAAGGTATGTGGCCTTCGGAAGAAGCGGTAAGCGAGCATATCCTGCCTTTTATCATGCAATCGGGTATAAAATGGATAGTCACCGATGAAGCGTTATTATTCCGTTCCCTGGGCAAGAAGAAAAGAGATACTAAATTACTTTATCAGCCGCACGTCATAAAAAGAGACGGCCTCCAACTAACTATTGTATTCCGCGACCGCAACCTTTCAGACTTTATCGGTTTTGTCTACCACGGCATGCCCGAGGCTGACGCTGTAAATAATTTTATTGAACACCTGCAGAATATTGAAAAGTCATTCAAAGGGCAAAACACGCTTGTGACGATCGCGATGGACGGAGAAAACGCCTGGGAGTATTACCGTAATGACGGGCATGATTTCCTGAATTTGCTTTATCAACGCATCCAGGAGAGCCCTTTTATCAAAACAACAACGATCAGTGAATACCTCAAGGCTTTTCCTGCTAAAAGCGAGATCAAGCGTTTAAGCGCCGGAAGCTGGATATATGGGGAATTTGGCAAATGGATCGGTAATCCATCCAAAGTAAAATGCTGGGAGTGGCTGGCTGATGCCAGGAAAGCTCTTGAGCAAACACCTGAAGCGGATAGTTTGGCCTGGAAACAAATGCGCGTATTAGAAGGCAGTGATTGGTTCTGGTGGGCAGGAGAGGACCCTGACGGATCATTTGACAGGCTTTACAGGATGCACCTGGTAAACTTCTACAAACTGATCAAGAAAGATATTCCAGGGTACCTAACTGCTTGACACGTAGTAGGTTTTGTGTTATAAAAATACCAAATGGATAAGAAAGAAATCTACGAGCATCTGGCTAAAATTTACCTGGATGCCTCATCAAAAACCAGCAAGAAGAAACGTAAGAATAAGACACATTCTTTAGCTTTTCGCAACCTGATCATCGCGGTAGTGCTGCTTATTGCTTTCGGTGCAGGCAGCTCGTTATGGCTGGGTTTTAACAAGAAGGCCTCCCGCTCTACTCAAATAGCTCTTTACCTGGTCCAGGACGCAGCAAAAATAAACTTTAATTTTGATCCTGCCAAAAGAGAGACATTCTCCTTGAGTTTAAATAACTTAAACCTTACCGGCTACAAAAGCCTTGGCTTTACGGTGCGCAAAACCAATCCTAAGGACGCGATCTCCCTGCGCATTGAGTTTACCAACCGTTTCAACGAAAGATCAGAAGTATACGTAAAACATATTTCACAGAAATGGTCTGACCAGAGGATAAATTTCAGCCAGTTCAAGAATATCTCCAACTGGCAGGAGATGAAATTGCTTGCTTTCAGCGTGGAAGAATGGAACGCGCGAGAGAAATCCGGCGTGCTTTATATAGACGACGTGCGCCTAATCAAATAATTACAAACGGAGGGAAGTAATGATGCGTATTATTGCGGTAGCAAATCAAAAAGGCGGATGCGGAAAAACAACTACAGCAATAAACCTGTCCGCGGCTCTTTCAACAAATAACCGCAAGGTCCTGCTTATTGACCTGGATCCGCAGTCCCATGCTACTGCAGGATTAAACATCAAAGCGGAATTAAGCATCTATAATGTTCTTTCTAAGATCACGCACAAAAAAGCGAAGCTGGAGCAGATCATTCAAAACTTGGGGCCGAATATCGATATCGCCCCTTCCAGTATGATCTTAAGCACTCTTGAGCAGGAATTAGCCGGAGAGATCGGCAGGGAAAGCCAGCTTTCAGAGTCATTAAAGAGCTTTAAGAATGATTACGACTACATTGTTATCGATTGCCCTCCGAACCTGGGGATCTTAACGATCAACGCTTTACGCGCCTGCAATGAAGTAATCATACCTGTGGAAGCCAGCAGATTCTCCTTAGAGGGATTAGACCAGTTGATCACGATCATCGGGCTTGTCCGCGAAAGGCTTTCGCATAATGTTGATTTCAGAGTGCTGGTGACTAACTTTGATTCCCGCCTGCAGCATTCATTTAAAATGCTGGATAGGATAAAATCCGAGCATAAAGACAAGATATTCTCCAATATTATCCATGTGAACGTAAAATTGAAAGAAGCCCAGAATGAAGGCATCCATATTCTATCCTATGATAAATATTGCCGCGGGGCTAAGGATTATTTTAGCCTGTCACGGGAGATCATCACGCAGGAACAAACCCCTGAAAAGGCCGTTGTTTCCGAGAAACCAATGGAAAAAAGAATGAAGGAGATACTCAAAGAAAACATGCCGAAGCTGAATGAAGTGGTTTTCTCGCTAAAAGCTCCTCAGGCTAAAGAAGTTTACCTGGCCGGTGAATTCAACGGTTGGAAACTTGATGAAAACAGCAGAATGACTCAGGATAACGGCTGCTGGACAAAGAGGCTTTCCTTGACCAACGGCAAATACCACTACCGTTTTGTTATCGACGGTAACTGGGTAGAAGACTCGCTTAACCCGCTTAAAGAAGCTAACTCTTTTGGCACAATGAACTCTTTGTTAGAAGTAAAAACAAAATAAAAATTGAGGGAAAAATGCACGTAAAACAAAACAACCAGGAAGTGAGGGAAGGGAAATTCTTCGCTGTAATATCTTACATCGGATTCCTCTGCGTAGTGGCGCTGGTATTAAAGAAAGAAAATAAGTTCAGCCTTTTCCACGCCAAGCAGGGGCTGATCATATTTGTTTTGGAGGTTGCGGCTTTTGTGCTTTCCGTTATCCCCCTTTTAGGATGGATTATCGGCGTCTTTGGCTACGCTTTATTCCTGCTGGTTTCCCTCTGGGGGATGTTACAGGCATTTTCAGGCCAGTATTACCGCATACCGGTAGTTTCACGGATTGCCGATAATGTAGTTTTATAAGGAGGTGGCGAAATGGCTCTAAAGAAGAAAAAGAAGAGAGCGATAAAAAAGCCAACAAAGAAAACTTCTAGAAAAAAGGTCAAAAAAACCGCTAAGAGAACCGCTAAAAGATCCCCTGCGAAAAAACCCGTAAAAAGAAGCAAACTTAAGAAAAAATCAGTAAGAAAATCGATAAAAAAAGGCAGGTTGGCAAAAGAAAAAGAGAACCTGCTTGGCGTTGTCACGCATTATTTCCCGCATGTGCGCGCGGCAGTGATCAAGCTAAAAGCCCCGCTTGCTAATGGCGAATCCATAAAGGTCAAAGGCCATACTACGGATTTTGTGCAAGTGGTCACTTCGATGCAGATCGACCGCGTACCGATAGCCAATGCCAAAAAGGGGGATGAGATAGGCGTACAGGTTATCTCCCGCGTCAGGCAGCAGGATAAGGTTTACAAGGCCTAAAACTACTCTGCCTGGTAAAACAGCCCCAGCACCGCCCACCAGAGAAAAGCTGTTTCCGGCAGAAAGAAGCTGAAATCAACAAAATTATGCAGTAAGAATATCAGGCTCGCGCTCGCCAAAGCAGGCTTCCAGATAGGGCCTGTTTTGCTGCGCAAAGCGCTGGTAAATACCGCGGCAACTAACCACAAGAAAGAAACCAACCCAAATAACCCCGCCTCTGCCCATAATTGCAGGAAAATATTATGCGCATACCTGCTGTAAGTTAAGCTAAAACTACCCAGGCCTATTCCGCATAAAGGATAGAGTAGAATAATATCAAAAGCGCCTTTCCAGTAGCTTAACCGCGTGAACAAAGAAAAATCAAAATTCAGGTATTCTTTGCCGGCATTTAACCGCAGATAGATCATCGCAGCCAGTATACCCGCCAATATTGCTGCCAGGGCCAGCCAGCGCTTGAGGGAAAGTTTCTTCAAAAAAGAATAGAACATCACCCCGCAAAAAACGCTGGCCAAAGCACCCACGGAACGCGTTAACAAAAGCGCGGGCAAAAAAAACAAAATAAATAAGGCCCTCTGCCTGACAGCTAAAGCTAAACCGATCAACATTGCCAGGTATCCGGCAAGCATATTGGCGGTAGCAAAAGGTATAAAGACGCGCCGGCTAAAAAGACAATCAATAAGAAATTGGTCGTGCAAGCCTTGTTTAGCGGCAAAATCCTTGAGTAAATTAAAACCTAAGAAATACTGCCTGATTGCCAGGCAGGAGATAAGAATACCGCAAAGCAAAATGGTGTATATAGTTATTTTCTTTTCCTCGGCAGAAAGGCCAAGGCAAAATAAGAAAATGGCCAGGCCCCCTAAGTATTGAAAGAATACATTCAAAGCAACCGGTTTTTCCGCGGAGAAAAGCGCAGAACAAGTCAAAGCCATGAAAAACAAAAACAACGGCAGCTTGATTTTTAGAAGTGTATTTGTAAAAGGCCTTTTATAAACAAACCATGTGATTATTGCTGCGAAAAATGCCAGAGAATAGTAAAAATCGACATCCGGGAAGGCTAATGAAGATATGAAAGGCCGTAAAAAAATTAGGATTAGCAGCAAGGCAAACATTGTGCTATAATTCTATATTACCGAGGGGAAGATGTCAAATAGATTAACCAGCGCGGTCATAGTTACCTGTGGATTCGGCAATTATTTTGCTGATTGTCTGGACTCCTGTTTAGAACAGGAAAGCGTTGAACCGGAAATCATCATAATCGATAATTCCCTTGATAGGGATTTCAGCCAAAGTTTAATAAAGTTTTCGGCCCGGGTAAAAATATATTCTCAAAAGACGCGGCTTTCTTATTGCCAGTCATTAAATCTGGGCATAAACCAGTCAAAAGGTGAATTTGTTCTTTGTTTAAACGACGATGTGCGGTTAAAGAATGATTTTCTTCTGTATGCGCTTAAAGGTTTTGCCAAAAACCCTGATATCGGCATGGTCAGCGGCAAGATACTGCGTTTTGATCAAGAAACCATAGATAGCGCAGGCCTTTTTTTAAGCCCTTATTTAAGCGCGCAGGAAAATGGTTACATGCAAAAAGACACTGGGAAATTTGATCATCCCGGTTACGTCTTTGGCGTTAGCGGATCTGCGGCTCTTTACCGCAGGCAAATGCTTGAACAAGTAAAAATAGAAGATTGGTATTTTGACCCGGATTTTGCTTTCTTTTATGAAGACCTGGATATTGCCTGGCGGGCGAAAAAGAAAAACTGGCTTGCTTATTATCTGCCTGAAGCCGTAGCTTACCACGCCAGAGGAGGGAGTTTACGTTCAGCGGAAGGGATCGGAAAAATTGTCGCAAGGAGGTATCTAAATGACCAGCTGTGCGCAAGGCTGATTATCAACCGTTATTTAACGATCATCCGTAATGCCAAAATCAGTCAAATCCTACTACGCGCGCCACTATGTTTTTTATATGAATTATGCGCCTGGGCATATATGCTGATCTTTAGATTAAAAGCAACGCGGATGGTTTTTCTAAAAAAGCATCTTTTGCTTTCCGCTATAAAAAGTAGGCTTAAGCTGACAAATCAATGAACTTCTTAATGCTTAAAGAAAGAATTAAGAATTTTCTAAAGCAATGGCGTACCCTGCGCGATATGTCTCTTTCAATTGATAAAGCAAAATACGCCGGATTAAAGCTTGGGGCATGGTGGGTGATCATCATCCCACTGGTTATGGCCTTATGCATAAATTTCGTTTTTGTCCTTGCCTTTAAGGTAGACCTGCCGTATTTCGCTTTCTTTGTGCTTAGCGCCATCCTGCCTTGGTTTTTTATCAGCCAGGCTATTTCAGAATCAGCAAACGCGTTTATTGCCCAAAAAGCTTTATTAAAACAGGGGATCTTTCCTAAGGAATTCATCCCGTCCTCCACTGTATTAGCCGCTTTTCTTAATTTTACTTATGGTTTTTTGGCGGTCATCCCGTTGTTTTTACTGATCAATAGCTCTGTAATTTACCTGCTACCGATATTGTTGCTGGTTGTGATCCTTATCCTGGTATTTGCGCTGGGCTTGGGCTTTATTTTTTCCAGCCTGAATGTATTTTCACGGGATATTGCGTATTTTCTTCCTGTAGGATTAATGTTCTGGTTTTGGGCGACGCCTGTTTTTTATTCTGAAAATATGCTCGCTATGCCTTATCGTTGGTTCTGCCTGATTAACCCGGCAACCTACTACGTCTCTGCTTGCAGGAAGATACTTTATTACGCGCTGCCTCCGGAGCCCCTGGAGCTGGTTTTAATGCTTCTTATCTCCGGGGTATTTTTGTCTTGTGGTTACCTGTTTTATCTTAAGAACGAACCGGAAATATTAAAAAGAATATGAGCATGATCCGATCCTCCAGCCTTTGGGAAAAATACCGTATAAAGTTTATTGAGGCAGGCAAGGTCTCCTGGGAAGAGATCTGGGCATTGCAGGATATCAACCTGGATGTAAAACAAGGCGAAGTGGTCGGGATCATTGGCCAGAATGGCGCAGGCAAGACAACTATCTTAAGGTTGATCGCCGGGATGCTTGTTCCGGATAAAGGAGGGTTAGAAGTCAATGGGAAGGTTGCCGCGATCATGGAGCTTGGGGCAGGATTGAACCCCGAATTCACAGGGAAAGAGAATATCCTGCTTAACGCGCGAATTTACGGTATCAGCGAAGAGAGGCTGGAAGAAAAAATAGATGAGATCGTTGAATTCTCCGGCCTAGGCAAGTTCATCAACGCCCCCATAAAATATTATTCGCAAGGCATGTATATGCGGCTGGCGTTTGCTTTGGCGATATTTGCTGAACCGGATATCCTGCTCATCGATGATATCCTGGCTGTGGGCGACCAGGAAGCGCAAGGCAAGTGCCTTAAAAAAATCAATGATCTTAAAGAAGCGGGCAAAACCATTATCATTGTCAGCCATGATATGGGTTTGGTCAACCGGCTTTGCGACAAAGTATTTCTCTTTGAAAAAGGCAGAGTTATAAAACAGGGTGCGCCGCAGGAAATAATCCCTTATTACCTGGAGACCAGCGGAGAAAAACAGGGTATGGCTGTCCTGGAAAATGGCCCCTTAAGGGTTGTTTTTAATAACGGACGTTTAAGCATAAGCCATTCAGGCCGCCAGCTTACCGGGGCATTGGGTTTAGCTGTATCTTTTATCGACCCGCTTTTAAAACTACGTTCTTGTTCAACCAATCTTTCCTGGAAGATCAACTCCCGCTCGGATATCGAGCTTTCCTGTGAGGGCTTTTGCCTTCAGGAAAACGCCAATTCGCAGAAATGGCAGATAAAACTTACTGACCAAAGCTTAGACATATCTATCAGCAATAATTTCCCCTTGCTGAAATTTGCCACGATGGATTTCTTTATTTCACCTGTTTATACGGAATGGAGATTATTTGAATCCGAAGGTAATTTCCCGGTTTTTAGCGATAAGGTCAACTGGTTTGATCTCAATGTCCAGCTGCCTTCTGAGCAGGCATTGGGATTATTCTCAAAGACAGATGCTCAATTACCCGGCCTGATCATCCATACCCGCGGACAGGCTTCCGCGATGAAACTGTTTAATTCCGGTTACAGCCAGGAGTCAAGGGTCCTGCAGGTTGCACAAGGAAACGAAGAACTATCCTTAAAGGTCAACTTCTGCCAGCGAATCAGCGATTTTAATACTTATTTTAGTTCCGAAAAGGAAAAACTTATCTTGGCCCGCAAGAAACAAGAAGAGGAAAAGGCGCTTAAAGAAAAACTCGCCATCGAAGAAAAACTAAAGAAAGAAGACGAGGAAAAGAGATCCTATCTGGACCAGCATACGATCACAGGCCAAGAGGCCCGTTGCTTTGTTGATATAGATAACCGGCGCCTGCGCTTTTATTACAAAGATAACGAACTTACTGCCGCCGGGGGGATAAACAGTATATTTCTCTTAAAAGACCTTTACCAATGCTGCTGGAGTACCCGTAAGGTCTCGGAAAACCAGATAATACTTACATTGGCTTTCGTAGGCCTTACACAGATCTGGGATATCCGCCTTGAAGAGGAGAATACCATTTCTTTAAATATCTCCGGTGAAACCAAAACAGACCTGCCCCTGGATAACCGTTTCTTAAGGCTGGAATTACGCCCAGAGTATACGCTATGGCAAACGTCATCAGAAAGCGGGGATTTCCTGAAAGCGCAATATACCCAAGAGATCGCCCCTGTGCGCCTTAAAAATAACAGGGTCTCCTGCCTGGCCGCTTTAAGCAAAATTAAACATCTTCCCGCTATCAGCTTTGAGGTCACTACTAACCAAGATAAATATGTCGCCGGGATCTTTAAACAAAGATCGGCGGATGAAGAAATCACCTGCCTTAGTTTCTATGCCATAATACCCTGGGCAGAAACGATCATCCCAAAAGGCAAACACGATATATTTAGCGCCAGGATTTCTTTTGGCTCTAGCGAAAAACTACAAGAAAATATACTGCCTGATACTTATGCAATTCTCTGTTCGGATGATACAGAGTTATATTTTGACAGAGGAAGGGGCAAAATTTACCACCTGTCAAAAGAGATTACCTCCGGGCTTGGTGTATATACAGCCATGCGTTCAAAAAATATCTGGTATGATTCCTTCCAGGCGGTATGGAGCATGGTCAAGAAGAATAATAAATTGATCTCTTTTTGCGGTAAATGGCCCTATATACCGGTTTCACAGATATGGCAGATAGAGATCATTGGCCCTGGCCAATGGCGATGGACAGTTAATATGCAGATACACAAAGAAACGTCCATCGAATTAGCCCAGGCCGGTATCATGCTCACAGCTGGCTTTTCAGAGTGGTCTGCCGGCAAAGGCTCAAAAGGGAAATTCCTGGATGATTTTACATCTGATTACGATATACTGCCATTCAGGCACTGGTACGGCAAGGCCAAGGAAAATATCCTGGCAATAAGCGGTAATAGCCTACCGGATTTAAGTTTTTCTAACACTACCCCGGAGACAATGCCCCGGGGGCTAGTTGAAAATAGCGATTATATCTACTGCAGCCGGCTGTTACAATATCAAAAAAATAATAACCAGGTTTTACCCGCCGGGAAATACCCTTACTTCTCAGGAGTGATCAAAGTTGGAAACAAGGAATAACTACGATAAGTTACAAAAGCATATTTCAGAAAAAGGCATATTTTACGCTTTATGGAGAGGCCTTAAATATGTTTTATTCCTTATCCGCCGGCAGCCGTTAACTAAAACCAATAGGGCCAGCAAGATCATCAAAAACGGGCGATTAGGCATTCTGACAACGGATTCCGGCATACAGTTACTCTGGTCTGACAGGTTAATTACTGCCGGCGCAGGGCTGAATCTGGCGATGAATACCCTTGGCATGTGGACTGACTCGGCCAAAGGCAAATGGGAACTGGTTGAGAAAAGCGCGGATTCTTTAAAGCTGCGCGTTATTTTTAGAGACCTTGCGCTATCCCAGATATGGGATATCAAACTCTGCGGTGATGATTCGATCACCTGGAAAGTCAACCTGGAAAATAAAGAATGGATTCATATCAATGAATTACGCTTTGTCACCCTGGCGAGTTATTTATATACTACCTGGTTTTGCGGCTATGAGCAGGGTATATTCAGCCGTTTTGACGAACACTGGCATGATTTTACCCCCAACCGCAACCTGGTAAATATTACGGGCGTAAGATTCCCCCGTGATGAAGCAGAGCTGGCCTCATTTGGCATGGAAATAGGTAATAAAAACCACCGGGCGATCATCCAGAATACCCCGCAGCAGGAAAATGCCCATCTAGTAGGCTTTAGAATCGAATTCCCGGCGGCTAAAGGAGATTTTCAGCCTGGAATGCATCATATAGCGGATATCCGGATTACTGTTTTTCGCAAAGACGCCATCCTTGATGAGAAAATAGAAGCTTTACGCCAGGAGGAGATAAAATCGCTTCAACTCAAAACGAACTATCTTCCGGCGAAAGAAGACCTTACCGTACTCCTGGCTAATCTACCCTGGCAGAGAAACGGTGCGTGGGGTGTACGCGCCGGTTCGCGTTGGCCGCATATAAAAGACCCAAGCGAATACTCCTACCAGCCATTTCCATTTTTTCTCGCTCAGGCAGCCGCCCTACTGGAAGATAACGGGATAAATACTGAGATTATTGACGCGCTTGCCGAAAGAATCACGGAAGAAGATTTTCTGGCGATGGCTTTACTTAAAAATCCCGATTATCTGGTAGCGGAAACATCCGTTCCTTCTTTCAAGCAGGATATGGCTATCCTGCATAAGATATCGACAGCAGGGATCAAAATCATCATTTGCGGGCCGAATACTCTGACTTATGAACCGGGTTTTATGAGGCAATATCCGTTTATAGAGTTTGTACTCAAGGGTGAATATGAATTTACTCTGCTTGAGCTGCTTAAGACGCTTCAATCAAATGGAGACCTATCCAAAGTAGCGGGGATATTATACAGAAGTTCAAAAGAGATACTGCAAACTGGAGAAAGGCCGCTCTGCCCGATAGACAGCCTGCCTTGGCCGCACAGGACCAGCCTGCCTATGGATAAATATTGTGACAGGCCAGGGGATATACCGCATCCATCCGCGCAAATGCTGGCTTCCAGAGGATGCCCGTTTAAATGCAGTTTTTGTCTATGGCCACAGGTAATGTATTCCGGCAATACATACCGCGGCCGCGATATCAATGATGTAGTAAACGAAATGGAGTATTTGGTTAAACAGATGGGGTTTAAATCCATCTACTTTGATGACGATTCTTTTAATATCGGTAAAGAACGTATGCTTAAATTCTGCCAGAAATTAAAAGAAAGAAACCTGTCCCATATCCACTGGGCGATCATGGCCAGGGCCGACATGATGGACGAAGAGATGCTACAGGCAATGCGTGAATGCGGGCTTTCAGCTGTAAAATACGGTATAGAGAGCGCATCCACTGAAATGATCGCCGGATGCCAAAAGCAACTCAACCTCACAAAAACCGAGTCGATCATAGAAGTTACCAAAAAGCTCGGGATAAAAGTCCACCTGACTTTTATCTTCGGCTTCCCTGGTGAGACAAAAGAAAGCATACAAAGAACGATCGCCTATGGGTTATCCCTTGACCCGGATTCAATACAATTCTCCATTCTTACTCCTTTCCCGGGGACCAGGTTATTTGAACAATTAGAAAAAGAAGGAAAGCTGCTTACTTACGACTGGTCAAAATATGACGGGCACTCCTGCTGTGTATTTAAAACCGAGGGGATCGAGCCGGAAGAACTGCTCAAAGCCAAAGATCTTGCTTACGCTGCCTGGGGTGACCATCTGCGTAAGAAAAGAGGGTTAAAGGGCGATCTACAAAGGTTTAATGACCACTTATCTGAATATGGAGTCTGGCCAACGCTGGTAAAAACAACCAGGTATCTTGATTTTATCATAAAGAGAGCAAAATCCACCCATGCAAAGACTTAATCCGCTTATTGCTAAAGGAATATGTGCTGGCAATGCAGCTTTCTGCGGGCCGCAGATAGTTCAGATAGACTTGACCGGCAAATGCAATAATAACTGCGTGGGCTGCTGGGTGCATTCACCTTACATAAAACACCCGCCCCGCGATAAAAATAAGACCCTTGATTTCCAGCTGGCCAGGAACCTGATCAATCACCTCTCGGCGATGAATACCCAGGAAATATTCCTTTCCGGAGCAGGAGAGCCCTTTTTATACCCACAGATCAGCCAGATAGTCTCACTGATCAAAGAAAAGAATATGCGGCTGAATATCATTACCAATGGTATTTTGCTGAATAAAGAGCTGGCAGGACTTTTGGTGGGTACGCAAAGCGACCTTTTAACAGTAAGCGTCTGGGCCGGGAGCGAAGAAGCTTACCTTAAAACTCACCCCTCAAGCAAAGCTGAGGATTTCCAGAAAATCAAGGACAATATTAAATGCCTGCAGAAACTTAAACAAGAGAAGAATACGCTGCTGCCCCGGGTAAAAATCTACAATGTCATCTGCAACCTGAATTGTAACGATCTACACCAGATGCTGGATTTTGCCCTGGAGGTTGGCGCTGAAGATATAGAATTTCAGGTAATGGATATACTTAAAGACACGCAACGGCTGGCTTTGACTATTGAAAATGCAAGAGATATTGAAAATCAGCTGAAGAAGCTGAAACATCGGCCGGACTTTTGTTTTAGTGAGTTGGAGACATTCCCACAAGCCACTGAAAATGAACTGAAGGAATTCCCCGGGCGCTTTTGCGCTTTACCTTCCGGCTTCAAAATCTCCGAATCCACAGAAAAAGGGATAGACGGCGTAAGATACGCTAAACGTTTCCTGGTTTGTAGCCGGGGGACAAAAGCCGACCACTTTATCGACGAAGCAAGCAATGCCTTGATCTTTAACTCTGATAATGAAAAATGCCCATCCTGCGGTTTTAAAGCTTCATGCCCAGTAGGGAAAAACGGCCAGATACGCCTGAAGTTCATTAAACTCCTTGGCTATGAATCTTTTCTGCGCAGAGTTAAATCACCGGATATCAACCAGCAGCTTTATGAGGGTAAAACCATTAATAACCTCCCTTGTTATATCGGGTGGACATACTCGCGGATACTATCAACAGGAGAGGTCGTCCCATGCTGTAAAGCCGCCAATAATGTGCTGGGCCGGTTAAAAAACAATTTCCCTGCCTTTAACAATAACTTTCCTAAGATCTGGGGATCAAAA
Organism: Candidatus Omnitrophota bacterium; assembly: GCA_041649385.1. Taxonomy (GTDB): domain Bacteria; phylum Omnitrophota; class Gorgyraeia; order Gygaellales; family Profunditerraquicolaceae; genus JALOBQ01. The sequence continues at coordinate 1,298 of JBAZNG010000020.1, read as the reverse complement.
ACTTACAATAAATTCAGGCTGTTCGCTAAAAACATGCCGAAAAGTTCGCCGTATTTTAGGAAAATAAATTGCCTGAAATCCTGCGATAACCTGGGCATCAACCTGAAACTAAACCAGGCGCTTAAAAACAACGACTACGCCATTACCGCTGATAAAGATAACACTGACTTAAGCAAACTTGCACCATCTTATAGTATTAATTTCCTGGCCTCATCTTTCCGCAAGGGCAACTTTAATACCGGAGATAATGATTTCGGTAAGAATATGATCATAGACGGCGGCAGGGGATTCGGTGAAGCCGAATACGACGTTTACATCCCCCGGACAGGAGATTATGAACTCTGGGCTTATTATGCAAGTGGGGGAAATCGGCCTGTTGAAGTATATTTTGACCAGGCCCTGCTTACCCAAGAAGCCCTGGGGGAAAACAAAGGAGGGTGGGATCATACATATCTCTCCTGGTCCTTACAAAAAGAACTGTATGCGCAAGCCGGTAGGCACAAATTCAAGATCTATACAAAAGGGCTTATCCCGCATATTCATTCATTCGCTTTCATCAAAAAAGGCGCAAAGCCACCAGTTAGCGTTAATTACAGATTCCCCATCTTTAAGCCATCAAAGATCTGGAAATATATCAAACAAGGCAGCTTGATCAGTGATTATCTGGATATCGTCGGCATATTTAACGGAAAACAGGCTTTTAAAGGCCCCCAGCATGTCCAGATAGACCTTACTGACCATTGCAATAACAATTGCCTGGCCTGTTGGTGCAATTCGCCATTACTGCAGGAAGAAATGCATAAACCTGGAGAGAAACACGCTTTGAGCCTGCAATTGACAAAGGAATTGCTGGATGAACTGGCGGCTATGGGAACCAAAGAGATCTATTTTTCGGGAGGCGGAGAACCATTCTGCCATCCCCATATCATGGAGATATTGGCATACGCCAAAGCTAAAGGATTTGTCTGTTACGTCAATACTAACTTTACCTTATTGGACAAACAAAAGATAGACCAGCTTATTGATATCAAGTTAGACCACCTGACAGTAAGTACGTGGGCGGCTACTCCAGAGGTTTACGCCGCAACACACCCCAATAAATCCGGCGATACATTTATGCAAATCACGGAGAACCTTAAATACCTGAATAAAAATAAAAAGAGGACGCCTTACGTAAAACTATATAACGTTATTTTTAACAAGAACTGCCACCAGCTTAAAGAGATGGTGGATTTTGCCCGTGCTACGGCAAGCGAATCGCTGGAATATACGCTTGTTGATACTATCCCTGGTAAGAC
>JBAZNG010000019.1:0-17841 GCA_041649385.1 Candidatus Omnitrophota bacterium | reverse complement strand
CTGCCTTGTTTAAGCGCAGGTGTTCTGAAGAACCTGGCGTTTAAACCAAATAACCCCAGCATGGAGATACCGAATAAAACGATCACCACGCCTACCGATAAATACACCAGCGGGTTAGATGTAATTCTTCCGAAGAAACTGCCGGTCAAGGCCGCGATCAATCCCAAGGCAGAATAAGCCAGCGCCATGCCCGTGACATAAACCAGGCTTAAAGTAAAACCCTTGCGCTTTTGCCCCTGCGCGCTGCCGGCGATATAACCGACGGAAACAGGGATCAAAGGATAAACGCAGGGCGTAAGGCTTACGGCGATACCCCCGAGAAAAGCGAATAAAAAATCCAGCGGGTTACCTGACAGTTGCATCGATCCACCTTAAATATTCTTTATCCCCGGCGATGATCGGTAAAGCGATGATCTCCGGGACCTGGTAACTATGCGCCTTTCTTACGGCCTTGACGATCTGCTTGAATTTGTCTTTGCGGGACTTGATTACCAGTAATATTTCGCCGGCTTTATCCATCGCGCCATTCCACCAGAACAAAGAATCAACTTTACCGGCAATATTGACACAAGCGGCCAGTTTCTGCCGGATAAGCGAATGGGCTATTTTTCCCGCCTCTATTTTATTTGCCGCAGTGACAAAAACCACGATATGCATTATTTAATAATACCACGAATGGCTGTATTGCTCAAGTGAGTAAACTTATTTGCTGTTTTGCTCACTGACCTTGATCGAGCGGATCCTGCCGAACTGTGAGCAGAGGTCAAAAACTAAAGTCGGGTCCTCTGTGTTGAGCGCTATATTATAGTTGCCTGTCTGGGCGCAGTCGCAAGCCGGTGATATATCCAGCTCGCTGCCAAATTCAAGCAAGGCGCTCTTGATCACTTTAACGTTAGCGTTACGCGCGTGTAGAATAAATTCCAAGGCGAATTTTGGGTTCATTCTTTAAGCATTATTACGGAGATCATCCTGCCGGCTAAGGCCGCCTCTCTACGGAAAGAGAAAAACTCATCCTGCGAACAATAAGTGCAAAGCCCTGTGTCAGATATGTTTTCTTCTTTTACGCCTGCTGCGATAAGCTGGTTTTTGTTTAAGAACGCTAAGTCCATATAAAGTTTTCCCGCGCGCTTTGTAAGCGCGCAAGGATAATTACTCTTAAAATCCGCGGATACTTCATAACAACAGGCGCGCATTGCCGGGCCGAAAGCGACCAATAAGTTAGCCGGATCACTTTTAAATTTATCCTGTATAAGTTTTACGCCTGCGCCGCTGATATTTGCCTCGCTGCTGCGCCAGCCGCCGTGCAAAACACCGACAGCGCGGACTTTCGGGTCGTAAATGTAAACCGGCAGGCAGTCCGCTGTAAGTATTGCCACTGGAACAAGCGGCCTATCAGTGATAAAGCCGTCGCAATCAGAAACAGAACTTTGATAATCCAAGGCGCCTTTGCCTGAATCTTTCTCTGTAACTGCCTCGATACGCACGCCATGCACCTGTTTGGCGCAGATCAAAGAACGGTAATCAACGCCAAGTTTCCCAAGGAACAGCTTACGGTTTTCTAAAGAGCCTTTTGTGTCTCCTATAGACAAAGACATATTGCCGTCTGCTTTATTGCTAAAAGCCGCGCTCACGCCGCTGAATCTATCAAAAACTTTACGCATTTTCAATTAACTCCACAACTTTGTTTTTGTTCTTTTGCCCCTGAATGATCTTTAAGCAATATTTTTTTACTTTAAAATGTTCAGCAAGCAGCTTTAAAAGCTGTTCATTGGCTAAACCCCCGCTCGCAGGCTTGGTAAGATAAACCTTAAGCAGGCCCCCTTCAACTTTTACCAGATTCCTGCTGGCTTTGGGGATCACGCGGACATTAAAGGTCATTTAGGGTTTATTTATGCTCTACTTGCTTTGTATCCTGGATGTTCGTCAGCCTGTCGGAAACCTTTTCCAGGCGCTTTGAACAATTGGAATATTTACTTGCGGCGTCAACCAGGTGGCTTCCCAGAACATCAAACTCTTCCTTGAATTTATTTACTTCTACCGTTATTCCGCTTAAGCTTTTAAGGATCTGTTTGGCGTTCTCTTCCACTTTTAAACCGCGCAGACCAAGGCAGATCACCTGTAAGTAGGCGTAAAAAGTATTCGGAGAAACAGGGATGACTTTTTTAGCCATACTGTAGGCAAAAATATCTTCCTTGATGATCACCTCATAATAAACATTCTCCGCCGGGATATACATCAGCGCGAAATCATAGGTATTTTCCTGCGGCAGGATATATTTTGAGGAGATCTCATCAATGCGGTTCTTTACGTCCTGGGAAAATTTTTTGCGTAAGGCGTTCTTTGCTTGTTCATCCTGGGCTTCTAAAGATTTCTGGAAATTCTCAAGGCTGAACTTAGCGTCTACAGGCACCAGCCGCTCTCCCAGGCGGATCACCGCGTCCACCGCGTCGCCGGAGCGGAAACGGTATTGCACCTGGTAATGTTCTTTGGGCAAAACTTGCGAAAGCAAATTCTCTAAAAGTGATTCTCCCCATGTGCCGCGGAATTTCGGGGCGCGCAAAAGCTCCTGGAGGCTGGAGATATCCTTGCTGATATCCACGATTTGCCGGTTAGTCTGCTCTAAACGGCCTAGCTGCTCTTTAACCGAGCCGAAAACATTGGTCGCGCTGCCTAAATTCTGGCCAATGATCTTATTGGCTTCCTGCAGCGACTGCTGCATCTGGTTTAAGCGGTCATTGACCTGTGAAGATATTTTTAGCACGACGCTGACAATAAATACCGCCAGGCCCAGAAAAAGTATCGCCATTAACCAAATCATTGTATTAATCCTCCCCAAACCCGTATTCTACATATTGACTATTGGGTGTTAGGTTCTAGGTGTTGGGTTGTCCCTGCATTCTACCTACCTGCCTGCCGGCAGGCAGGCTATCTACTACCTGCCCTTATATTTCCGTAGCATTAAGTTTACCTTAAACCGCAGTTATGGTCAAGAGAGAATATAGCAATAAGAAGTTATTAACAACGTAGGGGAGGCTTAAGCCTCCCCTACCCTGTGGATAACTTGGCGACTGAGATAGATAAATTACTTTCCTAATTTTTCCGGATGGTGCCGGACAACTTCCGCCTGCACCATATAGATCACGTCTTCGGCAATATTGGTAGTATGGTCGCAGATGCGCTCTAAGAAACGGGCGATCAATAAAAGCTGTATCGCCCGCGGTATCGCAGCGCTATCCTTGATCATATATTCTTCCAACTCTTTCTGTATCGCGTTCCGTAAACGATCCGCTTCAGAATCAGAGAATAAAACTTTCTTGGCTAAGTTGATATCCTTGTTTACGAACGCGTCAATCGCCATTTTGACCATATCTTTAGACAGAGCTGTCAAAATCGGGATATCCACAAGGGGCTTTAAAAGCGGCTTATCTGCGAGTTCCAATACGCGCTGCGAAATATCCAGCGCGATATCAGCGATCCTTTCCAACTCCGCGTTCAACTTCATACCGGTAGTAATAAACCTCAAATCAAGAGCCACCGGTTGATGCCGGGCAATCAGGTCCAGGCATTTCTCATCAATAGCCAATTCCAACTCATCGATCAAGGCGTCATTTGCGATAACGCTGTTAGCCAAAGAGCGGTCGCGGTTCTTTAGCGCTTCCACGGATTTGTGGATCGCCTCCTGCGCGAAAGCGCCCATTTTAAGTATATCGCTGTTTAAACCATTCAGCTCCTCATCAAAATGCCTATTCATCATTGTCCTCCTCTTTACCTAACTCTTTGCCTGCTGATATTTTAGAGATCAAATCCTCTACTTTCTTTTTTATTTCCTGGCGCACAAAACGAAAAAAATCCAGGTCCTTGCCCTTAGGGTCATCGATCTGCCACTGGATATGATTCTTGGCGGGGACCAGCGGGCAGGTATCCTGGCACCCTAAAGTTACCGCGTAATCAAATTTCTTTACCGGCAATTCATTAAAACCTTTTGATTTATAAACTGACAGGTCTATCCCCGCCTCCTGCATCACTTTTATAGCCATAGGATTTATCTCACCCGACGGCCGGGAACCGGCGCTATACGCCTCTATCATCCCTTTGCCTAACTGCCGGGCATAACCCTGGGCGATCTGGCTGCGGCAGGAATTCTCTACGCAAACAAATAATACTTTTTTCATTATACTAGCCGAACCTTCCTGTAATATAATCTTCAGTGCGCTTGTCTTTAGGCGCCTTAAAGATCATTTCGGTTTTATCAAACTCAATAAGCTCACCCAGCAGGAAAAACCCCGTGTAATCAGAGATGCGCGCCGCCTGTTGCATGTTGTGCGTCACAATGACAATAGTATAATCCTTTTTCAGCTCTAAAATCAACTCCTCAATTTTCCTGGTGGATATCGGGTCAAGGCTGGCGCAGGGCTCATCAAATAAAAGCACTTCCGGCGAAACCGCCAGGCAACGGGCGATACAAAGCCTCTGTTGCTGGCCCCCGGAAAGCTTTAAAGCGCTTTCCTGCACCCTCTCCTTGACTTCATCCCATAGCGCGGCCTTTTTTAGCGACTCTGCGACTTTCTCCTCGATAAATTGCCTGTCTTTGACGCCGTTAACCTCCAGGCCATAGGCAACATTCTCAAAGATACTTTTCGGGAAAGGATTGGGTTTCTGAAAAACCATACCCACGCGCTTACGTATATCCACGGAATCAATACTATTAGAGAGGATGTCTTTGCCGTCTAAATAAATGCGCCCGGTGAGCGAAGCATGCGCAAGCAGCTCGTGCATACGGTTAAGCAGCCTGATAAATGTGGACTTGCCGCAGCCGGAAGGCCCGATGATCGCCACTACATGGTTAGCAGGGATATCCAGGTTGATATCCTTTAACGCCTGGTGCTTGCCATAAAAGAAATTCACGTTCTCCGCGCGCATCTTCAACTGTTTATCCATAGAACTGGCTCCTTTGTTTCTGGCGCATGGCAATTGCCACGCCGGAAATTAACAACACTAACATCAGTAAAATCAGGCTGCACCCGTAAGCGATGGCTGTCTGCTCAACCGGGTGCGCGCCTTCAGTCATCAAAGCGTAAATATGATACGGCAAAGCCATTACTTCCGAAAAAACAGATTTGGGATATCCTTTCAGGTAGAATGTCGCGGCGGTAAACAAAATCGGAGCGGTCTCTCCGGCAATCCTGCCGATACTCAAGATCACGCCTGTAAGGATTCCGGGTAAAGCCGCCGGCAGCACGACTCTTTTGATCGTCTGCCATTTGGTAGCGCCTAATGCCAGGGAAGCTTCCCTTAAAGAGTGCGGCACAGCTGTCAAAGCTTCCTGCGCCGAAGAAATGATCAACGGCAGAGCCAGTATCCCTAAAGTTAAGCTGCCCGAAAGTATGGATACACCAAAGCCGAACAACTTGACAAAAACAGCCAGGCCGAATAACCCGAAAACCACTGACGGAACTCCCGCAAGGTTGTTAATACTTATCCTGATAATATTCACGATATACCCTTTTGGCGAATACTCGCAAAGATATATCGCGCAGGCCAGCCCCAGAGGCAAAGCAAAAAGCACAGCCCCCAGCGTAAGGTAAACCGTCCCCAGGATAACCGGAGCCACGCCTCCGGCAGTCATGCCGTCTTTAGGCGCTTGGGTCAAGAAACCCCAGGTTAATACCTTTGCCCCATTTACCCCGAGAAAATAGATGATCGCGAATAAAAATAATACCGTGATCAGAATACAAAGAAAAAGAAAACTGAACCCGATTTTCTGGACTATGTTTTTTTTCATCCGGATAACCCAAGTTTCAGCCTGAACCTGCGGCTGATCAGTTCAGCGATGATATTAAAAATAAAAGTAACCAGAAATAACACAAGGGCGATGGCAAATAAAGCGTGAAAATGGTCGCCTCCCACAGGCGCCTCGCCCATTTCCGCGGCGATCGCCGAGGTCATCGGCCGCAGCGGTTCAAAGAATGATTTCGGGATCACCGCTGCTCCTCCGGCGACCATAAGCACGGTCATTGTTTCACCGATCGCCCTGCTCATCCCGAGGATCACCGCTGTAGATATCCCGGAACCGGCTGCCGGGATAACCACCCGCGTCAATGTCTGCCACCTGTTAGCTCCCACGGCAAATGACGCTTCCCGGAACGACCGGGGAACATAACTTAAAGCATCCTCGGCAATACTGCAGACTGTCGGCGTTGCCATGATCCCTAAAGTAAGGCTGGCTGTGAAAGCGCACAATCCCGTAGGTAAATGGAATATCTCCTGCAAAAAAGGCGACAAAACGACCATGCCGAAAAAACCGTAAACAATAGAAGGTATGCTTGCCAGGATCTCTATCAGCGGCTTTAATATTGCCTTCTGCTTATAACCGGCTAATTCATTAAGATAAAGAGCGCTTCCTACGCCTAAAGGCACGCAAACCAGCATCGCGCCGAAAGAAACCCAGAATGACGCTAAGATCAAAGGCAGGATCCCGAACTCCGGCGGCTGGTAAGTAGGATACCAGAACCTGCCCAGGATAAATTCCAGGAACTTTACCTTTTTAAAGATCGGAAGCGCCTCCTTGAACAAGACAATGACAATGCCGGTCAAAAAAACCAATGAGGCGAACGCCAGTATCGTAAAGAACCATTTATAAAGTTTTTCTTTTATGATCATAATGCTTACCTTTAGAAAGTTTGCTGCGGCAGGAAATTATCCTGCCGCAGCTGGGCCAACCAGCAAAAATAACTTTTATTTTAAACCCACAAACCCTTCTTTCTCAACTAACTTCTGGCCTTCCGTGCTTTTGATAAAATTCAAAAGCTCGCTGGCCGTGCCTTTTGGCTCTCCGTTAGTATACATGAATAATGGCCTGCCGATAGGGTATTTGTTGCTCAACACTGTTTCCTTTGAAGGCATCACTCCATTAACCGCGACTGCCTTAACTTCAGGGGAAATATAACCCAGGCCCACATAACCTATCGCGCCTGGAGTCCGGGCAACAGTAGAAGCAACCGCCTGGTTGGATGCCTGCATCAGGGCATCCGGCCTGACTTTGGATTTATCCAGGGCCAACTCCGCGAAAGCCTCAAATGTCCCGCTGGAAGTATCGCGGGAGATGACCACGATCTTCGCGCTCAAACCGCCGAGTTCAGACCAGTTAGAGATCTTGCCCGTATAGATATCCTTGATCTGCTGCTTACTTAAAGTGCTGATATTATTACCAGGATTAATCACCACGGCGATCCCATCCATAGCCACGACATGCGCCTTAATATCTTTTCCATTGGTCGCCGCTTTCTCCAGCTCACTATCTTTGATCGGCCGCGAGGAATTACCGATATCGCAAGTGCCGTCAATTATGGAAGCGATGCCTACGCCTGAACCGCCTCCGCGCACGGAAATATCCGCTTGCGGGTTTTTTTGCATAAAAATCTCTGCCGCTCTCTGGGCAATAGGCAAAAGCGTGGTTGAGCCCCCCATAACCACTTTTTCCGCATAACAGGGAAACGTTACCCCCACAGCAAGCGCTGCAAATATGAACAATTTAACAAGCTTCATTTTAATTCCTCCTTTGGTTTTATCCTGCGCTCTTTCCCAAAAAGCAGGCGCGGGTTTTTTAAATATCAGAACTTCATATTCCAGTCAGCCTGAACAAGGGTTTCCGGAGCTTTGGCGCCGATTATGCTCCAGGAACGATAAACGTCCAGTCCTAAGAAAGTATTCCTGCCTAAGCCATAGGTTAAAGAACCTTCATGGCTTCTCATTCCGGTTTTACCGCTGTAACGGTCGGAATCAGGCAATACATCAAGCACGGCGTCTTTTCCAAGCATGGCATAAACGTACCTGAACTGCCAATCGCCCCATTTCTCCACCTTGTCATTGCCAAACTGAAAACCCAGGGAAAAACCGCTTGCCCCATCCGAAACATCAAGGTTATTCACATACTCGCCAAACAGTTTAAGGGTTTCAATATTCAGCCCTAATGCCTTAAAAGGCTGCATAACCTTTAATTCCAATGCCGGATTAAGCATCTGGTAATCATATAGGTAAGAAGATGTGCCTTTAGTGGTGTTGCCGGAGTTTGAGGCTGATGAATAAGAACTGCTTACATGGCCCTTGACATTGTGAAAAGATTGAAAAGAAAAGGCGCCTTTTAATGATACATCGTCATTAAATTTGTAGCTGGCTTGCGGCTGAATAATATACGCCATAGGTGCATCATTATCGCTGGAAGTATCCGTATCAACAATAAGCGCTCCGAGGTTCATGGATAATGCCAGATTGGGATTAATGTTTTTATTCAGCTGTATCACCGCGCCTTCAGGCGTAATATCCGTATCCCAAATCAGGTCAGTCGGTTCCCAAAGGGTATCGTTCAAATGCATCTTGCCGCCTACTAAGGTCAACCAGGGCAAGGCGCTATATTTGGCGTAAGCGTAATCAAGCACCAACGTCTTCTTGCTGTTATACCCGCCAAAAGAAATATTCGTGGAACGCGGATCGCCGCTACCTGTGGCAACGCCTATGCCTGCCTTCAGTTTTTCATTGACTTTTGCTTCCAACCCAAGGCGCATACGCACGCGGCCGATATTAGTGTCTTTTTCGTAATCTCCACTCGCTTTATCATGTTTATACTGGTACCTTAAACGCATATCGCCTTTAAGCTTGATATTCTGCACCCAGGCAGGAAGAGAAAAAGATTTACCCTGCGAGATTTCTTTTTTTACCTGCTCTTTTGTTTCTGTCCCCACCTGCTGGGCCTCGCCCGGGGTAAGCACGCCTTTTTCTACTAATTTCTGCAACAATATATCTACCTCGCCGGCACTGGCATTATGCGGCAGGTAAACAGCTGTAAATAACGCCAACAACATAACGGTGAACAATCTCTTCATTTCACTCCTCCTTTTTTGTTAAAGTATTCCCCTGCGCTTTTGCCCATTCTCAATCTGAAATAATTCTTTTTCGGTTTCCTTGATAGATTCATACACATAGCTGCCATTAACAGAAGTATATTCATCTATCTTTCCTCCTTTCCTGGCAAAATCATTTATGCGTAACAATGAAATCCTTGCTTTGCATCTGGTCAACTTCTTTAACAATATCCATAAGGGCAGCCATGGAAAACGGCTTTGTGAAATAAGCGTCAGCGCCCAGGATATGCGCATAGAGTTTATCCTGTTCCCTGCATTTAGCGCTGATCATAATGACGAAGCTTTTGCTTACCCCGGGGCTTTCTTTCAGGTCGTGGCAAAGGTCAAATCCATCCATGCCGGGAAGCATGATATCCAGGATAACGATATCAAAATATGCCTCGCGCAGCCTTTTATCAGCAACACTACCGTCAAAGGCCTGCTGGACATTAAAGCCTTCCTTGCGCAGGTTATAAGCGATCAGGTTATTGATGTCCGGCTCATCTTCAACAATGAGGATATTTTTTTGCCTTTTCATTTTTTAGAATGATTGCCCGCAGTAGCTATCGATGTTTCTGGCTTCCTCATCGATAACCGCCTTAAAATAGCAGGCTAACTTTAACCATATCTTCTTTATTTTTCTTATCATGGCTAAAGTATAAAACAAGCGCGTTAAATGCGCTTCAAGAGGATGTAAAATGTAGGTAAAGTATTGCTAGGGGGGTAAAACGGTTATTTGGGGAGTGTAAACCAGAACGAGGAACCTATGCCTTCGGTGCTTTCAACGCCAGAGGAACCCGCGTGCAGCTGGACGATATGCTTGACTATGGATAAACCTAACCCCGTCCCACCGAGGGAGCGCGAGCGCGCCTTGTCCACCCGGTAAAACCGTTCAAAGATGCGCGGGATATCTTTTGGCGGGATACCCGCGCCTGAATCCTCCACGATGATCTTAATATTATCTCCCAGGTCCTGGCTAAAAAGCCTGACTTTTCCCTGGTCATGGTTAAATTTTATGGCGTTGTCTATAAGATTCGTCAAAACCTGCTCAATTTTATCCGGGTCAGCCCGCACGATAAGTTCTTTGGGAAGGATGTTTTCTATTTTGATATCTTTATTCTTGATCTGCGAAGTAAAACCCACCAGCACTTCTTTGGCCAGCTTGCTTAAATCAATATCCTGTTTATTGAGGACGACTTCCCGGGATTCCAGGTAAGATAATTTCAAAAGGTCGCTGATCAGGCTATCCAGGCGGTTAGCATGGTCTTGCACGATCTTTAAAAAACTGCGGCTGTTCTCTTTATCGTCCAGTGCGCCTTCCAGCAAAGTCTCCACAAAACCCTTGATCGAGGTAAGCGGGGTTTTCAATTCGTGGGAGACATTAGCTACGAAATCACGGCGCATATTCTCCAATTTGCGTATTTCGCTTATATCATGAATAACCAGCAGGCATGCGGAACAAACGCCTTTCTCAATGACCGGCGCGGCATTAACCTGAAAAATCTTCTCTACCGGCCAAAGCAGAGTCAGTTCCCTGGAAACCGGCTTGCCATTATTTAAAACATTCTTTGCTATCTCTACCAGTTCATTATTACGGATGACTTCAATAACGGGCTTTCCGCGGGAACCTTCATTACGCATATCAAAGATATTTTCAATTGAGGGATTCACTGAAATTACCCGGCTTTGCTTATCCACGATAATAATGCCCTCGATCATGCTCTGGAACACCGCCTCCAGCTGCTGGCTCTTGAGTTTAACTTCCCGGATCTTTTCTTCTAACCCTTGAGCCATCTTGTTCAGGGTTTGAGCCAACTCACCGATCTCATCCTTGGCCGGATAATAGATCCTGTGGTTAAAATCTCCAGTGGAGAATTTGCGTGAGACATTAATGATCTTATTAAGCGGATTGATCATCCCGGCTGTAAAAACAAAACCCAGGAGAAAAGCGATGATCAAAGCAAAAAACATATTCAGATAGATCGTTTTTCTGACGCCGGAAAGCATCTGCCGAACACTGTCTAAAGGCATGGCCAAGCGCACCACGCCGGTTATCCTATTGCCGGATCTGACCGGCATCGCCAGATAAAGCATTTTCGTCTTAAGCGTTGAGGAGTAACGTACGTTCTCCCCTATTGAGCCGCCTAAAGCCTTTTTTACTTCCGGGCGATCCGCGTGATTCTCCATCTCTAAAGCCTGCGCCAGTGATTTTGTTGATTCCGCCAGGGTATTGCCGGATGGGTCGATCACGGTAATCCGCGCTTTTACCCTGGTGCTTAACTCTTTGGCCAGGGATTCAAGTTTTGGCGCGTTGCCATGCGAAATATCCATTGATGAAAGGTGGCTCTCGATCAAGCTGGCCTGGCTGGTGAGGGAACTTTTAAGTTCGCGCAGAGAATTATCTTCTAAGCGCCTGCTTAAAAAGAAATAAGCCAGGCTCAAAGATAATAAAACGATCAAGGCATATGAAAACAACAGCCTGAATTTAAGGCTTTTAAAGAAAATCACTAATCCTCCTCTAATTCAAAACGATAACCGTAATTCTTGACCGTGATAATGCGTTTTGCTTCGCTTCTTAATTTCTTGCGCAAAGTCCGGATATGCACGTCCACTGTGCGCGTCTGTATCTCCATGGCGTGGTCGTATCCCCAGATATTATCCAGAAGAAAATCCCGGGAAAGCATTCTGCCTTTAGCTTTTACAAGCGTCTTCAAAAGCTCAAATTCTTTGGCAGTCAAATCAACAGGTTTATCTTTGACAGAAACGGTTATTCTGGCAAAATCAATAACCAGGTCACCTGCCCTGTATGCCTCCGGAAGTTTGTCCTTATCATGTACCCTGCGCAGGACAGCCTTGATCCTGGCGACCAGTTCCCTGGGGCTAAAAGGTTTTGTGACATAGTCATCCGCGCCCAACTCAAGCCCGACGACCTTATCCGACTCCTGGGATTTAGCCGTAAGTATGATTATCGGGATCTGCGCGGTCTTGGCCTCCTTCTTTAATATCTTACAAACTTCTAAACCATCCAGGCCAGGCAACATCAGGTCCAATATCACCAGGTCAGGATTATCCCTCACAGCCATATCCAGGGCTTCTTCGCCGTCGCGGCTGGAAATAACCTGAAAACCTTCTTTCTTAAGGTTATACTCCAGCATCTTTACAATATCTTTTTCGTCTTCTACGATAAGTATCTTTTCTTTCATCTATCCCTCATTTTTGCTACTTAAAACAGACAGGCACTATATCTATATGCCTTTCACCCGGCACAAGCGGCCTTAAGGGCACTGACCTGCGTTTTCTATTCCTGTTCTCATACACGTAAAGCTGGTATTTCTCATCAAAATCCGGGCTTCTATACAATTCTACCTTTGAGAAATAATTACTGTATTTATCATAGTAATCCTCTCCGGTACTGCGGACATGCAGGTTCTCATGCTTATTAGCCGCGGGATACTCCACGGTCTTTAAACCAATGATCGGCACAGGCAGTATCGCTACGCCTCCGGGCTTAAGCACGCGCCTTACTTCCGCTAAAGCCCGCAGGTCATCCTTAACATGCTCCAGCACATGCGAAGCGAAAACAATATCAAACGCATTATCTTTAAAAGTCAGCCCTGTGATATCCTCTTCTTTATCCACATCCGCAGGGTACAGGTCGGCGGTAACATAAAAACCGAAAGTTTCCTTAAATATTTTCTTCAGGCACTCTTCCGGGGCAAAATGCAGCATGCTCATCCGCTGCGTGAACATATTCTCTGAAATTTTCTTAAAAACAAGATATTGGATGCGGTGCCTCTCAAGCGCGCCGCAACGCGGGCATTGGGCGTGCAATCTCCTGCCTGTTTCGGGGTTGATCGTCAAGAAACAGCCGGAGTATCCGCAGATCGGACAGAGGAATTGTTTCTTAAGCTTGCAGAAAAGTTTATCTATGAACATAAAGCTTACATCTTACCGGGATATTGGGTGCCTGCCGCCGCGGGCGCAGAGAGCGCATCGCTAAATGAACCTTCTTTATACTCTTTATAAATCAGGTCCTGGCTTTCAGATGAAGTAAGTTTATAGAACACCCGCAGGTCGCTCTCCGGGTTAAAATCCGGGAAACGCTCTTTGAACAACAACGTGCAGCCCTGCACTGATTGTTTCAGGTTATCTTCGCTGGCAAATTCTGCGCTGCCTTTTAAATAGATCATTACTTTACGTGACGGCCGGTCATACTCCATCCTTTCTAAAGTAAAGGGGTCGCCGGGAGTGGTCGTGCCGCGGAAAGCCGCGGTCCAGTTAAGTATCTGCCACTCTATCTGCGAGATATCATAAGGGTAGGTGTAGCCTTTCAGTGAAGCGTGGGCGGTTGCGGCAGAAAAAAACAAAAACAAGAATAAAAGGAATCCAAACTTAAGCCTCATTTTCCCTCCTTTTACATTTTTATCCGGCAAAAAACCAATAGAGCAATCTGGTAAAGGCGGAGAAAAGCCAAACCAGGTTAATTTTTATTATACTATAACCCGGGATTTATTCAACCATTCCGCGCGCAAAACAATCTATCAGTCCATTTTAATGTCAGCCCGATACTACTTTCATGGCTTTATGATCAATAAAACTTGCCGCAAAGATCTATTAAGTTAACGCTGCCTTTGCCGTGGCTTAACCTGATAAGATAGGTATAAAGGTATCTGGCTTTTGAGCGCGCGTATAGGTCGGCCATCGCTTTCTTAAGCTCTCTAAGCGGCTTCTGATTATAACCTAAAAGAAAACACGGCCTTACATCCACCTCCACCTGTTTAGGCTTGCACTGTAAAAGGATTAAATCAATATTCAGATGCCTGGTTTTAGCCGTTTTTTTAAGCAAGTTAAAGATAAATGGCGCACGCTGCCCGCCCGGCGTTATGCCTAATACCAGGCCAAGCCCGTTTTTCGCCAGATGGGCCTTAATACCGTTAATCAGCCTTTTTAATACAAGCAAGCCGTCTTCCCCTCCTTTGGCAGCCAAAGGAAAATTCAAATCGCGGGGAATGGGTATATAAGGAGGGTTGGAAACGATCAGGTCAAACTGCTTTCCTTTCACCGGGCTAAACAGGTCTGCACGCATTATCTTGACCTTGTTGCCTAAGTTATTCAGCGCCGCGTTAAAACGCGCGAAACTTACGGCCCTGGCGGAAATATCTACTGCCGCTACCTGGCTGGCGCCCTGGGACAACAGGATAGCCTGCACGCCTGTACCCGTGCAAAGGTCTAAAACTTTCTTAGCGTGGAGATTTAAAGGCAGGCAGCGCGCAAATATATCCGTATCGTCGCCCATATAGGCATAATCGCAGGAACTTACGTCATAATCATAGATGAAATAATAACCGTTGATGCACCTGATTGCGCAAAGCGGCCTGATATAGCGGCCATCTAAAACTACCAGGCCCAGTTCCACTAACCCTGCAAGAAACTTTTCCCCAAAAGCATGCGCAGCGCAAACACCGGTTATCTTCTTGTTTAAATGGAATAACTTAAGGAAGACCATTAACCTTTCCGGCAAGCGCTCAATATTCAAGCCCGGCGACCTTGCCGCGATACCGGCAGCGGCATTATAACCGGAATTATCCAACAATGATCGCAAGCGGTGAATCTTTTCTAAATCAATGTTTATCGCGCGGGCTTTTTGACTCTGCATGATAGGACAAACAGGAAATTTCGGAGAGTGGAGGATTTGAACCTCCGATCGTCTTACGACGATAACGGTTTTCGAGACCGCCGCATTCGACCACTCTGCCAACTCTCCAGGATATTTTTACCGGAAAGGCTCACTGAAACAACAACCTTTTCAGCCTTCTACGGCCAGTTGTTGATTTATAGAATTTTTCTTTTTGCCGAGCTTCACTTAAAGTCACAAATGGTTCTGTATGAATTACTTTGTAAGGCCGATATGGACTCGATGATTTGACCTTGCCTGAGTTATGTTCTTTTAGCCGTTTGTCAACATCATCAGAAACACCTGTATATGTTCTCGTTCTTGCTTCATTAAAAAGTACGTAAACATAAAACATCTTTGATCTTACCGTATGGCGGATCCGCCTCACCCGCCAAAATTGTAAGACAATTTTGGCGAGGTGGGCGAGATCTCGCCAAAATTTTCTCTGAAAATTTTGGCGGAGGAGGAAGGATTCGAACCCTCGGAGACCTTACGGCCTCAACGGTTTTCAAGACCGCCGCATTCGACCACTCTGCCACTCCTCCAATTTAGACAAAGAATAGCTGCTTAAAAATAACATAAAAAATATGCTTGGCTATGGAAAAGGCGATATTGCAGAAATTAACGAAGGAGAACTCTTTAAAAACCAGGCTAAAACCCAAGGCAAGCAGTGTGATGTTCAAGATCAAAATAAATGACAATCCAAAGATGTAATTAGCCTTAAGAAAATCGCCTTTTTTTGAGCGGATGGTTTTGGCTGAAAAAACAAGGTGCAGGATAATACTAAAACCGATCAAAAATAACGTATAGTGGATCAGCCAATCAGAGGTAATAAAAAAAGACAATATGCCATACAATACAAAAATAAAGATCGTATAGACCGGCAATAAAAACGGCGCCACGTTGACCATGGGTTTAACAAAGTTAAATACCAGCTCAAGCAGCTTGTGCCCGCGGTTATAAATTGCCGCCGGTTCCCAGACAAACAGATAGATTGCCAGAAAACTGATCAGCCCGTTGTAAAATACCGATTGTAAGGGTTTGGTGACCAGGCCGAATTCATTCAAGAAAGAAACAACGGTGGAAAAAACAAAAGGCAGCAAGAGCACCCCGAGGATGAATTTAATCACGCCAAAGGACTTGCTGTAGATAGCGGAGAACTTACTGGTAAATGACCCGAACAACCCGGAGTTATCTACCGCCGGCTCTTCTTTTGCTTTAGGGAATGGTTTACCGGGAAATTCTTTCTTGGCCATTAAAATAAGGTTGCAAAACTTTTGGGATTAGCACAGTGCCGTCAGCTTGCTGGTAATTCTCCAATATCGCCACGACCGTGCGCGCCAAGGCGATGCCGGAACCGTTTAAAGTATGCACAAACTCTAACTTCTTATTGTCTTTCCTGCGGTATTTGATATTCGCCCTGCGCGCCTGGAAGGACTCAAAGTTGCTGCAGCTGGAAACTTCAAGCCACTTATCCATACCCGGGCTATAAGCTTCCAGGTCATAACATTTGCTCGCTGAAAAACTTAAGTCCTGCGTGGCAAGCAGCAAAACCCTATACGGAATATCCAAAAGCTGCAAGACCTCTTCAGCATTAGCCACCAATTTTTCCAGTTGGTCATAGGAATCTTCCGGCTTCACGAATTTGACCATCTCCACCTTATCAAACTCATGCACGCGGATCAGGCCTTTAGTGTCTTTTCCGTAAGAACCGGCTTCCCTCCTGAAACAAGCGGTATATGCAGTATAGCATACCGGTAACTTATCCTCTTCCAATATCTCATCGCGGTGCATATTAGTTACCGGCACTTCCGCTGTGGGGATCAAAAACAGGTCGTCATCCTTTAACTTATACATATCCTCTTCCAGCTTGGGTAATTGCCCTGTGCCCAGCATAGAAGCGCGATTTACCAGAAAAGGCGGGAATATTTCGATATAACCGTGTTTACTGGTATGCAGGTCAAGCATAAAATTGATCAAAGCCCGCTCAAGCCGGGCGCCAAAACCTTTAAAAAGTATAAAGTTTGAACCGGTGATCTTTGTCGCACGGTTAAAATCAACAATATCCAGGTCCTGACAGAGCTGGATATGGCTTTGGGGAGTAAAATCAAATTTTTTAGGCTTACCCCAGGAGCGCACGACTTTATTATTGCTTAGGTCGCCGACAGGCAAAGATTCATGCGGGATATTGGGGATAGTCAATAGCAGGCTGTTCAACAAACCATCCTGCTCTTTGACCTGTGACTCTAACAGGCTAATACTGTTAGAGATATCTTTCATGGAAGCGATTATGGATTTGGCGTCTTTTTTCTCTTTAAGCAGGGCGCTGATCTGGTCATTGGCAACATTGCGCTGCGCGCGTTTTTCCTCAACTTCAGCAAGCGCTTTACGCCTTGCATCGTCGATACGGATCAAGCCGTCCAGGTCGATCTTAAGAGCGCGTTTTTTGATCGCCTGTTTTACCAGATCCTGATTTTCGCGGATAAATTTTATATCCAGCATATTTTAGGTTATTTAAGAAATGGTGGGCCATGTAGGAGTCGAACCTACGACCTTGACATTAAGAGTGTCCTGCTCTGCCAATTGAGCTAATGGCCCAAATTTATTTATAGTGTGTAGTATTTTAGCTTAAATCCAGGGGTTTTGCAAGGGAAGAAAAATTGAACAATATTGATTTACTTCTCCCACAGCTGCGGGTTATCTTTAAGCATCATCAGAAAAACATTCACCACTGCCGGAGAATGCTGCGTGCCGCGGGATTTTTCCAATTCCGAGATTATCACATCTTTGCTTAAAGCCTCGCGGTACGCCCTTTTAGAGTTCATCGCGTCAAACGCGTCGGCAACAGAGATGATCATCGCCTCAAAACTGATATCCGCGGCTTTTAAGCCCTTAGGATAACCTTTACCATCATATCGCTCATGGTGCTGCACGATGATATCCTTTTCCGTATTCAGGAACTTTAATGGCTCTAAGATCCCCGCGGCGTTATCCGGATGTTTCTTGATCATTTCAAACTCCTCATCCGTAAGTTTTTCCTTCTTGTTCAATACCGCGTCGCTTAAGCCGATCTTGCCGATATCATGCAGGATGCTTGCCCGGCTGATCGTATTGATCTGCTCTTTACTTAAATGCATCTCTTTTGCGATATCCAAAGCTATTTTTGTCACCCGTTCGGAATGGCCGCGCGTATAAAGGTCCTTGGCTTCTACCGTCTTGATCAGCGCCCCGATAGTATCAATCTCGGCATTTTTCAGCTGCTCATGACCA
>JBAZNG010000018.1:0-18341 GCA_041649385.1 Candidatus Omnitrophota bacterium | reverse complement strand
TCCAGAGATATCCTGCTGTAACTCCAGGACCATTCTATGCCTTTCTTCTTTTTCTTTTTTACTTACGCTATCAGCCATTCTAAAAGCTTCTGTGGCAGAACGCGGAGAATACTTAAAGATAAAAGCTGAATTAAAACCAGTGTCTTTAACTAAAGAATACGTCTCCTGGAAATCTTCCGCGTTTTCCGAAGGAAACCCCACAATGATATCCGTGGTCAATATGCCACCCTTAACTACTTTACGATATTCGGAAACTAAATCAGAGTAAAATTTTCTGTTATAACCGCGCTTCATCAGCTTCAAGATCCTGTCTGAGCCTGATTGAACCGGTAAGTGCAGGCGCCTCTTAAGCTTTCCCAGGTCATTGATCAGGGAAAAAAGGCCTTTCTTAGTGTCTTTTGGATGGCTGGTAAGAAAATCAAATTCGCGCAAACTAGGCAAATTGTCAACTTTTTTCAGTAATTTCAGGAAATCATCGCTACCATCATTATAGGCGTTGACATTCTGGCCCAAAAGCGTAATTGAATCCAATCCTTTATCCAACGCCTCTTTTATTTCTGTGATTATATCCTTAAGCCGGCGGTGGCGTAGCGGCCCCCTGACATAAGGAACAATGCAGTAGGTGCAAAAGTTGGAACATCCTTCAGAAATAACCACAGAAGCATGCTTCTTATCATCATAAAAACCCGTATGATAAACTGTCTCCGGGCGGGCGGGGCTATCCGTCTCCCAGATCTTACGCTCAAAGAACTTCTCTGATATTAATTTAGCGATCGTTTCAGGTATCCTTTGGATATCCTGGGGGCCGATAACAAAGCTTATATTCGGACAACGGTTAAAAGCGCTGTCTTTATGATGCTGCGCCATGCAGCCAACCAAGCCGATTATCTTTCCGCTTTTATACGCGCCGATCTGGCTCCACACCCTGTCTTCAGCATGCTGGCGCACAGAACAGGTATTTACGATGATCACATCCGCCTTGTCCGGATGATCGCAGATAGCGTAGCCTGCCTTCTGCAGCAGGCCGCAAATCATCTCGGAATCGCGCATATTCATCTGGCAACCGAATGTGCGAATGAATACTGTTTTTATTGCTGAACCTTTCTTCATAACAGATGATAGCTACAGATAAACCAGGTCCTCGCCATGATAAAGCGAAAGGAATAAAAGCATATAATCCCTTAAATGGCGGGTAAGCAGGAAATTATTCCTGATATGTTCGCGGCCGTTTTCACCAAGTCTTTTTGCGTATTCCGGGCTGTTCAACATCTGCTTAAGCGCAAAAGCCGCGCCATCAACTGAATGGCAGAGTAACCCGGAATATTTATGCTTGATCTGCAGAGGTATGCCTCCGACATTTGAGGCAACCACAGGTTTTGCTTTCCAGAGTGCTTCAGCAACGGTTAAACCAAATCCCTCCTTCAGGGACTTTTGCATTATGATCGTTGACGCCCTTTGCAGCGCATTTACTTCCAGGTCGTTCTGCGGTAAAAGAAGGACGTGTATATCCTTGTCCTCTTTTGCCTTTTCCTGGACCTCGCTAAGCACCTGTATGCCTTCCGGGTCATCAGTAGCAGTCCCACCGGCAAGGATCAGGCGGCAATCAATATAATGTTTCACTTTTTGGTAGGTTTCAATGACGCCCAAAGGGTCTTTCAAACGGTCAAAGCGGGAAACCTGCGTGATCATCGGCTTGTCTTGAGGTATAGCATACTTCTCCAGGACAGCATCGATCTCCTGCTTGGTTAATTCCCTGTTTTTATCGCTTAAAGGGTCTATCGAAGGCGGGATCAAAAATTGCCGGATCGGCAGCTTCTGGGAAAATGATGGCGCGGAAAAAACCGCGGAATCATAATGGACGATAAAATCCATCAGGAAGTCCCATACTTTTTTATTCGGGCTTGATACATCGATGTGGCAGCGCCAAAGCCACTTGTTATCAGCCCGCTTCTTGATAAGCGCGATCGGCTGGGGATCATGCACAAACACGATATCGCCACAAATATTCATCTCTTCAATATTCTTTGAACTTGTTTCCATAAAAGCCTGAAAATCATCTTGCGAGATCTTATCAGGCCTTCCGTGCAAAGCGTTATGGAACTTTTTGGTGACTTCAAAGAAACGTTCGCCTCCTTTGATCAGGTCCCAGCGGGCATCTATCCCAAGCTCTTTCAATAAAGGCACCATGCGGTTTAAGATCTCCGCCACTCCGCCGCCGACAGCAGTAGAGTTGATATGCTGGACAACTTTGCCTTTAAGCTTTTCCGAAAGAAGCCGTAGGTCGTCAATAACCGATTGCCCGACAATAGGCGCGTATTCACTTAATTGTGCCATATCAATCCTTTATCCTGGTTTCCACCATCTGTATCAATGACTTTCTTAACCCTTCCAGCGTTTGTGTGTAGGGATCAAGATGCGCAAGCATATCTGCCAGTTTCTTGTCTCCCAGAGAGCTTTCGATCCAGTTCGAAAAATCATTATTTATCCGCTCAAGCCTTAACCGTGCCTCAAAAACATGGAAATATATGGAATCAATAGTCACTTTTCCGAGGATCTCCGCGAATTCCTTCAAATCGTAAACAAGATAATGCGTAGGAAGCACGAAACTGACGGATTTAATGAAGTGAAACTCTTCGCCTATGCGCGCGAATTTCAGGTTAGCCAATTTATTGACTTTAAGATATGTGTCAATGGTAGAAATGATCTTCTCCCTGAGTTGGCGTATCGTGGTGTATTGCACAGTATCAATGCTCGCCAGCCTTTCACCAAGCTCATCTTCGCCAAGGACTTCACTTACCCAAAAAGCAAAATCATTTGGCGGCTCGGGGGAGAAATATTGATGCTGCTGGAGGAATTTATGCGTATGGTGATAAATGCATGAGCCGGGGACGACTTTGATAAACTCCAATAATTGGCCCAAAGTCGTCGCTCTTAAACCGGTCAGCTCCGAAAGGTGAAGCCTCGTATAGAACCTGAACGGCTGATTAGCTTTTACTAATTCACTCATCGTTATTTTAAACCCGATATTAAGCGCAAAAACCTGGCTACTTCGCGCGTTCCTCTTAAATAATAATCTGCCCCGGAACTGCCTGGCTTACCAACAAATATAGTCACGCCCCTGCCTTTAAGCGCCTTAAAGGCATCCTCATCAGTCAGGTCATCGCCGATATAAACAGGCATAATCTTTTTTTCTTTTAAAGCGCTCCGCTGCTTTGCCATGATCCAAAGGACGATCTTACCCTTGCCCCAGCCATCCGCAGGCGCAACTTCCATGACCTTCTTGCCTGCTTTGACTATAATCTTGTTTTCTGCGGTAAAGAAAGCAGTGGCCTGGCGGAAAACAGAGTTAATAAAAGGTAAGGAATCCCTGCTGGCAAGCCTGAAATGCAGAGCAAGGCATACGCCTTTATCCTCTATCAAGACGCCTTTTATACCGGAAAGCCTCTGCTTAAGGATAGATTTAATGCCGCGCAATATTTTCTTATAGCTGGCAGCAAGCGAACGAGTAAATCTTAACTTCGGCCCTGATATCTGAAAACCGTGATTGCCTGAATAGATAATCCCCCTGATGCCGCATTTTTTCTTGATATCCGCCAGCGATCTTCCGCTGATCACCGCGACACTGCAATTATTTTTACGCGAAAGCGCTATAATCAGATCTTTTGTGCGGCGCGGGATCACCGCCTTATCCGGAGTATCGACAATGGGCGCCAATGTCCCATCACAATCAAGAAACAAAGATAAATACTTGCCCTTTGCTTCCTTGAATACCTTATTTGAGTCTTTAAAAAGATACCGCATTGTGCAATTAAGCAGCTTCCTCCTGGCCGTAATTAACTGCCTTTATTGAATAGGAAATATTGATATTTTCCTGTTTGTAACGCTTATGCAGCCTTTTTTGGAATCAGCGAAAGCGTTATAACGCATAAACTAATCAAAATAACCAACCCCAACTTATTCTCGATTATTTTACAAGTTAAGTTTTTAAAGAAACCATATCGGTAATAATATTAGCTGCCCAACGGAAAATATTATTTTCTGCTACCACCTCCCGCATATTTTCCATTCTCCTGCATTTTTCTTCCTCAGGCATCTGGATAGCGAATTTTATGCTATCGGCAAATTCTTCCGTGGAATACGGATTAATCATTACCGCATCGGTAAGCTCGCGCGCTGCTCCGGTAAATTGGCTTAAAATAAGCATCCCATTAAGGTCATCTTTCTGCGCAATGTATTCTTTAGCCACCAGGTTCATCCCGTCATGCAATGAACTGACAATGCAGATATCCGCAAGCTTGTAATAAGGCTGTATGTCATCCTGCGAAAAATGTTTTTTAAGATAGATTATAGGCTTCCAATCACCCTCAATATGTTTCCAGTTGATCTTTTCAACCAATTCGTCAATTTCCCCGATTAAATCATGGTAGCGTTTGATATGTGTACGGC
The DNA here is from genome assembly GCA_041649385.1 of Candidatus Omnitrophota bacterium. GTDB lineage: Bacteria > Omnitrophota > Gorgyraeia > Gygaellales > Profunditerraquicolaceae > JALOBQ01. The sequence goes on along the minus strand of JBAZNG010000018.1, from coordinate 13,895 downwards.
TTGGCGCGGCCAGCTGTATAAAAACGAACTTTTTCTTGTACTCCGGGTATTTCTCCAGGAACCTGTCTATCGCCAGGATCCTTTCTACTATGCCTTTAGTATAATCGATCCTGTCCACCCCCACGGCAATGATCTCATTCTTCAGCTCCAGTTCCTTCCTGATCTTATCTACCTGCCGCGCAGGATCTACTTTGAATGAACCATCTCCTATCTGCGCATCAACGCTTATCGGGAAAGCCCTGATAAAAGTCTCTTTCCCGGAACGCACAATACTGAATTTCTCGGTATCTACGCGCGATTCAAGCAGCCGGTTTGCGGTATCAAGGAAATTATTGCAGTGGTTCTGGACATGGAACCCGATCAGGTCGCAAGCCAGCATCCCTTCCAGTATTTCATTCTGGTATGGACAGATCATGAAAGCCTCCGGCGTAGGCCAGGGTATGTGCCAAAATAGCGCGATCTTTGCGTCCGGGCGCTTCTCTTTGATCATTTTAGGCAGAAGGGTAAAATGATAATCCTGAACAAATATGAACGGGCTGCTTACCGGTAATTCACTCAAAAGGCTATCGGCGAATTTCTGGTTTACCTCTTTATACATATGCCAGTCAGATTCCCTGAATATCGGGCGCGTATGGGTATTATGGCATAAAGGCCATAAGCCTTCATTGGAGAAACCGTAATAATAGCCTGCTTCCTCCTCCTTGTTAAGCCACACCCTCTTAAGGATATAACGGTTATCCTCCGGAGGAACTCCAAGTTTATTTTTGGAGTTTACAAATTTTCTATCAGCGTTTCCAGCGCCGTGCGCTACCCATGTGCCGCCGCAAGCGCAAAGAATAGGATGGATAGCGGTGACAACGCCGCTTGCCGGCCGGATGCATCTTACTACTCCGGTAGCATCGTCAACCACGTGCATATAAGGCTCACGGTTTGAGACCACGAACAAAGCGTCATCTCCCAGTTTAGCATGTGTAAGATCCCTTAATTTGGACTCCGTCCACCTGTCTTCTTTCTGCAGGCGCGCACTCGCTTCATCAGAAACCGTCCTGCGTGCGATACGCAGGCTCAAGGCGACCTGCTCAACTTCACCAGCCAGTTTTCCTAACTCTCCCCGCTCCTTGATCGGATGCGCTTCATCCGTATCGCCTCTCTGGAAATGAGTAAACCATTCTGTCAGGCGTTTAACAGGCAAAGCAAAAATATGCTGGTGGATAAAAAATGCAATAATAAATATTATCGCTACCAGGATAACCAAAGTCGCGCTGATCCTTTTCCATATCTCCGTTAAACGCGTGAGCACAAATGACGTATCATATATAACCTCAACCAACCCCAAAAGCTGGCCTTCTTCATCAGTTATGGGCAGGATAAAACTGTAAACAGTATAATCCTTGAATTTCTCCAGCTCGCCCCGGGAAGTTTTGTTTAATAATAAACCGGCCAGGTAAGGCTTATCCTTTTCCTTCCAGTCACTAAAACGTTTGGTAATGGCGATTATATTCCCATCTTTGTCATAGAGCACACAACCCTGCAGCCTTTCGCGCGTTTCAAATTTTTCTACCAGATAGTTGGCATTTCTCATGTCCTTTGAGGTAAAAACAGCCCGCGCCGATAACTCCATACTCTCGGCAATATGCGTGGATTTACGCTTCAGGTCATCAAGCAGTTTATCTTCTTCAAAGCGCACCTGAAAGTAACCGAATATCGTAAACGCCGCGGTAATAACGATTAATATCGGCAGGATGAATAGCAATATTCTTCTCATTTTTTCCTTTTAGCTAGTTCATAAAATAAGAAACCATCTTGCTTTATGCAAGGCGGCCCGACCACCTAATTAAGCCCCTGGAACAAACTGCCTGCCAGGCCTTTAAATTAAGTTATTTCGTATAGATCATACTTTTATAAAAGTTATTTTACCACAATTTTCACAGAAATCCATTGATTTAACCAGAATATAGCTGATATGGCAGAAACGCTGATGATAACGCCAGGCAGCTTTTGAAGAGTTGTATTCTTAACGCAACTTGCTACCTTCTGAATATATCGATATACACCGCGATCAAAAGCGCCAACATTGATGAAACAAAAATAAACAAATAGTTAATTAAATCCTTCCTGGAAGACAGGCTGCAGAGTATTGAACTTAAAAGGCGGTAATCTTTATCTTCAAGGCTGGCTTTATTCTGTAATTTATCAGCAAGTTGTTCTTTCTGGATCAGCCGGGAGCGGGCAATATCTACCTTAAATTTATAAACAAAAAAAATAAAAAATCCCGCGACGCCTATATACCAGGCAATCTTCCCATAAATAGGATGGTAAGCATCTAATACCATTACTATACGGATGGCGACTGTCGCGATCAACCCGACGAGAAAAAACAACCATGATATAAATGAATCCCGGCAATGCTCTTTTTGCCCGCAATTATTGCATTTTCTCATCATTATACAAAATCCCCCTGTATGATTTTATTATACCATATAGAAGATATACTAATCCAGCTATGACTTAGTTATCATTTATTAGAAAATACCACCTCAAAAATAGAAACTGGTTTTGATTATTGTTCTTAAGCGTTTTGGCGGCTAAACCAGCCCTGAGTCCGCAAACAGAATTTTACTAACATCAACATAACCGGCACTTCGATCAGTACGCCTACAACTGTCGCCAGCGCCGCACCTGATGAGATCCCAAAAAGCATAGTCGCTGTAGCAATGGCGACTTCAAAATGGTTGCTTGCTCCAACCATTGCTGAAGGCGCGGCATCCTGATAGCTTAACTTTAATTTCTTAGCCATCCAATAGGTAGCCGCGAAAATCAAACAGGTTTGGATAAAAAGCGGGATAGCTATCCAAAGAATAGTCAACGGTTGCGCAAGAATAATCTCTCCTTTAAATGAAAACAAAAGTACCAGGGTAAATAAAAGTGCAACGATTGAAACAGGGCTCAACAGGTGAAGAAACTTCTTATTAAACCACTCTATGCCTTTAAACGTTACGATCCACTTCCGAGAAAAATACCCTGCTATAAGAGGCAGCGCCACATAAATAACAATGGATAGTAACAAGGCTTGCCAGGGGACCGGCATCCTTCCAACGCCTAGGAGGAATCCTCCTAAAACTCCGTAAAGTAAAAGCATGGTCAGCGAATTAATCGCAACCATGACCAAAGTATGTCCGTCATTGCCTTTAGCCAGGAATCCCCATACCAAAACCATCGCTGTGCAGGGAGCAATACCAAGCAAGATACACCCGGCAAAGTAACTGCGCCAGAGCGGCACCTGAAGCATTTTTAGGCCTTCATGTATAACAACCGTTCCCGCACCATGAATAGAACCCACGCTCCAATCCGCCCCAGGAGGAAGTTTGACAAAATCCACCGCATCTGTCCCGATCAATCCTTTAAACAGGATTCCCAGAAAAAAATAAGCTATAATATACATAGTAAACGGTTTAACCGCCCAATTCACAAAAAGTGTCAACCATACCGGTTTAGGTGATTTCCCCGCTTTGATAACTTCCGCAAAATCAATCTTCACCATAATAGGATACATCATGAAAAACAAACAAACTGCTATCGGTATTGAAATAACCGGGGCATCATTGATATAAATAGAAAGGCCGTCAAGTAATTTCGCCGCCCCCGGAGCGACCTTGTCGGTCAATACGCCTAAGCCAATACATACGAAAACCCAAAGCGTAAGATATTTCTCAAAGAAACCTAAACCTCTTTTCTGAAAAACAGCCTCTTCCATATAACCTCCCTGGCATCAAAATAATCTAAAAATATATGCGTTCATGTAATACAACCCAACAGTAATAAAAATCACCCCAGTGACCTTGCGAGTGTAATATTCCAGCTTTGTGATCTTATGAAACCAGTGGCTCATCGAAGTAACGCCCAGAGCGATCGCAATAACGAATATCAAGACAGGAAGGCCTGTTCCTGCCCCATAAATAAAAGGCAATAAGGTCCCAACTTTACTGTTAAGCGCTAAAGGGATAAGGCTTCCGAAGAATAAGGCTGCTGAAACCGGGCAGAACGCCAAGGCAAAAATTAGTCCCAAGAGAAATGCTCCCGGAGCCCCTGCTTCGGCAAGTCTATTGTGATGCTTTTGTGAAAGCCCAACACCTGGAAGGCGAAGAGTAATTACCTCTAACAAAATGAGCCCGGTAACGATCAAAAGGGGCCCTAATGTTTTGCCTGCGTATTTCTGCAGGAATTGGGCGACCTGAGGAACGCTCAAAAGCGAATTAATAATGATCCATCCCAATGCCGCATACGAAACCATCCTCCCAAGCGTATACGCAAGGCCCGAAAGAAAGACCAAAGCAGGATGCGCTATCTTTTTTGAAAGAAACGAGACAGCCGCAATATTCGTCGCCAAAGGGCAAGGGCTAATGGAAGTCAATATCCCAAGCCATAAAGCCGAGCCAAAAGCAATTAACAGTCCCATTATTTAGTGCCCTTCATAAAATTGCTTATTTCGCTAGTCACGTAATCAATAAATTTCTGCTTATTACGGGAATGCTCCCAGATTTTATCAAGGTTCTTATGCTTAATCTCCTTACCGTCTTTAACCAAGGACAGAATGAGCGATTTTGTATAAAGCTGATAATCATTCACAAAATGCTCGTTACCTTTATCCTCTACGTTAACCGCCTTAAACTCTAAGCTGCCGGAAGCAAGCGCGTCTTTGAAACTCGTCTCAATCGCCTCCCTTGAGTATTTCTCCATATTCGTGCAGCTATAGCAACGAAAAGTACCGTGAAAGTAATAGGCTATAACTTTAGCTGCCGGTTTATTTTCAGCAGCAAAGGCTGCAAAATTTAGACTAATTACCGCAGCAACCGCCAGAATTATTAGTAGTAGCTTCTTCAACTTCTCCTCCCGATATTTTTGAGGCAATACTTTCAATAGTTTCCTCGTTAATTTCAATTTTCCCCTTCTCAAACCCCATCTCTTGAAGGTTAAACGCTATAACTTTAAAACCGGCATGCTCAAGCGTCTTTTTTGAGCAGGCAACCGGGCAACCATCTATGGCGATCAATTTATTTGCCGCTTTTGTGGATTCGATCATGCCAGGGATATGTGCCCCGATACCAGACAGACAAAACATTTTCGCCTGCCCGCACTTTGCCATCTTACGAGCTACTCTATCTGACAGCTCTCCTACATCCGATCCTCCGGAGCACGGGAATATCAAAACACCAGCCTCATTACACATACAATTGCCAGCCATTGAAATACCTCCTACTTTGAGATAATCTTTTTAATCTCGTCTTTGCTCAAAACTTTTCCTGCTGAAACCACTGTGCCATCAACCGCCAGAGCAGGCGTCATCATCACTCCATATTCAGTAATCTTATCAATATCCGTGACCTTGCCAATCTCCGCTTGAATGTTTAATTCCTTGACTGCCGCTTCGGCATTTGCGGTGAGCTGTTTGCACTTCGGACAGCCAACTCCTAAGATTTCTATTTTCATCATGCTCCTCCGATTATTGTTTTACAGCAGAAACTTTTATACTAACTATCGCATCTTGAGCGCCCTCAAGGTTATCAAACATGGCATCCACCGGATAACTTGATTCACTTATCACCTTAACATCCTTAAATCCTGCCATTGTTATAAGTTTTAGATATTCATCTTTCTTAATCGCTCCGGCTAAACAACCCACATATGCCTCAATCGAGCCTTTAATCTCTTTCGGCAGGTCTTTAACAAGCACCAAATCTGAAACCATCAGCCTACCGCCAGGTTTTAGCACCCTAAAAGCTTCCTTGAATACTTGTTCTTTATCAGGGGAAAGATTGATAACGCAATTTGATATGATTACATCGGCCGAGCTACTATCAACCGGTAAATTCTCGATCTCCCCTAACCTGAATTCTACATTCGTATAATTGCCTTTTCTGGCATTCGTTTTAGCTTTTTCAATCATCTCCGCTGTCATATCAACACCGATAACGTGGCCAGTTTTACCAACTTTAGCAGAAGCCAGAAATGCGTCAAACCCTGCACCGCTGCCTAAATCAATCACTATTTCGCCTTCTTTTAAGGATGCGATGGCTACCGGGTTACCGCATCCAAAACCCAAATTCGCACCCTCAGGAATGGTGTTCATTTCCGCATCGCTATATCCAACCGTTTTACTTATATCTTTTGCTTTGTTTGTGTTTCCACAACAAGAACTCGCAGAACAGCAAGAAGTATCCTGCGCGATTGCCTTGGCATAACCCTCTCTAACGATTTTTTTAATTTCTTTTGCTTTGCTTTTCATCTCTTTACTATATTCCTCTCCATATTTTATGCCTTAACTAGAGGCACTCCTTTACACGAATTAAACTCAATCTGCAAAGTTACATGTGTAATGGCAAAATGTTCTTTAAGCGCTTTTTCAACTTGCTTTACTAAAAGGCAGGTTTCGCTTACCGGCATATCGCCTGATACATTGATATGCGCCTCAAAATGAATATCCCGCTCAGTCACTGCCCATAGATGCGCATGATGGATATCTTTAACTCCATCAAAGCCTTCGATCCGCGCCTGGATTTCCTTTAAATTGACCCCTTTGGGAACATGCTGCATAAGAATGTGCGTACTTTCTTCAATAATTTTATATCCTTCTCTTAATACATAGATGCCGATAAGAATTGTCAAAAGCGGATCAATCCAATACGCTTTGGAGATAAGAATCGCCAAAGCGCCAATAATTACCGCAATAGAAGAAAGAAAATCAGAAAAAAGATGCACATATGCTGCCCGTATATTCAAATCCTCATGCGCATGCGCTTTAAGAAGGAATACGGAAACAATGTTGGCAATTAATCCAACTAGAGCCACAGACAACATAAGTACACTGTTTATCGGATGCGGATGAGAAAATCTAAAAAAGGCCTCTTTGAATAGGAACAGCGAAACTACTACTAAAGCGCAAGCGTTAAAAAGTGCTGCTAAGATCTCAGCACGCTTATAACCAAAAGTCTGGGCTTCAGTGTTTTTTCGTTTAGTAAGGCGCAGCGCAAAGAAACTGATCACCAAAGCCAAGGTATCGCTTAAATTATGCAAAGCGTCAGAGATCAGTGAAAGGCTTCCTGAAAGGATGCCTCCGATGATCTGGACTAAGGTAGTAGCTAAATTAAACCCTGCGGATATTATCAACCGGCTTTCTTTATTATTTTCTCTATACATATTTTCCCATTTACTTAACTATCATCCCAAAAATCATACCGCTTATAGTCGCTATCACCACAACCAAAGCCACATATACAGCGGTTTTCTTAGTGCCTATAATACCCCGAATAACCAACATACTCGGCAGACTCAACGCAGGCCCAGCTAAAAGTAACGCCAAGGCAGGCCCTTTGCCCATGCCAGATCCAATCAATCCTTGTAGAATAGGTACCTCGGTAAGCGTGGCAAAATACATGAAAGCCGCTATGATCGAAGAAAAGAAATTCGCCCGCAAGGAGTTCCCGCCCACTAACATCTCAACAAACCTAGAAGGGATAACCCCTTCCTGGCCAACCCTGCCTAAAAGAAATCCCGATACAAGCACACCGCCCAAAAGAAGCGGTAATATCTGAAGCGCAAAACTCCAGGTAGCTCCGGTCCATTCCTTTAGTTCATCCTTTTTGAACCACCTAAGAAGAGAAAATCCTAAAACTGTTAAGAAAAATCCTGTAATCCACCATTTGGAAGCATAAATTAAACTCCAAATCCCTGCATCTCCTTCTAAAGGCTTGCCCCAGTTGGCAAAAACAAGTATAGCGACCATAGAGAAAAAATAAATAATATCTTTCCATAGCGGACGAGACGCTTTAACCTCGCCAAACTTTAGATCTCCGCTCGCATGGCGAGCGCGCTCCTCCTTAAGAAAGATTAAATGCATAAGCAATCCAATAACAATACTGAAGATAACCGCACCTGTCGCTCTTGCCAGGCCTAATTGCCAACCAAGTATCCGCGCCGTTAGAATAATTGCCAAAACGTTTATCGCAGGCCCTGAATACAGGAAAGCAACCGCTGGACCAAGGCCAGCTCCGCGTTTATATATTCCAGAAAAGAGCGGTAAAACAGTGCAAGAGCATACAGCGAGTATCGCCCCAGACACAGATGCTACGCTATAGGAAAGGAATTTATTTGCCTTGGCCCCGAAATACTTCATTACTGATGCCTGGCTGACAAAAACCGATATCGCGCCAGCGATAAAAAATGCCGGAACAAGGCATAAAAGTACGTGTTCCCGCGCATACCACTTAACAAGTGCCAAAGCCTCGAAAATGGCATTAGTAAAACGTAAATTCTCAACCGGCAGGTAAAAACACGCCAAAAATGCGGCTAGAATATAAAGAAACTTTTTCCAGTCTTTCATTAGATGCTCCTTCTCGTAATCCTACAACAACCGCCTTCTATCCTGATCGCTTTAATATTTACCAGGCCATCCGCGATCTTCTTATGGGCAGAAACGATTATCCTGGAGAATGTCGGCCGGGAGATCTTAAGTTTCCTGGCGGCATCAACATGTTTAAGGCCTTCAAGACAGGCAAGCCGGATAGCCTCAAATTCATCAAGCGTCAAATAGACATCATCAAGCTTATCTAATGGCTTGCATAAGGGCTTAAAACATCTCTCCTTCGGGTTACATTTTATCCAGCGGATCTTTTTTGGCCGCACGATAACCTCCTGATTATGAGCATATGCTCATAACAAGTTTAACATACCGCTACCTTTTGTCAATTAATATGTTGCCTGGATTTGTTCCCTGTTAAAGCGGGATTTTGGGCTGGTAAACTATCCTGTTGATACCTGCGGCAATAAGTTTTTTACGGCTCGGAATGCGTGTATTCTTAAAAAACAAAGTATTGCCTTTCTTATAGAGTACAGGCATATATTTATTCTTTAACTTCTCCATATAGCGCAAACATGATCTCTCGCAGGAAGATATCCTACAGGCAAATTTTTCCTCCTTGCGCATCGGGTTTGCTGAACATAAGCGCGTGGTCGTAATATACCCATAAGGAAAATAAAGAGAAACAAACAGATCATTTTCCGGGATATCCAGTTTGATCCCCTGCAAAAGGTTATCAACCTCTGCCCTATCAATGCGGTACTTCTTTAAGAAACTGCGGATAACAGGCAGATTTATATTTGCCTCCCTGAAATAACCGCTAAGCTCTTGCGGTATTTTCTTAGAAAATACGATGTAATACTCATTTCCTTTTTTAAAAAAAGTATGCTTTTCGGGCTGAGTGTTGATCAAATCAGCTATGCGCGGATCGCGTTTCTGTTTAGTCAATAATCTGCCTAATACAGGTTTGATCAGGATGTACTTCTTATTGATCAGGTTCAACAGGCCGTAATCGTTAACAATGACTTCAGTCCCGGGCCTGGCATTCACCAACCAGTCAAGCAGCTTACTTAACCTGCTTAAACCTTTATCGGTCACATAGGGCGTAACTAACGAAAATAAAAGCTTGTGTTTGCGGCAATAGCGAAGCGCTTTTTTAAGTTCTTCCAGCTTGGGGATGCGCTTTTCACAAAACTCATTGCCAAAATACAGGCGGTTGAAACCTCTAGTTACATATTTCAGGCCTTTGAGGCCAGTGATAAAAATCGCTTTCTCAATCATCTATTTGCCTCCCTCTTTGGCGAAAACAGAAGGATAATAACAGGAAAAACCTGAGCAAGCTTTAAAACCATACGTCTGGCAATAAAGCGAGCGCATCGCAGATATAAAATCACCGCGCGATAAACTCCTTTTTTTCTTTAATACATCTACGGCCTGCCTGACAAAACGCGTATCCCGCAGTTTGGATTCCAGGGGCGCTCCCCTTTCTACTATCTTAAGCGCCTTGATCTTCATCTTATTGAAATCAAAAAGAGCGCAAACGCCGCAAGATTTATGGATATCACCCTGCAAAAAGGCTTTCTTGAGAGCAACGGATTTTAATTTCTTGCCATTAAGATCAAATACCTCTTTAGAAAAATTAAGGCTGCAGCCATGCCCCTGGTAATCAGGATCATAGGATTTAAAAAACCTCACCTTCATATTTTTACGGTTAAGCGCATTGACCTGGCTGCTTGCCACAGGCAAGCCATGGTAAAAAGTGCAAAAACCGTCCACATTGCTGCAAAGTGTGTTCAAAATAAAAACTTCAAGGTCAACTTTGGCCGCAGATCTCCTGGCAATATCCTTGATCTCCCCAACAGTCAATTGCCGATCCAGTATTATCCGGCAGGCGCCGAGCTGCTTATAAAATAAAGCTGTCTGGGAGTTAAAAGTAGTGCCGCCTGTGCCCATATGAACCTGGCCGCGAAAACCCCATTTCCTTAAACTTAATAATAAACCTATATCGGCAATGATCAGGCCATCTGCCCCGGAAAGCTCTATACTGTGGATTATTCTCCTGATCAAAGGATACTGGCCCGGCGTATACAGGCCGTTCATTGTGATAAATACCGGGACTTCCCTATTATGCGCTGACCGGACTGCAGCCGATAAATCATTAAAAGAGGAAAAATTCGCCCCATATCCTTCTCTCCTGTTTAAAGTATCAAAAACGCTGTATTTGGCTTCCCAGGCATAAGGCACTATGCCGCAATAAAGCTCATCGGCGCCTGCATCAATAAGCGGCAAAACCTCATCTTTTTTAGAGAAGGCGGAAAGTATTTTCATGGTTTTGGCCTTGCACAAAAAAAATAAGCCCCGCACTTTTTAATGAATGCGGGGCCTATTCTATTTAACAACAAACTGCATTATTTCTTTTTTGATTTCTCAATAATCTCCGAGACAAACTTACCGGCAATATCCTTACAGCCCAGGCCGAAGGCCAAAGCGCACCCTAAACCTATAGAACCCAGGATGATGGATAAGGTCAAGCCCGTAAGGCTGATACCGATCTTAAGCTGCTCTAAACCTACAAAAATAACAAAAGCAAGCACGATCCCTTCGACTATCTGGCTAAGTATCTTGCCCTGGGAAAGGCCGGCATTATTTGCTGCTGTCTGAACGATACCTTTTAACAAAGTAGCGGCAAACATACCCAGTATCAAAATAAACATAGCGGCAATGATATTAGGTATATAAAGCACGACTTTATTCAATAACTCCGCGGCGATCGTCAGCCCCACGGCATTGATTGCCACCATGAAAGTGACTAAAATACCGATCCAATAACAAAGCGCGCCAATTAATTCAGAAAGCGTGAGGTTTATACCGCCTTTTTCAAGCAAATTGGCCAATTCAATACGCTCACTGATGCTATCCAGTTTAACAAGCTTCAGGGCTTTCGTCACGATTGTCCTGATTACTTTGGAGATCAACCAACCGATGATAAGTATAACAATCACCAGTAACAGGCTTACCAAGAACTGACTGATCTGAGAAAGAACAGTCCTAGCAGGTTCCAACAACACAACTTGCCAGCTACTCATACTCCCTCCTTTTTTAAGAACAACAGGGTTTAATTTACCATGTTTATGCGGTTATGTCAAGCCAGATTTATCCCCAGATCAACCTGCATCCCGTCAGTGGCAGCAACCACCTCTATACCGAGTTTGTCAGAAAGCTGAGCCGCTTTTATCTGTGGTTTAGCTTGAAGCATACTCATGCCAAAATGCGTAAGGATGGCTTTCTTCGGAGAGGCCTCTTTAATAATCTCTGCTGCCTCATCCAGGCAAAGATGGGATATCCCCGGACGTTTCTCAAGAAGGACTACCGCAATAATCAAAATGTCCGTTTTATAAAACTCTGCCAGTTTATCGAAATAAGCCGTATCGGAGATCAACCCGACACTGGTATTATTCACGCTGAATTTCAAGCCGAAGGTCTGGCAGGGGTGGACGTGGCGCATGGAAGTGGTAAAAACAAAATCATTTACACGGTATTGCCGCTTCTCCTGGATCAGGCATATTTCTTCAGGCAAAGCCAGCGCATGCTTAAGAATAATCGGGTCGTCATTTACCGCGTCTTCGGGGCAGAAGACTTTCCCTTTTTTCTTAAAACCTCCTCCTGTCATTGCCTCAATCATCACGTTAATATCGTTGGCATGGTCAAGGTGGCGGTGCGTCAGGATGATCGCATCCAGCTGTCTCGGATCGAGTTTCGGCCTGCTTTTTGCGCAACGCACGATACTGCCTGGCCCGGGATCAATAAGCACTTTTGTGCCGGCGCAATCAAGCCATAAACCTGCTGATGAACGCAATTGGTTGATCATCACAAAGCGCGCTCCGGCAGTCCCCAGAAATTTAATATAGTTTTTCCCTGGTTGGCCTACTTTAGCCATTTTTCTTTAAGTTCAGCATTGATCTTCTGCGCGTCAGAAAAAGAAACCTTTGTTTCAAGAGCATCTCTCTCTTTCTGGATCAAGCGCCCGGTTTTCTTTTGTCCGCTGAATTGCGCAACAGCGCAAGTATTTGCATGCAGGGACCGGGCCATAAACTGCACCTGCCGGTCATCAGTAACCACTATAATATTCTTTCTCGCCGCTGATTCAGCCACAAGCTTCTCGATCTTCTGATCAGCGCTGATCACCCTGGAAAAAACGAACAACGCCTGGTTATCCTGGGGAAAACTCTCTCCATCAGGAGGATAACCGTCAAAAACCAGGATGATCTTGTTTTTTGGGCTGCCGGTCAACCTGCGTTTCTGGATAAAATTAAGGAGTGCGCGCTGGATATTGGGAGAGTTTTTCTCAAAGCTAAAAGCCGGATGGTTAATGATGTTGTACGCGTCGATGATGTACAGTAAGGACATAGATCAGTCCTCCTATTGCCCCGTAGAGCACAATGAAAGAAAAAGATAAAAGCGACATTGCCACGGCCAGTTGTTTTGCCACCGCCGCTTTAGCGAAATAGATCACAAAGAGGTATTCCCTAAGCCCTAAACCGCCGATAGCGATAGGTAGAAGCGTAACCGCGCCGATGATCGGCAGAAAGATAAAATAATAGATAAGGCTAACCCGGACACCTAAAGCAAGGCCGATAAAATAAACACTTAAGGGATAAATAAGCTGGATAAAAAAAGACAAGATCAGGTTATGCAGGATCAGTTTCTTGCGGTGCCGGAAAATATGGATCTCGTGATGAAGATTCTTAAGCGCCTCCTTGATCTTTCCTGCGCCCGGAGATGCCAAAAAGGAAGTTATCCTGGCATAGATAAAACTATTAAACAAAACCAATAATACCAAAAACAATAAGCCGACGATAGCCGCCAGTGATAGAAGGACAAATTTATCACGCACAAGCTCGCCGCCCAATAAGAAGGCAGGTAGAATGACGATCACCAGGCCAATATAGCCGCTCAAACGGTCAAGAAAAACCGTAGCAATGACTTCTTTGGCTTTTTTAGTATGCTCCGCCAGGTCCGCTGTACGGACAATGTCGCCGCCGATCGTAGAAGGCAAAAAGATACTAAAAAAAATCCCCCCGGAGAAAGCAGTGATCAGTTTCTTGGCCGAGGCATTGATACCCGCCGCCTTAAGCAGCATCTGCCAGCGTAAAAAACCAAGAAAGTAGGTAACCAAGAAAGTTAAGAAACCCAGCGACAAAAACAGCTTATTTGCGCCTTTTACGTCATTTAACAGGTCGCGCAGGTCAATACGGTTAAGTTTGAATAATAAAACTAAAAGTATCCCGCTGACTAAAATCCTTAATATTAAAGAAAGCAGGCTCTTGAATTTTCTCAATTTTACGGCAGTTTCCTTCCGGTAAGTTTCTGGTAAGCTTCCAGGTACTTTTGGGTTGTTTTAGAGATGATCTCTTCCGGCAGGCCAGGCGCAGGAGGAGTTTTATCCCAATCCAGGCTTTCTAAATAATCACGCACGAACTGTTTATCAAAACTAGGCTGGCCCCTGCCGGGAGTATACTCATCCAGCGGCCAGAAACGCGAG
>JBAZNG010000017.1:0-18646 GCA_041649385.1 Candidatus Omnitrophota bacterium | reverse complement strand
AACCTGACGCCTCTGTTGATTCCATCCATCTAGGTATTTAAGTTTGACATCCAATACAACCGCCTGAAGCGTGTCCATCCGGTTATTCCGGCCAAGCAGTATATGAAAATACCTGTTGGCATTGCCCTGATTACGCAAAACCTTAAGCTTCATTGCCAGGTTTCGATTATTGGTCAAAATCATGCCCGCGTCGCCAAAAGCGCCTAAATTCTTACCCGGATAGAAACTTACTGACCCGCAATCGCCAAGTATACCGGCTTTTCTGCCTTTATGCTCGGCGCCAAAAGCCTGGGCAGCGTCTTCAATCACTTTTAATCTATATTTCCGCGCCAGCTTCAAAATACCATCCATATCCGCACAAGCGCCATAAAGATGCACGGGGATTATCGCTTTAACCTTGTTCTTCCTGCTTAATATTTTTTCAACGCTTGAGCAGGAAATATTATAAGTATCTCTATCAATATCCGCAAAAACCGGGACAGCGCCGATACTCGCCACAGCTCCGGCAGTCGCATAATACGTGAATGTCGGGCAGATCACCCCATCGCCTGGCTTGATACCTAAAGCAAGCAAAGCTAAAGATATGGAATCCGTCCCGTTTGAAACGGCGATGGCGTACTTTGCCCCGGCGTATTTGGCCGCATTCACCTCAAAATTTTCTACTGCCGAACCCAATACAAAACTGGTATTATCAATTACCGCCTTGATCGCCGCGTCAATTTCCTCGCGGATAGGAGCGATTTGTTTTTTTAAATCTAACGCTGATATTTTCATTGTTCCTCTTCCGTCATTGCCAGCCCGAGTTATCCACAATGTAGGGGACACTTAAGTGTCCCCTACGGCTGTTAATAACTAATCTAATAATCTCGCCGCTGCTTCAAACACCGCTTCAACAGTAACCTGTTTTAGGCACTCTCTGTCCTTATCGCAGGCGGGCAACCTGAAATTTCTGTAACAAGGCTGGCAATCCATCGGCCATTTTAGCACAATATGCTTTTCTGACGGAAGAAACGGCCCATAAACCAGGTCGCTTACCGGGCCAAACACAGAAACTGTCCTAACGCCTAATGCCACTGCCATATGCATCGGCCCGCCGTCATTACTGATAAAAAGATCGCAATTCTTTATTAACGCCGGCAATACCTCAAGGCTGGCTTTTCCCACCAGATCAACCGGCTTATTGCGCATGGTATTAATAACCACATCCGCAAGAAGCCGCTCGGATTCATCTCCAAAGATCACTATCTTAACCTTAAGCTCATCGGCTAGCTTATCCGATAGCTGCGCGAATTTTAATCCCGGCCAGTGTTTATACCCCGCGTCCTTGCCCCAGCTTCCTCCTGCGCCAGGAGCAATACCGACAACCAGATCTTTATCTTCAATGCCACGGCCAGCAAGGATATCGACGGCCTTTGCCTGGCTCTCCGGAGTGACAATCAGCTCAAGCGACTTGTCTTTAGCTTCTATATTTAGAAAACGCAACAAATCCAGGTAATATAAAACAGCGTGCTTATCCGAATATCCTTCTATGCTGATTTTATCGGTAAGGAACCTGCCGCGGCCCTTATAATCAAAACCCAGGCGGTGCCTGATCCCGGTAACTTGGGCAAATAAACTATAACGGTGATCAAGTGAAAAATCAAGGCAAATGTCAAAACGCTCTTTTCTCATCTCCAGCGCAAGATTCAGCGCGGCTTGAATACCCTTAAAAAAAGATTCCTGGAATATTTTTTTTAAATCTCCTCTATTCAAAGCGAATACTTTATTGATCCTGGGATTAACCAAAAGAAGCGGTTGCACCCTTTGATTGCACCAGTAACCAATAAAACTATCCGGATAAGCATCCTTTATCGCTCCGATTACCGGCGTAGTAAACAAAACATCCCCAATACCGAATGGATTAATGATTAATATCTTTTTCATTCTAAATCATGACGTATTTCTTTTGTAACCTACTTAATCTCATATGGTTACGTAAACTGTCTACTGTTTAAGCTATCTTTACTTGCCTTAAACCAACTATCCTGCATAGCTTAATTAAAGTTTCCAGCGTGATATTCTTTTTGCCTTCCTCGATCTTCGATATATCAGGTTGCCTTATGCCACTGGATATAGCCAATTCTTTCTGGCTCATACCTAGCCTAAGCCGATTAACCCTTATTTCTGTCCCAATCGCCTTAAAAAAAGACGAGCTTTCCTGCTTTCGCGCGCTCATGCGGCCGTTCGTTTCTTCAAGCAGGCTCTCATAAATAGCCTGCCACCAGTCCCTGAATTCAGAATTTTCTTTAAGTTTATTCCAATAAGATTTTATCTTCGGCCAATTTGAAACAAAATGTTCACGAGAGATAAAACAAAATGCCTCTTTTGGTTCATCACATCGCGAAAACAAAATCACCGCGTAATAAGCAAAACGCGGATGGTTAACATTTTTTAACGCGGCTTTAGCTTCAAGCAAAGCCCGGTTATTAAAACCCCAGAAATATTTAGCGAATTGATTTTTCATATGGCGATTTCTCTAATAAACTTTTTTATCTCATTATCAAGATAGAGAAGCATTTCCTGGGAACTAAAGGCTTTATCATAGATATCTAAATCGATAAGCCCAATCTTAAGGTCGTGCCTGGAAAACGTATTATACCAATGCACAACGCCTCTTTGAGCGTATTTTGGCATTGTTTGGATAAATTTGCTAAGCGGAGCTACCTTCTTCGAAAGCATATAAATATCAAACACATCCCTGGCTTCTTTACGCCCCTCAGAAAATTCCCTGCCTGTATCATCATAGCGGATAAGAGTTCCACAAACAGTGAAGATCTTCTGAGCATAAATATCTTTAGCACTATAAACCGGCACACCATCAAATCTAACAACCTTTGGAGAATTAATTAAATTATCCTCAACGAAATCAATCTTTAACGGCCTTTTTAGGCCTTCTTTCCAAAGTGTATAAATCACTACTCTAGCGGCGCGATTAAGCTTGATTTCATTCTCACACTTCAAACTTGCTTTCGGCAGGATTTTTAAAGCCTTGATAATCAGTTCAATTTCTTTCCTTTTATAAGTTACGGAGAAAAAATCCAGATCTAAAGAAAACCTGTGCTGCAGATAATAAACCTCAAGCGCTGTTCCCCCGGCAAGAGCGAAGCCTGTCTTTTTGCCTTTAAAAGCATTTAATACTTCCATCTGAAATTTCCGGAGCGCCTTGTCCATATTCACCTTATAGTTTATAAGCTATATCATATATAGAGTATAAACTATATTTATTTTTTGTCAAGTTGATTCTATCGTTTAAAATCATCCTCAAATCTCTCTATATCATCCTCGCCAAGATAGTTTCCAGTTTGCACTTCTACGATCCTCAACGGCTGATTTAACGTATTCTCCAAACGATGCTTCTTGCCTTTTGATATATAAATACTCTCATTACTGCGCACCAAAGAAACATCCCGGCCGCTAGTAACTTTTGCCACCCCTGAAACAACCACCCAATGCTCAGCGCGGTTCTTATGCCGCTGCAAACTTAGGCGTTTGCGCGGCGATATCTCAATAAGCTTGATCTTAAAACCTATCCCTTCCTGCAGAACAGTAAATGACCCCCACGGCCTTCTTTCCGTTAGATGCACAAGCCGCTCTTTACGGTTTAATACCTTCATCATCCCGACAAGTTTCTTAACTTCCTGGGTCTTGAACCTGTCGCAAACCAGCAAAGCGTCAGGCGTATCGGCGATCACGATATCCTTGACCCCCAGAGTAGAAACCAGCCGGTTACCCCTGGAAAAAACACACACCCCCTGGCTACCCAGATTCAACGTATCGGCGCCGGCGATATTACCTTTTTTATCCTTGGGGAATATCTCTGACAAAGCATCCCAGCTACCTAAATCAGTCCAGTAAAAATTAGCTGGCACCAAAGCAATACGTTTAGAGTGTTCCATAATCCCATAATCCACAGAGATCGGTTTGATCTTCTTCCAGGCTTCAGGGATATCACTGACAGAATTGATCTTCTGCAAATTAATATACAGGCTAGGCAGATATTTCTTAACTTCATCCAGAAAAACAGAAGCTTTCCAGATAAACATCCCGCTATTCCAATAAAAATGTTTATCTTTGAAATATTTCTTAGCATTACCTAAAGAAGGCTTTTCTAAAAATTTCTCAGCTTTATAGGCCAAACACCCAGAACCTAACACCGAGCACCTAGCACCTGTTTTTATATACCCATATCCTGTAGACGGCGCGCTGGGCTTTATCCCTATCGTGACCAGATGGTCGCTTTTTGCGCAGGCAACTGCTTTCTTTATTGTCAGTTTAAAATTCTGGTCATTCTTAATATAATGATCAGAAGGCAATACGATCAAAACCGCGTTTTTATCAAATCGGCTGATCAGTTTTGCGCACAATCCGATAGCCGGGGCGGTATTTTTACCTTGCGGCTCTAAAATGATATTCTTATCCGGAATGCGGAATTTAACGACCTGCGCTTTTACCTCATAGAAATAAATATTATTCGTAATGATAAAAGTTTGCTTCGGATCCACAACGCCTTTTAAGCGCTGCACAGTAGATTGTAAAAGGCTCGTTTCGCCGATCACCTTCATAAACTGCTTTGGCTCTAGTTCCCGCGAAAAGGGCCAGAACCTGCTCCCCACTCCACCTGCCAAAATCACCGCATAATTCATAAATCCTCCAAGTCCATAGACAGTTTACGTAACTATTTGTAACAACTGGTATTATAAAACAAATGCGATTATTTTACTGACCAAATATTTGTTTTGTAACTATTCTATTTGCAATAACTTGCGTATACTGTCTACTATGTTGTTTACAGTTATGTCGTTTAAATTTGGTTTTTCAATAGCGAGATTATTCTTGCCCCAGGGCCCCCAGCGATGCGCGGTTTTACCGGGCATATCGTTCCTGAATAATGCAACTACCGGAGTGCCTACCGCGCAAGCCAAATGCATCGGCCCGCTGTCACAAGTAACAAGCAATTTACATTGCTTAAGCACGCAGGCAAGCTCCATAAGGCTTGTTTTATTGACTAAATCAATAGCTTCCAGATTGTCTTTATTTCTTTCTATGCCGCGGCCATCCTTTGTTTTACCGACAAATATGACTTTCGCCTTAAGCTCCCTGGTAATCAAACCTGCCAGCTCCATAAACCTTTCTACCGGCCATTGCTTAACCGTATCGCTTGTGAATGGATGTATAGCGACCGCTTCCTGACCGTAAAACTCCATGCGAGGGCATTGGCTTACCGCGATACTAACAGTTTTATCCTGCGTGGTTGCGCCAATCAACCCCACTAATTCCAGGTTGGAATATACCTCGTGCCTGATACCAAGGCCCTTTGTGTCCTTCAGTTTATGGGTAAGTAAAAAACCCCATTTCCTGTTATAGCCTACTCGTAAAGGGATCCCCGCCCAAAAAGCAGCCCAATGCGCCTCTTTGGTAGGATTTAAGATAACGCAAAGATCAAATCTCTCTTTGCGCAGGCCTTTACGAAAAGCCTCGTCCCAGACAACAACTTCATCAATACATTCAACGGCGCGCGCCAACTCAACAACAGAAGAATTTACTGCCACGGTAAGTTGTCCTTGCGAGAAAGTTTCTTTTAAGGCGCGGATAGCCGGAATATTCAGGAGGAATTCACCGAACCGGTCACTACGCACCGCCAGTATTCTTTTAACCTCTTTTTTTAGCATAAATTAACGACCATCCGTAAGCGCTTAATACAGCGATAAACGGCACCATAGGCACCCTGAACCGTTCGCCTACCAAAAGCCCTGCTCCGCCTATTGAAGCAGCGATGAAATAAGCACAAACCAACAGCATAAATTGGTAATAGATGTTCCCTTTTACCCTTATCATACCAATAATAAACCCCAATATCCAGAAAATCATCCAGGGATAAGCAAAAATCTTTCCTACGGCTGACAGTATAGAAGACTTAAAATATTTAAACTGGCCCGGCCTGGTCAACAGCGACAATAAACACCGCGAAGCTATCTTTGAATAATAAACAACCGGTTTTGCACCATCGTTTTCCAATCCCCCGGACCTGGATAAATTGCCACAAAGACCGAAAGCTTCAGGGTTACCCTGAATGACACTGGCAAATGTTTTTACTCCTGTAAGCCTGTAGTTCCTGGACTGCCATATCCCAAGCAGCCCGTAAAATACAACCAAGAAAACCAAAACATGCGTAACAGCTCTGCCGGCTGTTTTAAGCCTTAAATTCGCGTAAGCGATAAAAACCGCTACCACCATACCAAGATAATAACTGATCGCCCGCGTATATGTAGCGGTGGCAAGCAATAAGGCAGCCGCGGCAACCAGGTAAATTCGCCTGTCCTTTAAATACCTTACAAAAACAAACATAAAGCAAGCCAACAATAAAAAGAATAAAGTTTCCGACAGGATGATCAGCGAATAAATTGAAACAGGCGGATCATATAAGACGATTACCGCGCTTAGGAATGCTACTGCCGGGTCAATCAAGTAAGCTGCTTTGTAGGTAATCCAGGCGGCCAATAACGTAAGTAACACTTGGATGAATATTACCGCGTTAAAAGGCAGCTTCATCGCCCCGCGCAGGATAGCCAGAAAGAACGAATACCCGGGCGGCCTGTGCAAGTCAAACCTTAATGAGCCATCGGCGTTAAGCCGGGCAAATGTTTCTTGCGAGGAGATAACCCCGGCTGACTCTATATAATCGGCCGAATCGTTCTGGAACCTGTTCTGGGGAGCATGAAACACAAGGAAGGCGAATAGAAAAAATTTGATCAATACCGCGCAAGCTACTATGCCGAACAGTTTTCTTTTGTTCATGCTCTCTGCTTATCCAGACCCGGCTTGATCCTGATAAGCGCCATAGAGATACCCGCGAAAAACCAGAACATCGCCGCCACGCGGGAATAATAAAGGCTGGATTCCGTAAGGCCATTGATCAAAAACGCGATAAAACAAGCGACGAGCGATAAAGCAACTATCTTTGAATAACCATCGCCTGATTTCCTGTAGTAGCGCAAAAGCTCCCTGAACAATAGCCACAATAACCAGAAGAATAATCCCAGCCCAACCAAACCAGTCTCCCCCGCCATCTGGAAAAAGTTATTCTGCGCGTATGCGGTATCAAGAGTGTGCGCGTAAGCCTCCGCTTCTTTGGTCTTATAATGGCCGTAATTCTTCGCGTAAGTATTCACGCCCACTCCGATAACAGGATGCTGGCTAATCATATGCGTTGCGTTCATATACATACTGATCCTGTCCTGGTTCAAGAGAAAGACCAACGGATTATAATGGGCCATCTTTGCCCAATTCTTAATATTCTTAGGCATTACAAAAGGAAATATCAATAATGCGGCGACAAGAATAGTAAGTATAATTTTATGCCTACGCATAAGAGCAAGGAACAAAACGCTAAAGAAAAGCCCTAACCCCGACCCGCGGGAAAACGTTATATAGATACCAACTGCTGCCAATATGGAAACAACGCACCAATAAACAAACTCTTTACCCTTGTAATAGTACAAAGTAAGCCCAATAACTAACGGCGCGATTAAACCCAAGTATATGCCCATAACATTCGGGTTCGGGAAAGGCCCTGTTGGCCTGGCTAGCTCTATCAAGCTTGATTGTACTTTCTCTCCCCTTACAAAATCCCAGCCAAATTTAAGCTGCCATAAGCCGTCAATAGTGGTGATCAATACACCGCAGGCCATGGAAACAACAATCTTTTTAATATGTTCAATGCCGCGGATCTCTTCGGCGCAGATCATAAAGATCAAACCGGATTTTAGCAGCTTGGTTATCCCATGCCAACTGTCTCCTAAACTTACGGAATTCCTCATTGAGATAAACGCTACCGCTAAAAACAGCAAAAATGGCAAAGTAATGGCGGTATTGATAAACGGGCGTTCGCGCTTGGCTATCTTCTTGATAAAATACGCGCCGGCGATAAAACCCATGAACGTATTGGACATGCCGTTGGATATTGCCACAGAGAAAGGCAAAATCACTATCGCCCAATAAAGAATAAACTCCAACACGTTTACCATATTCGTCCTTTCATTCGTCATTACGAATCCGAATTATCCACAACGTAGGGGACACTTAAGTGTCCCCTACGATTGTTAATAACTTAACTTATCCTGAATTTAAATATCCTTAATACGGCCCAAATGCCGTCTTTAATCCTAATCTTCTTGCCTTCGTGATATGTGCGCGGGGAATATGACACAGGCACTTCCGCAATACGCATTCTTTTCTTTATCGCCTTGGCAAGTATCTCTATTTCAATATCAAAACTGTTTGAACCTAGGCCTAAACTGAGCAAGTCTGTTTTACGCATAAGTTTATAACAAGTAAAACAATCGTTCAATCTGACGCCAAAAAGTATGTTCATCAGCCCTGTTAAAAGCCTATTACCCACTTTAGGTATCTTCATCCCGTGATAACCGGAGGTAAACCTCGCGCCAAGCACAAGATCCACCGCGCCTGTTTTGATAGCTTCAAGCAGCTTAAGGTAATCTAGCGGATCATACTCAAAATCCGCGTCCTGCACGATCACATATTCACCGGAAACATGCTCTATCCCGGTCAAAACAGCCGCGCCCTTGCCACGGTTAGAACTATGATGAATAACTTTTAAATTATCATAACGCAAATCCCTCAAGATCTTGCCTGTACCATCAGTAGAGCTGTCATCAACCACAATGATCTCCTTCTCTACAGGCACTGCCAAAACCTTGTCAATCACCTGCTTTATTGTCTTTGCCTCATTGTAAACCGGCATGATCACTGAAAGTAACATTTTGCTCTCCTATCCGTCATTACAAGCCAAAGTTATCCACAACGTAGGGGAGGCTTAAGCCTCCCCTACGACTGTTAATAACCTTTTAATCTCTTCCCCAGCGCCCACAAATACCACCGGGAGTAATTTGGCGTCAGATTAAACATCTTAAAACTTGATTGACCTTTTTCCCGCTCCCGCCACACAGTAGGAACTTCCGTAACCTTAAACCCTTTGAAATACGCCTTGAGCGCCATCTCCATAGATATCTCAAAACCCGTTGATTCAATATTGATATTATCAACTACTTTCTTGCGATACATCTTAAAAGCGTTAGCCACATCCCGCGTGGGTATCCCGGTAAATATGGACATTGTCAAACCCACAAAAAACGAAAAGAACCCCTTAACTTTTGAACCTCCGAGCCGAGCCCCGCCTTTTATATACCTGGAACCGCAAACAACATCAAATCCACCTTCAATCTTCTCAAGCATCTCCGGTATTGTGTCTAGGTCATCGCACAAATCCCCCATTACCGGAACAACTACTTCGGTTTTCGCGCTTAACATGCCTGTTTTAACGGCATTAGCAAACCCACCAGCAAGATTATTCTCAACAAGTGTCAAGTTATCATATTTTTTTGTAAGCCCCAAGACGATCTCCGCGGTCCGGTCAACGGAATGGTCATTTACCACGATCAGGTCAAACGGAAATTTGATCCTGCTTTCTATCTGCTCAATGACCTGGCCGATATTTTCTTCTTCGTTGTGCGCGGGGATCGCTATGGAAAGTTTCACTTAACCACCCTATAGATGCGTATCGTGTTGTTAGAGAAAACTAAATTGAATTTATCCGGATGCTCGCTCGCCCACTTATCCTCTAACGGATAGATTATACCGCTTGCGTCAAGGCCGGAGTAAATAAAAAGTACATCTATGTTGCTTCTTTTCATATTATTCATCCATGCGCCATAATCGGCATTGCCGCGATAATTGTCTTTATCTTCAAAATTTGTGATCCAAAGGTTGCCTTTATATCCCCAAACATAATTTGATCTGGGAAAATAATGCAGCATTGCCGGCTCAACGCTGTTTACCGATATATACCAGACATCGTTCTTAAATTTCGTGCCGTAAAGAGGAAACGGCGTGGGCCTTCCGGTATAAGCGATATTCTCACCCTTAGTATTTTCATTAAGCCATTTCCAGGCTTTCGCCGCGTCCGGCCAGAACCCGGAATAGCGGGTCATCGTCACATAACTTGGATATTCATTCTTAAGGAAAATGCCGTGCGAAAATGTTAAAAACAACAGGATTATCGCGATTAACGCCGCAAGTTTGCCTAAAGCGCCTTTTCTGAAGAATCTGGTTACATATGGCCATACTAAATAAACAGCTAAAGAAACCACAAATGACAATACAAGTTCTGTTTTCTTAGCCATCTCTCCTGCGGAAACTAAAACGCAGATTGCCGCAACCGCTAAAACAATCTTGCGTATTGCCGGAAAATTCTCCAGGATGTAGAACGCGATTACTAAAGCTAAACCGAAAAGGCAATATATATAACGGAGATTAGCCATCGGATAGACAAACCTGAAGACAAGATAGATCAATGCAGGCAAAATAAATAAATACCGCCTGAAATAATTAGCCGCACCATCCTTCATCTTCCAGAATGCCAATATCGGGCTTAACAACACGACCGGAAAAACAAATAAGAGCGTCTGCCCTCCCAATCCTTCGGAAAAAAGCATTTTCCTTAAACTAAAATCACCCACAGATATTCCCGTCCTGTAAACCGCATTATCAATCACGCCCTTGAAAATAGTAATATCAAAGACCTTGAAATTCAAAGGATACAGCGGATTGCCCGTAACTATCAAATTACGTATGTACGCATACCCGCCGAAAGCCACTACCGCTCCCGCGCAAACCAACAGAGCTGGAATAACCCTATCTTTGAAACCAACAAACACAACTAAAGCTATGCCGATAAACAATAAAAGGACTAATGGCATTGCCGTTGTTTTTGTCCCCAATAGCAGCCCAATTGATAAAGCTGCCAGAAATAATGCCCTCAAAGATACCTTCTTTGTGGCTTCAAAAAGAAAATTAAGAGCAAAAAGGAATAAAGCCGCATCCATAATATCAATGTAGGCGATCTTAAGCTGTTTAAAATAATTCGGGATAAGGCTAAAAAGACAGGCTGCCAGGAATGCGTAACGTTGGGAAACACTTAACTTCCTGGCGATAGAATAAACGGCCAGGAAAGCGCAGATAAAGAACGGGAATTGGCCAAGATTAGCCAAGAAAACGCTTTTTAAAGGAAAGATCAGCCAGAAGTAAAACAAACTTCCGTTAACCGGGTAATAAGATACGCTTGGATCGCCAAATACGCTGATCGGGCATTCCAGGTTACCGTTTTTAAGCCACTCTACCGGGAATGTGAAATGATAATTCAGGTTATCCCAGCCAAAAGTAGAATTGAACAGGACGATAAAGAGTTTAACGAGGAAGAAACCGATAAGAATGGAAATAGCCAACCGCTCAACCTTAGTCAATAACGATAGCTTCTCAAAAACAGGCCAGGCAGTTTTGTCTTTATTCTGCGCAGGCGCGAAATGCCAAATCAGGAACGATACCCCGGAGAACAACAAGCAGGCTATAAGGATATTTCCCGCATAGAGCTGCCTTGATATGCCAAGTATCTGCAAAATAAGGATAACCTGCGCGTAGAATAAAAGAAACCAGGATATAACAAAATCCGAGAACGACGGGAAATAAAAAAACAACCTGGTAAGGATATATGCGTTGGCTATTACCAAAGCGTTAACAAAAAACAAAAAAAGCATCAGGCTCCTTAATAGTTACTTCTTCCTGCAGATAAAAACAAACTCTCTTGCTAAATTCACAGGACAGAAAGTTTTAACCAGCTTACGCTGCAAATATTTTCCGATAGATTTTATTTTAAAAGTCCCCTCCTGGAATAATTCCGGCCAGAGGTTAGAGCCGTATGTTTTAACAACCTTAAAACCGTTCTTCTCAAGCATCGCTTCCCATTCTTTTCTGGTAGCTGTGCGTTCAATGATCTGAAAATCATCCACCGGTTTTGCTCCATATTTAACAATATGCATCAAGAAGTCAATACTCACGGAATTAGGCAAAACAATACAAAAAACAGCTTCTTTCTTACCTACCCTGGCTAGTTCCCGCATCCCCTTTTCCGGGTCAAGGTAGTGCTCAAGGCTACCCAGACAACTTACACAATCAAACCTCTCATCCGCAAAAGGTATATACTGGCCGTCGGCATTAACAAGCAGGCCGGAATTAACTCTTGCCTTAGATTTAACTAAAGCCCTGTCCGATATGTCTAAACCACAAACCTGCGCGCCTTTTACGCGTTTAATAAATTCTTTCAGAAAAATGCCTTCCCCACAGGAAACATCCAATAGCCTGCTTGCCGGCTTTGGTTTTATCAAGCTGATCAACCAACGATAATAAGCGGAGTTTGTCCTTATGCCGCTTGATTCGTAAATACGATTGTAATCCTCAATTATTTTATTCGTTGTGATCATCTTTTCCTGGACTCCCATGGATCAGGTAATTTGTCCTGCGGTAACAAATTAGGGTTTTTAATGATGAATTTCTCGCCATATTTACATATCCGGATCACATCCTGAGCCCAGATAAGCGCGGCATAAATAAAACCATGCAACCCGTCTTTATAACCTTGCTTCTTAACGTAACACTTCCAGAAATTCTTCAAGGGTTTAGTTAATAAAAGCCATTTAAAATCTTTCTGGCTTAAAATACCGAATCGCTCGTGGTATACTTTTAGGTCAAACTCACTTATATAATTGAATTTTTCAATAACCCAATGAATATTCGGACTGGCATAATGCATTACAGTACCTTTCAAACGCCCAATTCTTCCGTCAACAATTGGTCTTTCATGATAATAATTACCTTTAAAGGATACGGAGCCACGCTTAAAGATTTTTAAACTATAATTGCTCCATCCTCCATGATTGAGAGGCCTATCCATAAAGAAATTTACACGCATAAATTCATATGCCTGATATACATCATCGTCACTTTCCAATACTTTCTCAACTTCCTCTTTCAATTCAGCCGAAATAATTTCGTCTAAATCAATAATAAAGACCCAATCTGCTTGTGTTTGCGTGATACCCCAACCAAAACGTTCATTAAAATTGCCATTTGCGGAGTATTTAAGGAATTTACGATTATATTTGGCACAAATATCATTCGTATCATCTGTGCTTCCGGAATCAAGAATAATGATTTCATCAACCCAACGATGTTGTTCAAAGAAGTTTTTTAAACCATTTCCCTCGTTCATTGAACCAGCTATTAAACAAATCTTCTTTCTCATGTAATGGTTTTCTCCTTAATACCCAAGCCACACCAATGTTCTTCTAATCCCCTCATTTTTATCAACTTTTGGATACCAACCAGTCATATTACGATATTTTGTTATATCCGCCACAAAAACTTTTTGATCACTAACCCGCCAGTTTTCCTTTCTGTAAACCAATTTACATCCAAGCTCCTGTTCCAGTATCTCAAATAATTCCAACAAAGAAAGGCTATTATTAACTCCACCTCCAATATTAAAAGCATTTCCTTTAATCTTATTTATTTTCTTTACTGCGGAAAAATAAAGTGTTATCAAATCATCTGCATAAAGGACATCTCTAACCTGTTTGCCGTCCCCAGAAATAGTAAAGGGCTTCTTAATAATTCCCTTTTTGGTTTCTATTGCCTTCTGGCAAAACCATCCTATCCAACCCTGGTCATATGTTGAAAATTGTCTTCCCCCATATATAGATGAATGTCTAAATACTACAGTATTGAGCCCATAAATCCTTGCGAAATCAAGCATATACTGATCCGCAGCACCTTTAGAACAACCATAAGGAGAACTAAAATTCAAAGGAATATTTTCTGGGAATCCCATAGGATAAGCGGAAGCTACATATTTATTAGATAGTTCTTTATACTTTACCCATTCAAGATCACCATAAACTTTATTAGTAGAAGAATAAACAATGATACTCCGTGGAGAGAGCCTTCTTACGCTATCCAGAATATTGAATGTCCCCAGTGCATTTACTTCAAAATCAAATTGAGGGCTAGCAATAGAAGTTGTCATTGCAACCTGACCTGCCAAATGGAAGATAACATCTGGTCTTATTTCACGAATAACTTTCTCAATCTTATTTTTGATTCTTATGTCCAAATCGTAAAATTTAAACTTACCGTTTGATTTAAGCCACTTAAGATTCTTCTCACTCCCTCTTCTATAGAGATTATCGAGAACAATCAACTCACCTTTATTTTTTGCTATAACTTCATTTGCGAGATTTGAACCTAAAAATCCGCAACCACCGGTTATCAGAATCTTCATTTTTTACCCCACACTTTCCAGGGCGCTTTTCCCGATTGCCAAGCATGCTCCAACTGAAACTTATCCCTCAAAGTATCCATACAACTCCAAAAACCAGTATGTTTATAAGCGCAAAGTTTATTCTGCTTTGCCAGATTTTCAAGAGGCTTCCTTTCCCAGATAGAAGCGTCGCCATCCTTTATAAAATCAAACACTTCGGGCTCTAAAACGAAAAAACCTCCATTAATCCATCCACTTTCGCCCCTGGGCTTTTCAAGGAATGAAGTAACCCTAGCTTTGGAATCCAGATCTAACACGCCAAACCTTCCAGAATACTGAATAGCCGTCAAAGTCGCCGGCCTTTTATGTTTCTTATGAAACTCTACGAGTTTAGCTATGTTGACGTCAGATAGCCCATCACCATAAGTAAGCATAAAAGTCTTTCCGCCTATATAATCCTTAACTCTATTCAGCCTGCCGCCTGTCATCGTATCTAACCCCGTATCCACGAGAGTTATCTTCCATGGCTCAGAAGCAGTAGCATGAATTTTAGTTTTATTTTTAGCCAAATCAATAGTAATATCGCTCATATGCAGAAAATAATGCGAAAAATACTCTTTAATAAGATACCCTTTATAACCAAGACAAATTATAAATTCATTAAAGCCGTAATGGGAATACATCTTTATTATATGCCAGAGTATCGGTTTACCGCCGACTTCCACCATGGGCTTTGGCAAAACCTCTGTCTCCTCGCTAATCCTTGTGCCTCTTCCACCGGCTAAAATTACTACTTTCATTGGGCGCCTCCTGGGAATCATTTAATTAACCTGATAATAAATATTCGCCTGGTTATGCTGATATCATGGTAAAGATTATTCCTTAGTCGTACTATTCAAATACCAGATTACCGTCTTTCGTATCCCTTCGGACAAAGTCATCCGGGGCTTCCATCCTAATTTACCCAAAAGAGAAATATCAGCTTTGATCTCTTTGGGCTCGCCTTTTCTACAGGCAACTGCTCCAAAATCAAGCTTTGTCTTTACCTCACCCTTTTTATATTTCTTCACGGCATCATATAAAAGAGAGACAAAGTCCCGGATAGGAATAGATCTACCGGTCCCGATCTGAAACTCACTAAATTTATTAAACTTCTGCAGATTCTTTAAAACAAGCATTACCGCGTCAACAACATCAGTTACAAAAATAAAATCCCTTTTTTGCGTTCCTTTAGTCAAAGCTATAGAAGAACAACCTCGGCAAATTTTCGACAATATCCTTACGATAAATTTGCGCTGATCATCTCTAGGACCGTAAAAATGTTCAATCTTAAGGTTAACCATCTGTATCCCGGGACTAAAAAAACGCATCCATTCAACAAATTGGCTCTTGGAAAGCGAATAAGCACTTAAATAAGCGGGTAACAGCGTATCGATATTTATAAAGGCCTTCACCGGAGTATCCCGGGCTACTTCAAGTATTTTAAGAGGCAACATAACATTAGTATCTACAATTTCATGGTAATTGTCTAAACCCCTGCCATAGTTCGTTGCGGCATGAATAATAATCCCGATATTATGTTTCTTTAAGATAGTATTGACCGAAAATAGGCCATACGTATAGACCTTAACTCTTTTAAGCAGATGCTTGATGCGCCATAGATCAGAAACATCTCGCTTTAGAACAACAACCGGATAATCCGCATCTAGTAATGCTTCCAAGATGTAGCTGCCTAAAAAACCTGAAGCACCAGTCAATAAGACAGATTGTCTGTTACTTTTTTTCACCATGGACAAAATCTTTTATCTTGTTAACTACAAAAGATAACATCTCTCGGTTTAACCCCGGATAAACACCAAACCATAACGTATTTTTCATCACTAGATCAGTATTGAGAAACTTGCCTGCCGTTCTATATCTGCATCTTCCATTTGTGAACGCGGGTTGACGTATCATATTCCCGGCGAATAGGGGCCTGGTCTGAATATTATTATTTTCCAAGAATAAGGTTATGTCCTTTCGGCTGAAACCGGATTTCTCTTTGATTGTCAACGCAAAACCAAAAGGAGAAATCTGTGATGATTTAGGAAAACTTGGTAAAATGAAAACATCGCTCAAATTCCTAAGCCCGGCATATAATAATTCCCAGT
The DNA here is from genome assembly GCA_041649385.1 of Candidatus Omnitrophota bacterium. GTDB lineage: Bacteria > Omnitrophota > Gorgyraeia > Gygaellales > Profunditerraquicolaceae > JALOBQ01. The sequence goes on along the minus strand of JBAZNG010000017.1, from coordinate 2,290 downwards.
TTTTCCTTCTTTGATTAATAAAACTATTAACCTTACATAATTGAGCCACTCCTATAGCCGCCTGCATTTCAGTAATCTTAAAATTATACCCAAGATGAGAATAAACATATTTGTGGTCATAACCAGGAGGCAATGTGCCAAACTGACCTTCAAACCTTCTATGGCAAGTATTGTCCTTACCCGGTTCACACCAGCAATCTCTCCCCCAATCCCTGAATGAAAGCAAAATACGGTACAATTCCAGATTATCGGTATAAACCGCGCCGCCCTCCCCCATTGTCATCTGATGAGCTGGATAGAAACTAGATGTACCAATATGGCCAAAAGTCCCGGTATATCGTTGGCCGGAAACAACTTTGCCATTTATCAGTTTATACTTTCCTGCCAGTTTAAATTTCGCACCCAGAGAATCACAATTATCTTCAATAACCCAAAGTTTGTGCTTCTGAGCAAGCTTTAGGACCTTCTCCAGATCAAACGGTATTCCTAGTGTATGCGCGAGAAAAATTGCTTTAGTCTTTCTGGAAACAGCCTTCTCGATCAACTCAGTATTTATATTATATGTCCCTAACTCAATATCAACAAATACAGGAACAAAACCATACTGGATAATAGGTGTTATGGTAGTAGGAAAACCCGCGGCTGGAGTAATAATTTCATCTCCAGGATGCAACGCAAATTTACCTAATTTATAAGAAGATAGCGCCGCGATAGCCAACAGATTTGCCGATGAACCTGAATTAACTGTCAGAACATAAGGACTTTTGCCCGAATTTATGCTTAACAGCTTAGAGAAATCAACACAAAATTTCCTATCATATCTACTGGCAGTTAAATAAAACTCAAGCGCAGAATCCACAAGATTGATCATCTCCCTCTGATCATAGACTCTTCCCGCATAATTCACCCGCGACTTGACCGGTATAAACTTATCATTGGCTTTATTGGCATGAAAAAAATTATAATAATTGGTTATATCCGAAGAAATAATTTTTTTCATGATCATTTCCATATCATTTTTGTCCAGCACCATTATTTCTTTCAAAAGCTCTTTCTGGTTTATAAATAATCTTTGGCGTAAATCCACTAACATATTCAAAGAAGAAAGCTGTATTCTCCATTTCATTTCTTTGTGGCCAGTACCAGTTTCTTTATCAACGCATATGCCTAAAACTTCAATAATCCCCTTATCGTCTGGTTCTGAAATCACCAAAACATCTGACCCCTTAAGCGTAGATGCTTCGTATGTTTGAAACACTCTTCCAGGGAGCTTTACTCCAGATTTAACGAACATAATTTATCAAACCTCCTTGAACACATATCTAAGGTCAAATAATTTCTTTTTTAAGATCACTTCTTTTTCACGTTTAAATTCATCCCAGGCAGTTAATAATAAAAGACAGTCGGATTTAGAGATCAATTCTGGGAGGCAATTTGCATAGGTTATTTTGAGATTAAATTTACGAAAATTATCCATTGCCTCCGGATCATAGGCAACTATTCTCTTGTATCCTTTACGCAGCAAAATCTTGATTATATCTTTACTTGGCGATTGGCGCACATCATCGGAATCAGGCTTAAATGACAGCCCAAGGATGCCGATGCGACTGCTTTTCTTTACTTCGGCTAAAATCCTATCAACCCAGAATTCTTTTATGGATTTATTGATCTTAACTACGCTATCAAGCATCCGGGGTTTATACCCAATTTTCATACTAAGCATCCGCAAGGCTTCGGTATCCTTGGGCAAACAGTATCCACCAAAACCACATCCAGGATAAACATAGCTTGTCATTGAGGCCGGAGACCCAAACCATCTCTTATCAGCGTGCAGGATCTTAAAAGTTTTAGAGATATTGACATCGCCAAACTTATCAGCCATCATAGACATTTCATTAGAAAAACTTATCAAAGTTCCCAAAAAAGTATTGGAAAGATATTTCACAAATTCCGCCGTATTTAATGAGACTCTGAATACTGGTGCCTTAAAAGGCTTATACAATTTCTCTAACTTCAAACCACTTTTTTCATCACTTTGGCCTATGACTAACCTGTCAGGAGACATGAAATCCTGCCAGGCGTGGCCTTCCCTTAAGAATTCAGGGTTATGCACCAAACCTATATTCTTACCTACCGTGAATCCGAATACTTCAATTAAAGGTTTCAGGATTTTATCAGAAGTAGTCGGAGGAATAGTCGACTTAATTACCAATACCTTAAAAGTATCCTTAGGAATACATTTGAGGACCTGCCTGATAGCTTTCTTTAGTAAACGTAAATCAGCATTTCC
>JBAZNG010000016.1:0-18761 GCA_041649385.1 Candidatus Omnitrophota bacterium | reverse complement strand
CAAGGATGAGCTTCTTTAATATCCTCAACTCAACCTCCGCTTGATCAGGTCCTGAAGCAGTTTAGGATTTGCCTTTCCCTGGCTTTTTTTCATCACCTGGCCGACTAAGAACATCAAAGCGTTGGCCTTACCGGATTTAAAATCGTTAACGGATTTAGCGTTCTTCTCCAGGACATCATTGATCATTGCCTCAAGGCTGGCGTGATCAGATATTTGAAGCAGGTTTTTTTCTTTAATGATCGCCGCGGCGGTTTTTTTGCTGTCCAGCATCTCGGTGAGGACGGCTTTAGCGCTTAAATTGGATATCTCCTGGCGCTCTACAAAACCCACCAGCTCCACTAACCCCTGGGCAGTAACACCTAAAGAAGAGGGCTTTAAACCCCTGGCATTGGCTTCGCTCAATAACGGGCCGAGCAGCCAGTTAACAACTGCCTTCTTCTCCTCACCGGGAAAAAAGCGAAAACATTCTTCGGAAAAATCAGCGAGATCCCTGGAATAAGAAAGTATTTTGGCTTCATATTCAGAGATCCGGTATTGCTGGATAAAACGCTTTGTCTTTGCCTGCGGTAATTCCGGCAGGCTCTCCTTAGCCTCCTGAATAGTCTTTTTTTCGATGAGAAAAGCAGTCAGGTCAGGATCAGAAAAATAACGGTAATCTTTAGCTCCTTCTTTGGTGCGCATGGAGACGGTTTCTCCCTTATCAGCGTCCCAAAGCCTTGTTTCCTGGTACATCTGCTGGCTTGATTCCAACATCTCTGTTTGGCGTTGCACTTCAAAAAACAAGGCATCCTTAACGCCTTTAAAAGAATTCATGTTTTTTAATTCGGTCTTTACCCCTAAAACCTGCTGGCCCTTTACCCTTAGCGAGATATTCGCGTCGCAACGCAAAGACCCCTTCTCCATATCGCAATCAGAAACATCAAGATACTCAATGATATTCTTAAGTATGGTCAGGTAATCGAACGCTTCCTGCGGGCTTCTTAAATCCGGTTCACTTACGATCTCAAGCAGCGGTATGCCCGTACGGTTAAAATCCACCAGGCTTAAGTTCCCTTCATGGATCAATTTGCCCGCATCTTCCTCCATATGTACGCGGGTTATCCCGATGCGTTTCTGGCTATCGCCATCGGGAATATCCAGGTATCCATCCCTGGATAAGGGCAGGTCATACTGGGAGATCTGGTAGTCTTTCGGAAGATCAGGATAAAAATAGTTTTTGCGGTCAAACTTCGTATACTCCTGAACAGTACAATTAAGCGCCAAGGCTACTTTGATCGCCGAACGCAAAGCTTCTTTGTTAAAAACAGGAAGTGTACCTGGAAAACCCAGGCAAACCGGGCAAACAGCAGAGTTTGGCTCCTGGCCAAATTGCACGGCACAAGAACAAAAAGCCTTTGTCCTGGTCTTTAACTGCAAATGGACCTCTAGTCCAATGACTGTCTCGTATTTCATAGTTTTGGCTTCATTTTATGCCAGGGCGTGCTCTGTTCGTAAGCATGCGCCAGGCGCAGTATCATTTCCTCATTAAAAGGTTTAGCCAATATCTGAAGGCCTACGGGTAACCCTTTCTTGGTAAAACCGCAAGGGATAGATATCGCCGGTATTCCGGCAAGGTTAACAGAGATAGTATAGATGTCGGATAAATACATCTTTAAAGGGTTATCCGCGCGCTCTCCGATCTTAAATGCCGGAGTTGGCGAAGTAGGCGTAACTATCACATCAACCTCATTAAAGGCACGGTCAAAATCATCCTTGATCAGCGTGCGCGCTTTTTGCGCCCGTAAATAATACGCGTCAAAATAACCATGGCTTAAGGCAAATGTCCCCAGGATTATCCTGCGTTTTGCTTCCTGGCCAAAACCCTGCCCGCGAGTAAGCTTATACATCTCTAATAAATCACCGGCTTGCGCGCGAAAACCATATTGCACGCCGTCAAATCTGGCGAGGTTAGAACTTGCTTCGGCGGTAGCAATAATGTAATAAACCGGAACAGCATATTCTGTGTGCGGCAGTGAGATCTCCCGGCTAACAGCGCCTAAAGCATTAAGTTTATTTATCGCCTCGGCGATAATATCCTTTACCTCCTGGTCCATGCCTTCTACAAAATATTCTTTCGGCGTGCCGACCTTAATTCCCCGGGCGTCAGCAGTAAGGCTTTTGGTATAATCCGGCACCTCTATGTTAACAGAAGTAGAATCCTTTGGGTCATAACCGGAAATGATATTCAAAAGAAGCGCGCAATCGCTGACATCTTTAGTGATCGGCCCGATCTGATCAAGGCTGGAAGCAAAAGCGATCAAGCCAAAACGTGAAACCCGGCCGTAAGTAGGTTTTAATCCGACTACGCCGCAAAAAGAAGCGGGTTGCCGGATGGAACCGCCGGTATCCGAACCTAATGCCCAGATCGCTTCATCAGCGCTGACTGCCGCAGCTGACCCGCCGCTTGAACCTCCTGGCACGCACTCTAAATCCCATGGATTATGCGTAGGCCCAAAAAATGAATTTTCCGTTGAAGAACCAAAAGCAAACTCATCCATATTGGTCTTTAAGGGAAAAATACCTACACCCTCTTTCTTGAGTTTGGCCACCACTGTCGCATTATAAGGCGGACGGAAACCTTCAAGTATCCTTGAGCAGCATTGTGTATTCAAACCTTGAGTGCAGATATTGTCTTTTAAGGCGATGGGTAAAGTATTACAATCATCGGCGCATTCAGTTAAACCTTCCGCGCGCACATAAGCATGCACCCGGCAATCAACTTTAGAGACGCGTTCCTTAAGGGCTTTTGTGATAGAAGCGGCAGCTATCTCTTTACTCTTGATCTTTTTGAGCAGCTCGCTAGCGGTCAGTGTATTTAATTCCATGATTATTCTATGATCTTAGGGACAGTGAAAAAACTCCCCTTTTTATGAGCCGTATTCGCTAATACCTGCTCAATAGTTAAAGATGGCTCTGGCTGGTCTTCCCTAAGCACATTATGGATAGGCAGAATATGGTTCGTAGGCTTAACCTTATCGGTGTCAAGCTTGCTTAAACGGTCTATAAAAGAAAGAATGTCTTCAAGCTGGCCGGCAAGCTTAAATGATTCCTCTGGCTTAAGTTCAATGCGCGCCAGATTAGCTACATATTCAACTGTTTTTCTGTCCAAGGGCATCGTTTTCTCCTCTTAAGAAAAGATTTTAACACCCCGGGAAGCAAAAGTCAAACACATTCCCGGAGTTATCCACAGACCAGGGAAATCTTAAACCACTCCCTTACGAATACCCATACCTTAACGTAAAGATTTATATAGACAAAACAGCTAAAATATGTAGAATAATTTAATATCATTACTACCCGGAAAATGCCTAAAAAAACGACTGGAACCAAACCCAAATATTATTTAAATCCCGCTGGCGAGTTTGTTATCGAGAATTATAACTCAAGCAAGCCTTTCGCTAATTTTTTCCCAGGTATCGCTGGCAAATATGGCATCCCACTCTGGGCTTTCTATGTAAACCGCGGCCAATGCCTTTCCAGCTTCGGCACAAAAGACAAAGACCATGCAATATTGGAATTTTTTCCTGCCAATAAAGCCTGGCAGACGATATTTACCTATGGTTTCCGCACCTTTATCAAGGCCAGATCCGGCAAGAAAACTTCGCTTTATGAGCCATTCCGCTATAACCTGGATAATAAAACCCGGGTAATTAATCGCATGCGCATTACCAGCTCCGGGTTGGTCATTGAGGAAGAAAATAAACAGCTGGGCATCAAGGTCTGCGTGGAATATTTCAATATCCCCAATGATTCCTATGCCGGCTTAAGCCGCATAGTCAGGATAGAGAACACTTCCTCAAAAACATTAAGCTGCGAGCTGATCGACGGCCTGGCGCAAATCGTCCCCTTCGGGACAAATAACTTCTTCTTAAAGAAAATGGGCCGCACTATCGAGGCCTGGATGAACGTTGAGAACCTCGATAAGAACGCCCCCTTTTATAAGCTGGATGTGGACCCTGGCGACCGTCCGGAAGTAGTGCATATTGACGAGGGTAATTTCTGCGTAGGATACCATTTTGAATCCAAAAAAAGCCATCTTTTAAAACCCATCGTTGATCCGGAGGCGGTCTTCGGAAAAGTAACAGATTTCTCTTATCCTGCCGAATTCATGCGTAAGACCAGATTCAGCTATCCTAAAAAACAAATAATCAAAAGCAGGACCCCTAGCGCGCTACTTTTTCTTAACCTGGAATTAAAAGCAAAAGAAAACAAGATCTTATATTCTATTTTCGGCCAGGCCAGGGATATCCGCACACTGAATAATTCCATCAAGAAAATCACCTCTCCGGGTTACCTTGAAGGCAAATCAAAAGAGAACGCGCAGCTGATCAAGGATATCCAGCAGGACATCTCCACAAAAAGCAGTTCGCGCGAATTTAACCTTTACGCAGCCCAGACCTATATTGACAATATCATGCGTGGCGGCTACCCTGAAATTTTCCGCTCCGGCGCTCTCTTTTACCTCTACTCCCGTAAACACGGTGACCTTGAGCGCGATTACAATAAATTCCAGCTTCAGCCGACTTACTTTTCCCAGGGAAACGGCAACTACCGCGACATAAACCAGAATCGCAGGTCGGATATTTGGTTTAACCCGGAGGTGCTGGACGCAAACCTGGTTTATTTTATCAACCTGATCCAATCCGACGGTTTTAATCCACTGATTATCAAAGGCGAAAGTTTTAAGATTCAAGATGCTTCCACCCTAAATCGACTGCTGGAAGGCAGCAGTCAAAAAGAAAATATCGAAAAAATTATCAATTTCCTGAAAAAGCCGTTTACTCCGGGAGAGTTGATCTTCTTTATTGAAAAGAACAATATAAAACTACAGTTATCTTACGATGAATTGCTGGATAAACTGCTTGCTGCCTCCATAAAGATTGAGGAAGCGGAACACGGTGAAGGCTTCTGGACAGACCACTGGACATATAACCTGGATCTGATTGACAGCTATCTGGGGGTATATCCGGAAAAAGTAAAAGAACTCTTCTTTGGCAAAAGGATATTTACTTTTTATGATAACGCAGAGATAGTCAAGCCGCGCAGCGAAAAATACGTGCTTCATAACAAGCTTCCCCGCCAGCTGCACGCTATAAGCCTGGATACCGCCAAAAAAGAGATCATCCGCAAACGCACAACACAGCCGCATAGCGTAAGAACACTATATGGCGCAGGAGATATCTACTACACGACGCTATTAAATAAACTTTTGTGCCTGGCGGTGAATAAACTCGCCTCCCTTGACCCTTTTGGCGCGGGGTTGGAAATGGAAGCGAACAAGCCTAACTGGTTCGATTCCCTGAACGGGTTACCGGCGCTTTTCGGTTCATCCACCTGCGAAACATTTGAATTAAAAAGGCTGCTTTTATTGCTAAAAGAAATATTGCAGGAATCTTCTACCCAGGTATACCCGGTCACCGAAGAAATCACGGAATTCATCAACCACTTGCTTCCTTTGTTTTCCGTTAGCCCTTTCCTGTACTGGGATAAAAGCTCGGCAGCAAAAGAAGCCTACCGCCATAAAACCCGCCTGGGTTTCAGCGGTAAAGAAAATGATACCCCGGCAGGAGTCCTATTGGATTTTATTAACCAGGGATTGGAAAAAGTCGAGCGGAGTTTAGAAACAACGCTAGATAAGAAAACAGGCGTGTATTACTCTTATTTTATCAATGAAGTAGAGCAATATGACCTGGCAAATGAACACTTCGTAATCCCTAAGAAATTTGCGCAGAAACCTGTCGTTCTGTTTCTAGAAGGCCAGATGCACGCGCTCAGGTTAGCAGGAAATCAGGAATCAGCCAGAAAATTGCATCATTGCACAAAAAAAAGCGCCTTATTTGATAAAAAACTTAAGATGTATAAAGTGACCACTTCGCTTAAGAGCATGCCCGAAGAGATCGGCCGTTGCCGTATATTCACTCCCGGCTGGCTGGAGAATGAATCCATCTGGCTGCACATGGAATACAAATACCTGCTGGAGCTGCTTAAAAACGGGCTGGCTGCTGAATTCTATGAAGAATTCAAAAACGTGCTTATCCCCTTCCAGAAACCTCAAAAATACGGGCGCAGTATCCTGGAAAACTCATCTTTCCTGGCAAGCAGCGCGTTTAACGATGAAAAACTGCAGGGTAACGGTTTTGTGGCCCGGTTATCGGGTTCAACAGCAGAATTCCTGCAAATCTGGTTAACGATGAACGCAGGAATTAAACCTTTCCGCTGCGCTGCAAACGGCGGGATAGAACTTGGCTTTCAACCGATATTAAAAGCTGATTTATTTGACCACAAAGGAGATTATTCTTTTAACTTCTTAAGCCGTATTCCTGTTACCTACCATAACCCGGCAAAAAAAGATACATTCGGCAAGAAAGCGGCAAAAATCACCAGGATCATCCTCTGGAAAGAACAAGAACCTGTTGAATTAAGATCTTGCGTTATCCCCTCGCCTTACGCGGAAGCAGTAAGATCCCGTCAAATTGAGAAAATCGATATATATCTGGAGTAGACAAAAAAAATAGGTAGAATATAAGGTTTCCCTGCATTCTACCTACTACCTACTATCTACCCTATTATTTCTTGATTCTAGAACCTGCGGCGGTAATAAGCGCGGATTATGTGCTGGGTGTCCAAAGTCAGCATCGTCCCGCCGTAAGGGTCTAAAGAAGAGAAATTACCGATAGAACTTGTATCCCCTACGCCATACTGCAGGATAACTTCATCATCTTTAGAAGGCAGATACCTGAATTCACTGAAGAAGTTGTGGTGCCCCTTGGGCGTATCCGTAAGGCCATAGACTGAAGAATTTTCGGTAATATCCTTACAACGGGAATAGATATATTTCATCGACATGCCTAATTTACGGGTAGGCATATAGGTAACTTCCATCCCGATGTGGTTCATATTGTCATTGATCAAGGAAGCAGTCTCATATTCATTGCGCGTATAATCAAGGTAGATCTCTAAATTCTTCATCGGAAGTATGCGCAAACCGGTTTTAAAAACATTATAGAATTCATAAGGCGCCTGGGGGAAAAGCCCCTGCCCATAAAGGAACGGTTCAACATAGCTGTAATATTTGTCATTTTGAGAATAATCGCCGTATAGGGATGTGTCATTCCTTAAAATATTCTGCGGAAAGTTGCCATATGCCAATGTATAATCATTTGTGCGCTCGTATATACCATTCAAACTTAACCAGTCAAAGAAATCGTAATTCAAACCCAAGGAACCTGTTTTAATGGAAGGGTCCTGGCCATCAGGGACAGCGTCATTCTTAAAGAACTCCCCTGTCTTTCCATCGTAGATGTACGGGTCGATACCAGCTACTGTCCTGGGCATCTTCTGGTAAATACCTAAGGCTTTGGCGGTTAACTTATCGGTCACTTTTACCGTCAATTCATCGCGCACGACATTCTCGATGAACTTTCCGTTAACATTATGCACATTACGTATGTCAAAAAGGTTGTTCAGCCTATCCTCTAAGAATAACTCCAAACGGAAACCCAAAGTATTCCTGCCCACATCAATACCATCACCGATGCGGCTGGAGTTAAGTTCTCCCCAATTGGTATTTGACCCCTCCAACCCTTGAGAGTAATAACCCATCGGCTTGCGGAAATGTATATGCCTTGACCAGAAAACATCCTGGCGGGTATTATGGAAATCGGAAAGCGCGGAATCAAAACCTTTATCCATGCGGCTTACGTAAAACTTGCTTTTAACAAGAAGATCCTCATCTTTGGCCATGGCTATCTCATCATAGCCATATTTTAGATCCATAATGCTGGAGCGCGGATAACGGGTAATGAAAGAAAAATAATATGCATTTCCGCGGGACTCAGTCTCATAATCAGAGTTGTTCATATCGTATTGCGACTTAGAGGTGAGGAATTCCGCCTGCGCTTTAACGCCATCGATGACTTCATATCCTAAATCAACGCCTCCCACAAAGTTCTGGCTGTCAAGTTTCTGCGGGCTGGTCTTAAAACCGGAACGGGTGGTAAAAGTGCCGCCAAGCATAAAATTATCCGCGAACCTGTGTTTCAGGCGGCTGGCGGAGATCACGTTATCCACTACGTCATAATCCTGCCAAAGATGCTTAGGCGTAGCCACGGTAGCATCAAATGTTGTTGCTTCCTGCGGTTGGAAATTAAAAGAAAAACCCCTTAAAGCAGTCAGGTATTTGCCTGTGCTATCCTTGGATATGAAAGAAAGTGAATCATCCCAATAGCCCTTGGTAAAGTCTACCGGGGTGTTTCCTGTATGAAGCTGCCCAGGCGTATACATGCGCAACCACTTGCTGTCCTTCCACCAGATGCCATGGTTGGTGATAAGCAATGGGTCATCGGAAGTATAAGCCTGGTCCTGGTAAGCCATAGGAAAAGCGCGAAACTTCACCTTATCATTAGTATAATCCACCCATAATTCGCGGATAGGCTGGAACTGCCTGTCAATTTTTGATTCAGGAATAACAAAACCGTCAGCAGTTGTCGCGACAGTTTTGCCATCCTTGACTTTTAGCTCCGGCAGGTTCAGCGTAAGCCCTTGAAGATTGCTGAAAAAAGTATGATTAAGCGTATAACCTGTATTTGACCAATAATACAACTGGATATCGGAAGTATCCGAACCGTTACTGACTGTCATCTTACTGCTTTTACCAGTAAAGCTCCAGGGGTCTACGGTAAGATTAGTGTGGAAATTAAACCCCTCTTTATTTTCAGTATCTAAATTAACGCTCAATGAATCATAGATAGCCGGATCATAAGTATTGAACCCACGGTTGTAAGCGGCGTTAGAGGTCATTCTCCAGCTTAAGAATTTTTCATTCAGGTCGAAATTAGCGCGCTTCCAGATAAAATCATTCGGGGTGACCCCAAAGCTTAACTGCGCCTCCCCGGATACTCTAAGCGGCCCTACTTTATAACCTTTCTCATCTTTCTTGATAAATGAAGATTCCTTATCTGCACCCTTCTTTGCTGCGTCTTTATCTATACCTTTAGTACCTTCATCACCAGTTGCGCTTTGCGGCGCTTCTTCCTTGGTGGCCTCAACTTTATTGGCTTCTACTGTTTTATTAGTTTCTATTGTCTTTGGCTGTGCCGGCAATACTTCGGGCTTCTTGGCTTCTACTACCAGAGGATTGGACGCTGTCGCGGCGGCTGAAGATGTTTGCGCAGGCAGAACAACTGCTGACGGCGCAACGATTGCGGACGCAGCAGGAACAACTGTTTCAGGCAAAGATTTAAGTTTTAACATAGCTTCATCCATTGCCTGGATTTTTACCGAATTATCCAATGGAGCAGTATCAGTAGTAACCGTGTTTTTACTTTCTTTGGCTTGGAAAGTGGCTTGATTATCTGTAGCTTCCGGAGATTTTACTAATGAGGCGGGCTTCTTATCTGCAAAATTGCCTTTAAATATCCTCTCTACATAATCTTTGGCTACCTGATTATCCGGATCAACAACCAATGCTTTCTGAAACTCATTTAAAGCATCATCGTATTTACCCAGGTTATAGAAACTTTTGCCCAGCTCGCAGAGATAATCGCCGGACATCTTTTCAGCCAAAACAGGAGTATTAAAACAAAATAAAAGCGCTAAAGAGATTAGCGCCAGCAGAAAACTTGCTCGTTTTACGTTTTTCATAATTGCTCATATTATATAAAATTTTGGGAAGTTGTCAATAATAATTTATAAATTCTCCCTCTATAAACAAAAAAACCGCAAAGAAATGAATCTTTGCGGCAATTAAGATATAACTGGCTACGCTAAATTACGAACTGGTGCTTTTCACCGCGGAAGCGGTCAGGCGTATGCTTAAAGTGTGAATAAAATGAATATTATAAAGTTTGCCTGCGCCAGCCGCGATTAAGCTTCCCTTGACTTTACAGAAAAAATGCTCCTGGTTCTGCTTGGTATTGCGCTCCTTAAGCACATAAAGGCTGGGCTGCGGACAGGTAACTCCGGCTTCGTTGACCTCCTTGACTATACAGCTAAAATGACGGTGAACGACGCTATGCACCCCTTCCTTGTCCACGATCTCCGAGCTGCATATGATCCTGCGCCTGTGGTCGCTGGAAGTAAGGTTTTTATAAAGCAGGTCTCTCATTTTAGCCTTCCTTGTTTAGGTAAAACAAGCTCATTTACCTTCACAGAAAGTATGCTATGTAAGATAATCAATTTCAATAGGTTATAGAGCTGGAAAGAAAGCGCTTGCTTTTAGGAAAGTAGACCGGTGGTTCTAGGAATGCTTCTTGAATTGCAGGCGTGGTTCCTTACCTTGCAGCAACCTGAACAGGTTAGTTTTATGGCGGATTGACACAAGAATGAACAAAAACAAACTGGCAATGACTAAAAGAAAAGGCAGCTTGAATGTGATCGCCAATATTGGCAGTAATAGGCCGGATAGAAGTGAAGCCAATGAAACTATCCTGGTAATGATAAAGATGGCAAGCCAAGTAGCGATGAGCAGGACGACAATAACATTAAGAGAGGGTATCTTGAAAGCTAGCCCCAGAAGCACTCCAAAAGTAGTGGCAATACCTTTACCGCCCTTAAAGTCAAGGAACACCGTCCATATATGACCGCAAATACAGCATAACCCCATGATAATACGTAAGTTTTGCTCTTGAATAATCGCTTGCTTATCAACAAAGTAATTCGCTAAAAACAAAACCACTACAACGCCCTTCAGGATATCCACTAATAGCACAATAACCCCTGGGATAGTCCCTAGCGCGCGCAAGGCATTTGTAGCTCCAACATTACCGGACCCTACCTTGCGGATATCGATCCCCTTCAGCCGGCCAAAACAGTAAGCGCTGGGTAAAGAACCAATAAGATAGCTAGTGAGCAGCGCGATGATTATCCAAAGCATATAGCACCTTGAACCCTCTCTTTATATAATCAATGCCCGAAATAATGCAAAAAAAGACAGCGATCCACCAGAAAAACGGGCTTATTTTCCATTGGGCTAAAACAGCAATAACTGCAAGCATTTGCGATGTCGTGGTAAGTTTACCCCACTTAGTTGGATAAACATCCAGAGTTTGTTTGACCATATAAATCACTATTGCCCCCAGGATTATTATGGCATCGCGAGAGACCATTATGAATGTAATCCCCAGGGGGAAATACAGATTGAGCTTGCTTAACGGAGAAAGAAAAATAAAGGCACTCATCAGTAATAACTTATCCCCCAGAGGGTCTAAGACCAACCCGGCCTTTGACTGAAGCTTTGCCTTTCTGGCCACAAAACCATCCAAGGCGTCTGACAAAGCGCCCAAGATGAATATGGCTAAAGCAACCAATCTTAAATAATCTTTTTCCGGTGTATAAAAAACAAGGCAGGCAATAAAGAATGGCACGCTTAAAATCCTGAATACTGATATCTTATTAGCGATGTTCATTTAAGCTCCTTCCCTGCCTCTTCCTATAAATCAACATATTGGCTTTAAAGAAGACGCGGTTCTATTTAATCATCCTTATTCGTTGAGGCGGCCAGTAAATGATCAAAGCTTTGCCCAGAAGATTACGTTTAGGAACAAATCCCCAGAAGCGGCTGTCCTTGCTTGAAGCGGAATTATCGCCAAGCACAAAATAACTATCCTCAGGCACGGTGATCGGCTTACCCTCCAAGGCAAAATCGCCGCGGTTATAATAATAGATCTGGTTAAATACCGGTTCGGCCGCCAGCTTATCATTTATATATATGGAACCGCCCCTGATCTCAACCTTATCACCAGGCAAACCGACTAAACGTTTTATGAAATCTTTTTTGGTATCCTCCGGGTAAATAAATACAATAACATCCCCTCTTTTGGGTTGCTGGAATGCGGGAAGGTTGAATTTTGTAAAGGGGACTTTAGCCCCGTAAATCAATTTGTTCACCAGTATCAGATCGCCTTCGATCAAAGTCATGCGCATTGAACCCGTGGGGATCCTGAATGCCTGTACCAAAAACGCCCGAATGACCATAGCCAGAAGAAAAGCGATAATGATCGACTCAACCCAATCCCTTAAAACGGACTTCTTCTTCAAACTCATATTTTTAATACCTCCAGGAACGCTTCTTGCGGAATCTCAACTTTTCCGAATTGCTTTAATCTTTTCTTGCCTTGCTTCTGTATGTCCCAGAGTTTACGTTTACGGGTAATGTCTCCACCGGAACATTTACTGGTAGCATGTTTTCCCACCGCCCTGACCTTTTCAGAGGCCAAAATCTGGCTTCCCACGGCTGCCTGAATAGCTACTTCAAAAAGCTGCCGGGGAATAAGTTCCCTTAACTTAGAAACCAATAAGTGCGCCCGCGAGATAGCTTTATCCTTGAACATCAGGGAGCTAAAAGCATCGCAGATCTGACCGTTGAGCATTATATCAAGTTTGACCAGTTTTGTGGGTAAATATTCCTTAAATTCATAATCGAGCGAACCATACCCGCGGGTGATGGATTTTATCCGGTCGTAAAAATCAACAATGATCTCTGAAAGCGGGATCTGAAAGATCACTTTCACCCTGTCCTCGCTTAAATATTCGTTAGAGATGAACACGCCGCGGCGTGATTTGGTAAAGTCACAGACCGCCTCAATGGAATCTACAGGGACGATCATTAAAAGGCTGGCAAAGGGCTCCTGCGCTTCCTGGATATCCTGCGCGGGCGGTAATTTACTTGGTGTATCAACCTCAACGACTTCCCCCTCCCGATTCCTTATCCGGTAAACAACATTGGGGACTGTAAGGATCAGATTCAGATTGTATTCGCGCTCCAGACGCTCCTGCACTATCTCCATATGCAGCAGCCCAAGAAAACCGCAGCGGAAACCTGTGCCAAAAGATTGGGAATTCTCCGGCTCAAAAACAAATGACGCGTCAGAAAGCTTAAGCTTATGCAACGCTTCGCGCAGTTCAGGAAAATCAGCCGGGTTCACCGGGTATATGCCGCAAAAAACCAAAGGTTTGACCTGCCTGTAACCGGGCATCGCCTCCTGGCAGGGATGCTTAAGATCAGTGATCGTGTCGCCGATGATCACCTCCCGTGCGTCGCGAATATTTGCCGTAAAATAACCTACCTCTCCGCAGGTCAATAGATTAACAGGGGCGTAATTTAAGTTAAATACGCCCAGTTCCTCGATCTTATAACTGGCCTGGGAATGAAACATTTTTAGCTGCGTCTTCGGGTTAAGCGAACCCTCGATGATCTTGACAAATACCACAACCCCCTTAAAAGGGTCAAAACGGCAGTCAAAAACAAGAGCCTTTAGAGGCTTATCCGGGTCACCCTGAGGCTGGGGCACAGTTTCAATGATCCGGTCCAGTATATCTATTACACCTGTACCATCTTTAGCGGAAGCCAGGATAACTTCCTCTTTCTTAAAACCCAAAATGCTTTCTACCTGTTTTTCCACGCGCGGCAGGTCAACAGAAGCAAGGTCGATTTTATTGATCACCGGGATAACATGCAGGTTGTTTTCCATCGCCAGATAAAAATTACCCACTGTCTGCGCTTCGATGCCTTGCCCTGCGTCGATCACCAAAACAGCGCCTTCACAGGCCGCCAGGGATTTGGAGACCTCATAAGTAAAATCCACGTGGCCCGGAGTATCGATAAGGTTAAGGATATACTCTTTGTTATGCTTTTTAGAAAAATAATGCAGCCTGACCATCGATGCCTTGATGGTGATCCCGCGCTCTTTTTCCAGGTCCATATCATCAAGCAGCTGCTCGCCTCTATGGCGTATATCCACTGCCCCGGTCAATTCCAGTATCCTGTCAGCTAAAGTGGATTTGCCATGGTCAATATGCGCGATGATAGAAAAATTCCGGATCAATGATTTATCCATTTTGGTTAATATGTTTTAGCATAACTTCCACTACCTCTTCTATAGTCAGATTCGTTGTGTCAACATAGACCGCGTCAACAGCCTGTTTAAGCGGTGAGCACTCCCGCGTGGAATCAATAGTATCGCGGTTAGTCAGGTCTTTTTCCACATCCTGAATAACAATTTTTTGCCCCAGCGTAAGCATTTCTTTGTAACGGCGGTTGACTCGTTCGGAACTTGAGGCGTCAATATAGAACTTTACCTGCGCGTCCGGGAAAACAACTGTTCCTATATCGCGGCCGTCAAGCACAGAGTTACCGCGCTGGCCTAATTCACGCTGCAATTTTACCATCACCTGGCGAACCCACTTGATCTTAGCGACATCAGAGACAAATTTGGTGATCCGCGGAACACGGATATCAGCCGTCACGTCTTTACCATCAAGAAAAACATTCAGCGTGCCATCAGGGTCATTACGCAGGTCGATATTGGCGCCTTCCGCCAATAAACCCATTTTCTCCGTATTGGCGATATCAGTATCAGTTTCCAATGCTTTCAAGGTAAGCGCCCGGTACATCGCCCCGGTATCAATATATAAAAAGCCCAGCTTTTTTGCCAGGATCTTGGCTACAGTGCTTTTACCTGCTCCCGCGGGTCCGTCAATAGCGATAATCATCTGGAATATTTTTCTTTTTTGTTGGATTTAACCAGGATTTCCGCAAGCGCATTCTGGTCTTTATTTCGTACTGCGGATTTCAATGCGGCGAGATTGCCCTCAAAAGAAGCCAATGCCTGCAAGAGATGCACGCGGTTACTTAAGAATATCTGCGCCCATAGTTCTGCGCCAGAGGAAGCAATGCGCGTAGTATCCTTAAAGCCGCCGGCGCAGAATCTTAAATACTTTTCCGGAACAGACAGGTTAAGCGAGAACGCGACAGCGTGCGGCAGGTGGCTGGTAAACGCCAGCGCTTTATCATGTTCTTCAGGAGAAACCAGAATAGTCTTGACACCCAGTTTGTTCCAGAAAGACCTTACCCTGCTTAAAGCTTTCGGCTGGGTCCTTTCTTCCGGAGTAATGATACAAACAGAATGATGAAAAATACCCTTGCGCGCGTAGACAACGCCTCTCTTTTCCAGGCCTGCCAAAGGATGGCATCCCACAAAATTAGTCAGAATACCGCTTAAACTTTTTACAACAGCCGCTTTAGTGCTACCCACATCAATGACAATACAATCTTTACTTAGCAATCCAGCGATCGATTTGCCCAGAGAAATAATCGTGTTTACCGGCGCAGCCAAAATAACCAGGTCCGCAGAATGCACTTCTGAAAGAGAAAAAGTAACCCGGTCAATCGCGCCGATCTTTTTGGCCAGGAGGGCGTTCTTCTTATGGCGGCTTAAACCCACTATTTCCCCGGCAAGGCGTTTTGCTTTTATCGCCAGGCCCAGTGAGCCACCGATCAAACCTGTACCCAGTATCACTACTTTCCTAAACCGCTGCATTATATGCCTCTTCCCATTATACCGGCCAATAATTTTATCTGGCCCATTAAATTAGAAAAATTCTCCGGTATCAATGACTGGGCGCCGTCACTAACGGCGTCCTCCGGATGAGAATGTACTTCCAGGATCAACCCATCGCTACCGGCAGCGATGCCTGCCTTGGCCAACGCCGGAACATAACCCCATTTACCCGCCGCGTGTGACGGGTCGACAATGATCGGCAGATGCGATAACTGTTTTACAACCGGCACCGCGCTGATATCCAGAGTGTTGCGCGTAGAATCCTCGAATGTGCGGATGCCGCGCTCACAGAGGATAACGGAAAAATTGCCTCCGCAAAGGATATACTCCGCGCTCATCAGCATATCTTTCACAGTGGAAGCCATCCCCCTTTTCAAAAGCACGGGTTTTTTTGTGGCGCCGACTTCTTTTAAAAGATTGAAATTTTGCATATTCCGCGCCCCGATCTGCAGGATATCCGCATAATCGCCGACTAATCCTACATCGCGCGAATCCATTACCTCGCTTACCGTAGCCAGGCCGAGTTCATCGCCGACTTTCTTCAGCATCTTCAGCCCCGCCTCACCTAACCCCTGAAAACTGTATGGCGAAGTGCGCGGCTTAAAGGCCCCGCCGCGCAAAACAGTCGCTCCCGCAGATTTAACACGCTTGGCGATCTGATAAAGCGTATCCATGTCTTCAATCGCGCAAGGCCCGGCCATGACCACAATATTCTTACCGCCGACCTTGACGCCTTTACCTACGTCAATAACCGAATCTTCCTTCTTGAACTCACGCGAAACCAGCTTATAAGGCGAAAGTACCGGAATTACATTCTCCACTCCGGGGAAAACCTCCAATGGAGTGACCCTTAAAACATCTTCCGGCCCAATCACGCCGATGATCGTCCTCTCCGTGCCTTTTGACAGATGCGCAGTAAGGCCCAGCTGTTTTACTTTATCAATGATATGATTGATTTCTTGCTCTGTGGCCGAAGGCTTTAGGACAATGATCATTCTTTCTCCTTAAAGCACTTTTTTAAGCGCTTTGATGAATTTTTCGTTTTCCCGCCTTTTACCGATGGTCACGCGGATATAATCATTTAACCCGTATTGCTGCATATCCCGGACGATCACGCCAAATTTAAGCAAGGCGCGAAAGACTTTTACCCCATTTTTACCTGTATTCAAAAGAATAAAATTAGTCACCGAAGGCACAAAATCCAAACCCATACGCTTAAGTTGCGCATAGAGGAATTTCTTCTCTGAATGATTCGCTTTGCGTGAACGCTTAAGGTAAGCGCGATCATCCAAAGCAGCAACAGCCGCCACAAGAGCTAGGCTATTCACGTTAAAGGGCTGGCGTACCCTTTCCATGTATTTCGCCAGGGCCTTATCCGCAAGAGCGTAGCCGATACGCAGGCCCGCTAGCCCGAACGCTTTAGAAAAAGTCTTCAGGATTATTACATTCTTATTTTTCAGGTACCTTAAGCTATGCGGATAATCATCTACGTCAATAAAAGTATCATAGGCCTCATCAAAAACCACTATTGTATTTTTGGAGATGATTCTTAAAAAGGCTTCCACCTCTTTTCTGCTCACATATGTACCGGTGGGATTATTAGGATTAGCGATGAAAATAAGCTTGCATTTTGCAGTAGCTGCCGCGGCGATGGCTTTTAAATCATATCTAAAACCACAAAGCGGTATACGTTTTACCTTGCGGTTATTTACCTGGCCGATGATCGCGTATTCCAAGAACGTTGATTCTGAAGTCAGGATGAACTCATCATCCTCAACAAATGTTTTGATCACCACATCAATCAGCTCATCCGAACCATTGCCCAAGACGATAGAATCAGAGCCAACGCCAAGTTGTGCGGCAAGTTCCTTCTTAAGCAGATACCCGCGGGAATCCGGATAACGGTTCAGCCCGCAAAGCGCCCGGGATATCGCCGACAATGCCTTTGGCGACGGCCCAAGCGGATTTTCATTGGAAGCAAGCTTAAATACCTCTTTTAAACCGAACTCGCGCTTAGTCTCCTGAATAGGCTTACCGGCCACGTATGGATCGCTCTTTAAAATATTTTTTCTGACTAAACTATCTGGCTTCATCATTCTCCCACAGGGTATGAACCCAAGATCTTCATAAACATGCATTTCTTATCTAACTCATTTAAAGCTATTTTGACTTTTTTATCAAGTTGATGCCCGCAAATATCTATGTAGAAGTAATACTCCCAGGCTTTCTTCTTAGAAGGCCGCGACTCGATCTTGGTTAAGTTACTGCCGTATTTTTTGAATGGCGTAAGCATATCATATAAAGCGCCAACTTTATCCTTGATGGAAAAAAGCACAGAGGTTTTATCTTCTCCTGTCCTGGAGGGGACATCTTTACCGATGACAAAGAAACGCGTGATATTATGTGGCGAATCCTCAATATTGGAAGCAAAAACCCTTAAACCGTAGACTTTGGAAGCAAGCAAAGACGCAATTGCCGCGCTGTTTTTCTCCTTTGCGGCTATCTCTGCCGCATGGGTCGTGCTGGAAACATCCACCAGCTCAGCGCAAGGCAAATTCTCCTGCAGCCATATACGGCATTGCCCGAAAACCTGCGGATTGGAATATACGCGCTTGATCCTGGCTTTACTGCAATTAGCCAACAGGTTATGCGCCACATCCAGAATGACCTGCGAGCAGATCTTTAAGTCGCTCTCGGCGAAAACATCCAGCGTATGGCTGACTGCGCCTTCAATGGAATTCTCTACCGGCACAACACCGTAATCTGCGCTACCGCGTTCAACCTCTAAAAAAACATCCGAAATATTTTTGCAAGCCAGGTATTCTACCTGCGCTACGAATTTCTTCAGAGCGGCCAGGTTAGAAAAGCTTGCCTGCGGGCCCATATAGGCGATAACCAACTTCTTCTCTAAAGCCAGCCCGGCTGACATGATCTCGCGGTAGATAGCTTCCAGCGCCTGCCTGCTTAAAGGGCCTTTGGTAAAACTGGCCAACTTCCTTAAAACCTGGCTCTCCCTTTCAGGCGCGTAAATACTTTTGCCTGACTGAACCTTGATCTTGCCTATATCTATGGTAATCTTGGCACGGATATTCAACAGGTCAATTATGCTTTGGTCAAGCGCATCAATTTTCTGCCGCAGTTTTTGTAGTTTCATCTTTAACCTCCGCAGTTTTCTCTTCTATCGGCTCGATCTCATTATTAGCTTCCTTTTGTTCAGCCATCGCGGTGAACTCCTCGATTTTAGGCAGGTCCTCGAGTGACTTTAAGCCGAAATGCTCAAGGAATTCACGCGTAGTGCCATAAACAAACGGCCTTCCGGGAATCTTTTTTCTGCCGCAAATACGGATCAAGTTCTTATCTAACAGGCTTTTCATCACTCCGTCA
>JBAZNG010000015.1:0-18921 GCA_041649385.1 Candidatus Omnitrophota bacterium | reverse complement strand
CCACATCTTCTTTGGTGTATGAACGCGGCTTGCGCATCAAAGTCAGGATAACTTCATCAATTATTTTACTTTGCCTGGCGATCACGCCGTAATGCATGGTGTAACTTTTACATTGCGAAGGCCTTATCTTACCGCGGCCGATAAATACTTCATCAGCGATCCTCAAGGCGTCTTTACCGCTTAAACGCACTATGCCTATGCCGGCTTCACCGGGGCTTGTTGAGATCGCTGCAATGGTATCAATAAGGCTTTCTTCAAGCATCGCGGAATTCACCTGCTACAAATAATGATCCTGTCACCAATATAAGGTCGTCTTTTGCCGCGGCACGCAAGGCAAGCGCTTTAGCTTCTTTCACGCTGCCGGTAATATGCAACACAGGGCTTTTACCTGCGCCTCTAAAATACCCGGATAATTCTACCGGATCCATAGCCCTTGGATTATGCGAGGCTGTAAGGATAACTTCCCGGGCAAGCGGCTTTAACTGTTTGCATATGCCGCGGATATCCTTATCGCTGGATACGCCGATGACCAGGATAAGTTTACGGAATTTAAAATTATCCCTTACCGCTTCTTTGAGCGCTTTGGCAGAAGCCAGGTTCTGGGCTCCATCCAACACCACTAAAGGATTACGCCTGAACACTTCACACCGGGCAGGCCAGGATGCGGCCTGCAAACCTTTACGCAGGGCCGTTGGCCCGGCCTGAAAACCAAAACAACTTAAAGCTTTCACCGCCCCAACAGCCAGCGCAGCGTTGGCTAACTGGTGCCTGCCTAACAGTCTGATCCGTAAATGATCGCATCTTCCCCATGGGGTGCTCACGCTAAATGCGCGCCTGCAGCCGTTATATTTTATATCCCTGCCTGCTTCATAAAGCCGGGCGCCTGCTTTTAAACATTTATCCCGGAATACCTGCCTGGCTTTTTTATCCTGGCTGGCGGCGAGCACAATAGAGCGTTTTTCTTTAATGATCCCAGCTTTCTCCGTGGCGATGGCGGCGACAGTTTTGCCGAGCTTTTGCGTATGCTCAAGGCTTATGGGAGTGATCACGCAAACTAAACTGGACGCCGCGTTCGTAGCGTCAAGCCTGCCGCCTAAACCTGTTTCCAGTACCACAAAATCAACCCGCTTCTCTTTAAAATATAAAAAAGCTAAAGCCGTGAATACTTCAAAGAATGAAAGCCGGCCGGCTGCCTTTGAGCGTTGATATACTTTTACCGCGCGCTGCAGGGTTTTAGTTAACCTGGCCAGGGCTGGCCTGGGGATCAAGCCTTCAAAGGCATCTTTTTTCTCTGCCGGATGCGGGCGCAAAACACGTATGCGTTCTCGCAGATCCGATAAATGCGGCGAGGTGTAAAGCCCCACTGAAAAACCCGCTTCTCTTAAAATATAGGCGCAAAAAGCACAAACAGAACCCTTGCCCTTGCTGCCGGCAACATGAATAATCTTTAAGC
The DNA here is from genome assembly GCA_041649385.1 of Candidatus Omnitrophota bacterium. GTDB lineage: Bacteria > Omnitrophota > Gorgyraeia > Gygaellales > Profunditerraquicolaceae > JALOBQ01. The sequence continues at coordinate 17,468 of JBAZNG010000015.1, read as the reverse complement.
CTTTCTCCGGCGAGCCGAGTAAGCGTAAAAAATCCCTTACCCTGTCTAAACGCAATGAATCCTGATAAGAATAGTCGGCGATCTTTTCGTAATTAATAAAGGAATTTAAATACAGTAACGCCTGCTGGTAGGTCATAAATTAATGCCGGAAATGCCTGATGCCTGTAGTTACCATGGCAATGCCGTATTTATCGCAGGCCTTGATGATCTCTTTATCGGCGATAGAACCACCCGGCTGGATGATCGCTTTTGCCCCCGCTTTATGCGCCCAGGATATGGCGTCGGGTTTGGGGAAGAATGCGTCTGACGCCAGGCAGCTGCCTGAACACCTGCCGCCGGATTTCCTTTTAGCGATGATCACGGAATCGACCCTGGACATCTGGCCGGCGCCTATACCAACTGTTTTTGTGCCTTTGGCCAGCACAATAGCGTTGGATTTGACATGCTTGGCTACTTTCCAGCCGAAGATCAGGCTCTCTATCTCTTTTTTTGTGGGTTTTCTTTTTGTGACCGTCTTGATATTTTTTGCATCAAGCGTCTTTATGTCTTTACCCTGCAAAAGCATGCCTCCGGAAACACGTTTAAACTCCGGCTCATCAATAATGTCAAGGTCATCAAGCTTAAGCAGCCTGAGGTTCTTTTTTCCCTTGAATAACGCGGCGGCCTTCGGGTCAAAACCAGGCGCGATAATACATTCAAGGAATCCGCTTTTTAAAATTATTTTTGCTGTCTTTATATTCATTCTCCTGTTCAAGGCGACTATGCCGCCAAAAGCGGAAAGTTTATCGGTTTCCCAGGCATAACGGAAAGCTTTATCTAAAGAGCTATCTTCGGCTGCGCCGCAAGGATTATTATGTTTAACGATCACTGCCGCGGGTTTCTTGAATTCCTTCACCAGCTCCCAGGCGGCATTAAGATCCAGGATATTATTAAAGGAAAGTTCCTTTCCCTGCAGTTGTTTTAGATTGACCAGGCCTTTGGCTTTGCCCTTTTCCTTGTAAAATGCCGCTTGCTGATGTGGATTCTCCCCGTAACGCAAATTCTGGATCTTTTCAAAATTAAAGGCCGCTTCCTCGGCGAACTGATGCGCGCCTGCCTGTTTAAAGTAACTGCTTAAATACCTGTGGATCGCCGCGTCATAATCGCTGGTATGCCGAAAAACTTCAATGCCCAGTGAACGCAAAAGATCATCCGGCAGGCTGCCGTTGTTCTTTTCTAACTGGCGTAAAACATCCTGGTAACTATCAGGCCTGCAAACCACCGCCACCGACATATGGTTTTTGGCCGCTGAACGCAGCATCGCCGGGCCGCCGATATCGATATTCTCAATGGCTTCGTTGATGCTGGTTCCGGGTTTGGCGATCGTTTTCTCAAAAGGATAAAGATTGACCACGACCATATCGATCAGCCCGATACTTTGCTGGTTTAAAACCCGCATATGTTCAGGGTTTGCGCGTAAAGCCAGGAGCGCGGCGTGGATCTTAGGGTGCAAAGTCTTTACCCTGCCATCGAGCATCTCGGGAAAACCCGTGTATGCTGAAACATCGGTGACCTTGATATTATTCTCGCGCAATAATTTCGCTGTCCCTCCGGTAGAAAGAATCTCCACGCCAAAACCCTGCAGTTTTTCGGCAAACTCCACGATCCCGGTTTTATCGGACAAACTTATCAGCGCGCGTTTAATCTTAAGCATTGAGAATATCTCCTTTTATTCCTTAACTTTTCCAGACCGTTTCTATTTATCCTTATGGGCAACAGTAAGTTGCAATAGAACTGTCCCCCTATGATTTATTCAAGAACGATATCTAATGAACCCACCGGGGACAGGTCTATTGTAACATATTAATGTTCAATGAGATATATAGAAACGGTCTATTTATTAAAACGGAAGTTCGCTAAATCCGCGTCCTGCATAATATATTCCTTTGATTCCAGGCGCATTTTGCCGGCCTGTTTTGCCTGCGTCTCGCCGCCTGCCTGGATAAAATCATTGAAACTAATTATTTCCGCACGGATAAAACCTTTCTGAATATCCGAATGTATCGCCCCCGAAGCCTCCCAGGCGGTAGAACCTTTTTTGATCAGCCAGGCGCGGTTCTCTTTATCTCCTACAGTCAGAAAACAGATAAACCCGCTATCCTGCAATATGCGGATAAATAACGCCGTTAAATTCTCCACCTCTTCGCTGGATACCTCTACCACCGGCTTAATCGTGAACAAACCGTATCCGGAGATAAGCTCGCGCTCACCCGGGGTCATTTCTATCCCGGAGATAAAACCTTCTTTTTCCAAAACAGCTTTCATTTTATTCAAAAGATTCTTTTCTGCCTCTTCCGGCGACCGGCCCAGTCGGGTTTCCACAAACTCAAGGTCTTTTAAAACCAGGTCAAGCCGGTTCTCCTTAAGCACGACTATTGTATCCGCCTCCAAGGCATCTTCCGCTCCGACTACCTCCACCTGGGGGTAAGTTTTCTTCTTGGCCTGTACCAGTTTATCAGCCTGGTCAAGGCGGCTGTCCTTGACATTCTGCCTGCCTAAAGGGATACCGGGAACTTCCATTACTCCTATTTTCATATAATTATAAGTCGAAAACTAGACTTCCTCGTGTTTCTTGGTGGCTTGATATTGGTTAATAATCGTTGCGGCTGTTTTATGCGGCATCTCTTCGTAATGCGACAGATGCATTGTATAAAACCCTCTACCTGCTGTGATCGAACGCAGGTCGTTAGCGTACTTGAACATCTCCGCTAAAGGCGCCTGGGCTTTGATGATCTGGTTCTTGCCCTTTATCTCCATGCCGATGATCCGGCCGCGCCGGGAGTTCATATCCCCGGAGATCGCACCTAAAAACTCCTCGGGGATACTTACCTCTACATCCATGATCGGCTCTAAAAGCACCGGCCCTGCTTCGCTGACAGCTTTTCTTAAAGCCATCGCTCCTGCAATCTGGAAAGCCATGTCCGATGAATCAACCTCGTGGTAAGAGCCGTCGACTAAAGTTATCTTGACATCCTCAATGGGATAACCGGCAACCGCGCCTTCAGCGATCACCTGGCGCACTCCCTTTTCCACTGAAGGGATGAAATTCCGCGGGATCGCGCCGCCGAATATCTTATCCACAAATTCAATACCCTTGCCCCGCTCAAGCGGAGCGACTTCCAACCAACAATCGCCGTATTGGCCGCGGCCGCCGGATTGTCTTTTGAATTTACCCTGCACTTTCAAAGACTTGGTGATCGTCTCTTTATAAGAAACCTTGGGTGTCCCAAGCTCCACACCAACACCAAACCTCTTTTTCATCCTGCCGATCATCACATTAAGGTGCAGGTCGCCTAACCCTGAAATGATCAGCTCTTTTGTCTGCGCATCATGCGTGACCTTGAAAGTCGGGTCTTCGGCGACCAATTTATGCAAAGCCTGGGAAAGTTTTTCTTCATCCTCCCGCGACTTTGATTTTACGGAAGCGGAAATCTCTGCTTCGGGGAAAATCATCGGCTTAAGTAAAAACGGGTTACGCTCTGAACTTAACGAATCGCCTAACCCCGTATCTTTAAGCTTGGCAATAGCAACAATATCCCCGCAAGACGCCGCATCAACCGCCTTCTGCTCCTTGCCCTGCAGCATATAAATCTGGCCGAATTTCTCTTTTGTTTTCTTGGTTACATTATAAAAACTTGTCGCGGAAACAAGTTTACCGGAAAAAACCCTCAAAAGAGCAAGTTGGCCCACATAGGGGTCGGAAATATTCTTAAAGACAAAAGCGGATAACGCAGCATCCTCTTTTAAAACAAGCTGGTGGTCCTCTTCCGGCTTTAAAGGATCGCTGTAGTAAACCGGCGCCCGATCCAAGGGGCTTGGCAAATACTGCAGGATATCATCCAAAAGGTCTTTCACTCCATCATCAGTAACAGCGCTGCCTGCAAGCACAGGGAAAAGCCGGCGCTTATTCACCGCCTGGGCCAGGCCCATCTTGATCTCATCTACCGATAATTTCAAAACCTCCAGGTATTTCTCCAGAAGCTTATCGTCGCTTTCGGCGATCGCCTCCATTAAGAGCGGATCTTCCAAAGACTTGATGATCACGCAGTTTTTAGAGAGGCTGCTTTTTAACTCCGCCAGGATAGTATTCAACTGGCCGCCCTTATCCATCTTATTGATAAAGATCATGCACGGGATGCCGGCATCCTCTAAAACCTGCCAGGCGGTTTCCGTGCCTACCTGCACGCCACTGGAAGCGTCAACAACAAGGATAGCCGCATCTACAGCGCGTAAGCCAGCGATGATCTCGCCGCAGAAATCCGCATAGCCCGGGGTATCCACGATCTGTATGCGTTGCCCCTGGTAATCACAAAAGAGTAAGCTTAAATTTATTGAGCTTTTTCTTTCAATCTCGTCAAAACTGTAATCGCTTACTGTTGAACCATCCTCAACTTTTCCTTTACGGGTGGTCGCTTTACAGAAATAAAGCAGGCTTTCGGCGAGAGTGGTTTTTCCTGACTGGGTATGACCGAGAAGAATAATATTCCTTTTATTCTTGGCATCCATATTGCGCTCCTTAATGGAAAGCACAAAAGCTTACGCTAAGCTTAACGAACAGGAATAATCAGGAAAATTATATAATACGGCTAGTAACGGGTCAAGGAATAAAAAATCTGCAAATCCCTTTTAGTGTTTATTCCAGGTAGGTATAGATCTTGCCCTTATAATTACGCAAAACATATTTGCCTTTGGCCTGGGAAAGGATGTAGTTGGGGCCAATAGGTATCTTGCCGCCGCCGCCAGGGCCGTCTATGACATAAGTGGGCACGGCGTAGCCGGAAGTATGCCCGCGCAATTTCTCAATGATATTTATACCTGTAGCAACGGGCGTGCGGAAATGCTGCGTGCCGCGCACCGGGTCGCACTGGTAAATATAGTAAGGCCTTACGCGTATCTGCAGAAGCTCCTGCACCAGCCGCTTCATGATATACGGGCGGTCATTGACCCCTTTTAACAATACGCTCTGGCTGCCTAATGGCACGCCGGATTCTGCCAGCATATCACAGGCAAGCTTGCAGCGCTTGGTGATCTCTTTTGGGTGGTTAAAATGTATACTCATCCAGAGGGGGGAATATTTCTTGAACATATTCGCCAGCTTCTCCGTCACCCTCTGCGGCAGAGAGACCGGGATACGCGTACCGATACGCAAAAATTCCACATGTGAAATGGCGCGGATCTTGGCCAGCAGGTTTTCCAGTGCTTCATCCTCTAATGTCAGAGGGTCTCCGCCGGAGATCAGGACATCGCGGACCTTACGGTTAGATTTGATGTATTCGATCGCCGCGTCAAATTTGGTCAAAGGATCGCTCTCTTTTTCCTCATGGTCGCCGACTAAACGGCGCCTTGTACAATGACGGCAATACATCGCGCAATGCTCGGTAGCCAATAATAATACCCTGTCCGGATACCTGTGCACCAGATACGGCGCAGGAGAATCCCTGTCCTCCGCGCAAGGATCGGCCATTTCATGCGGAGAGATGGAGAATTCCGCGGCAACCGGCACTGACTGCCGGCGAATCGGGCAATTAGGGTCATCAGCGTCTATCAAGGAAGCCCAATAGGGGGTAATCGACATGGAAAGCCTGCCTTTAGCTTTATCCAGGCCTTTTTCTTCTTCAGGTGTAAGCTTAATGATCTGGGCCAGCTCTTCCTTAAAACGTATCCTGTGTTTTAACTGCCAATGCCAATCCTCCCAATCCAGGGGGTTGACATCCTTGTAAATGGGAATCTGCTGGTAATCCCGCGATTTCTTTGGAGGGCGCACATTGCTGATTATTTCGTTCTGCAATTTTTGGTTTTCCACAACCGTGGGATTACTCAATTTGCGTTCTTCCTTTCTGAGGCGCTTAAGATTATCGCCTCGATAAGATCATCGTATTTCATCCCCGCGGCATAAGCCATGATCGGGAAATTAGACTCCTTGGGGTCTAACCCGGGGAGCGGGTTGATCTCCAAAACATAAGGGACATTGAATTTGTCCAGGCGGATATCCGTGCGCGAAATATCCAGGCACCCTAAAGCCCGATGCGTCCTTAAAGCTACATCAACCACTTTTTTTTCGATCTCCGGATCTAACCGTGCCGGGCAGAAAAAAGAAGGGACAAGCCCCATCTCCGCATTGCCCTGAAATTCTTTCATCTTCCAAGAATAAAAATATTCGCCGCTCTTCTCACAGTTAGAAAAATCTATCTCCAGGATAGGCAACACCCTGGTTTTACCGTTCTCCAGTATGCCTACGGTCAACTCCTTGCCTTCAATGAACTCCTCAACCAGAGCCTCCTGCTGATACTGCCCGATTATTTCCTTAACGCGCTGGTATAATTCTTCTTTGTTATGCACAACATTGTTCTTATTGATCCCTTTGGCGGAACCTTCGCAATTAGGCTTGACGATCATGGGGAATTTCAGTGCGCTGTTTAACTCCTCATCGCCTTTGACAAAAAGCTGGAAATCCGGCGTGGGGATGCCCTCGGCCTTAAGTATTTTTTTAGTCAACGCTTTATTCAAGGCAAGCGCTAAAGAAAAGGTATCCGAACCTGTATAAGGTATCTTCAGGTAATCCAAAATCGCCGGGACCTCGGATTCGCGGAATTTACCCTCTTTGCCTTCAGCGATGTTAAAAACCATATCTACCTTGTGCTTGTTAAAATGCGAGATCAGGCGGGGATATTCAACGTCAAGCACATCCACAGCATGCCCCTTGTTCCTTAAGGCATTGGCGATATTGTTGACCGTTTCTTCCGAATCGCATTCGGAAAAATAATCCGCGGGCTTGTTTGTGTCTTTTTTCTTCAGGTTGCAGGTGATTGCGATTCTCATTTTTTCAGGTTAAGGCCATGCCTTTTTATGGCGCTATTCAGGATCTTTCCGATTATCTGCTCATAAGTTATGCCGGTAGCTTTGGCCACCAGCATGAATACATCTTCTGTGGACAGAGAAGGAAGCGGGTTTATCTCTAAAACATAGGGCTTGCCGTTTGCGTCAACTCTAAAATCCACCCTACCGAAATCCTGGCAATCTACCGCACGGTAAACCCTTAAAGCCAGGTCATCTAACTTTTTCTTTAATTCTTCATTGATCTTCGCCGGGCAAACATATTCCAACCTGTCAGAAGTGATCCGCGCAAAGGTATAGAATTTATCTTTTAACTGCAGCTTGCCGTCGATCTTGATCTGGACTATCGGCATGACTTCCGGGGACTCATTGCCCACGATCGCCACGGTGAATTCGCTTCCGGAGATGAACTCCTCAACCAGCGCCGGCTGCTTATAGGTTTTGGTGATATACTCAACCTGATTCTTTAAGCCATCCATATCCTCTACGCGGGAGCTTTCGCTTAAACCTTTAGAGGAACCTTCAAAACGCGGCTTAACGATCATGGGGAACTTACAATGATCAAGGTTAGTTAATAATTCCGGGGAAGCAACTTCAAAGAATCTCGGGGTAGGTATGCCATCAGCGATAAAAATCTTCTTGGCCATCACTTTATCCAAGGTCAAACCCAGCGTCAAAGCATCAGCCCCCACAAAAGGGATGCCGGCCATCTCAAGCAATATCGGCACCTGGGATTCTCTGTTTCTGCCGGTAAGACCCTCGGAGATATTAAAAACAATGTCCACTCCGAGGTCATCGATCTTTTCCATCAGGTTGATTGCGTTGCCGATCAACTTGACTTTAACGCCATTGGATTCAATGGCTTTGGCAATAACATCAATAGTGCTGGGATGGTCAAATTCAGCGTTGGCGTCAAGCGGGTCGCCTTTTTTGAACTTATAATCTGTTTTTAAATCGTAAGTTAAACCTACTGTTTTCATGGTATCCTTAAAAAAAATAGGGGCCTTAACTTTATTTATTGTTTAAGTGCCCCTTAAAAAATCATCCAATTTTTTCCAACTTAGTTTATCCAACCTCCCAGAATTTTAAACAAAATCTTGTGCTGTTGTTATTTTTTTACCACAATATCATGCGGTTGTCAAGGGATTTTTGACTTTTCCTGTAAGCAACCGATAATTTATCACCGACGAGAAAACTCGATTTTTCCAAAAGTTGCAAGCTTATTTGCCATCACAATCACTGCAGCGCTTACCCCGCGTATAGAACGGCAAAAATTCAGGGCGTTTTCCATATCTTTCGGACTCTTTACGCGGTTACAGGCGGCCGTAGCCACAGCATCGGCAAGCGCAGCATCTTTTGCTAAGACGGTTACGCTTTCGGCAGCGCCAAAACTTAAGGAGTGGCCCAGGGTTGCGCTGGATGTACAGATGCCTATCGGGGTATCCCCGGGTCGGATAAGCAAAGCAAGCTTATTGGCGAACTTTCCTTTTCCAGAATAGAAACCTATCCGGCGCAAAGAACGAACTTTCAGGAATATATCGCCGCCATTCTCAATGATCACTTCCTGACAGCCTTTTTTGATCAACGCTTCACCCAATAACTGGGCAACTGCCCCGGCGACTGAGGCCATCGGCCCTACTCCTGCGCGCAAGGCAGCTTTACTCATCAGGCGGATGATTAGAGGCGCACGCAACTCTATTGCCAAAGGTTTTAAAGCATGCTCAAATCCAGGATCCTTGCGGATATACTTCTCAATATCGCTGCGCAAGGCCTCAACCTTACTACTGATCAGGCCTTGGGCAAGAGCCTTATCCGTTAAAATATACAGATCAGTTTCTTTCTGTAGATAGTGCAGCGGTTTTAACCCCGGAGAGAACAGTTTGTCCCTGTAAAAACGCCTTTGGTAATCTTTGCTTTTCATGGGCTAGATCTTGATACCGCAAGAGGAGATATCCTTGATCAATTGTTCGGCGCTGGTAAATACAAAACCCTTCAGGCCCATTTTCCCGGCGCAGGCAACCAGCTCTTTGCGGTCATCGGTGTAAAAAATATTCTCCGGCAATACGCCTAAGGCAGCGATGACTTTCTCGTAGATTTGCTCCTGCGGCTTAACCAATCCCATTTCAAAAGATAGGAACTGTTCATGCAGGACGCCAAAAACCGGGAAATTCTCTTTCAGGTATTTGTAATGCAGGATATTCGTGTTAGAGAGCAATGCCGTGCGGTATTTTTGCCTTAAACTATTGACAATATGGTAGACAGCGCGGTTTTTTGTGTTTAAAGAAAAAACCTCGTTCCAGATAGACACAAAAGAATCATAGCCGAGCCGGAGCCCCAGCGCTTCTTTAACCAGCCGGAAGAATTCTTCCGGCGCGACTTCTCCTCTCTCAAAAGCGCCCGTTACGCTAGATTCAAAAAAGAATTTCTCCAAATCCGCGGGGCTTTTATCGCAGAAGGCGGATATCCTCTCCAGGGCTATGCGGTGGTTAAAATCTACCAGGACATTGCCTAAATCAAATAAAAAAACTTTTATTTCTTGGGGGGGCATATTTAATTGCCGCTATCCCGGTTCTTCCTGAACAGATCCAGGAAACGGTCCTCATATTCTTTATAAACATTCCACTTATCCAGTTCAACTTTCAACTCATTGGCTTTTGAGATATTCAGTTGGCTTTCCTGGAAAAGCTTTTCTATTTTCTCTTTTACCGAACCGGGCAGCTTGGTCAGCTGGCTTAAGCTCTTTTTGATCAACTCTATCTCCTCCTCGCCGATCGGCGCAGGCGCGCCTGAAGAACCAAGCTTCAAATAATCCAGGAGTTTATTGATCTCTTCCTCCATGGCCACGGCCTGCTCATTCAAAGCCGCAAGGTCAAATCTTATCCCCAGTATCCTGGCCAATCCTTCCAAAACCACGGCGGAAGCCTTGGGGTTTTCTATCTGGATCGTATAAAGCGGTATCTCGCCAAGCAGACAGCAGCCTTCTAACCCGGCTTTCTTTGCCAGGCTTAAGAAAAGCCCGTTCATCCCGCTGATCTGGCCTTCAACAAGCTGCGAAAAATTATTTTTCTTTAAGATATCGCGCAACTGCGTATTTGTCGCGGCGAACCATAGCTTGGAAGCCTGGATATGCTCTAAGCCAAAGGCATTGAGGCAAAACTAACGACCATCTGCACGTGAAAACTCTTGGCCAATTTGATGATCAACCGGGAATATTCCTCTGCCTTGGCTAGGTCCGGCTGGGCATTACTGACAAAAATGATCAGATCGTTCTTGCCGGTTTTGTTCTTCCAGTAGAAAAAACTGCTTTGCGGCAAGGCGGGCATTTTTAATATCCCTGACTCGATCACGCTGCTAGTAGAATAAAAAAACTGCGTGGCTTCAATCTTGGCGAACTCCGTGGCTTTTAGTTTATCCACCAGATAAGACGCCGCCCGGAAAGCCACATCCCCCATCCCAGGCCAGGCCACGATAAGATACGGCTTCTTCAGCCTGGGTCTTTTAGAAATATTTATTCCTTCCATATTTTTCTCCTTAGGATATTTAAGTTAACTAACCTTGTAGTTACGTAAGAATTCTTCCAGCACTTGCGCTCCCTTATAAAGGGAACCTAATAAAGCATACTCGTCGGCGATATGCGCGCAGCCTTCTTTGCCAAAACCCGTGGCAATGGCCGGGATATTTTGCTTTTGGAAAAATGTTATCACTGTTGCGCCTTCCGAGCCACTGATGCGCGGTTTAATATTCATCTTTCTCATCGCCGCCGCTAAAGAACTGACTAAAGAATGTTTTTCCTCTATCTGGTAAGGCGCCTGTATGCCTTGCACTTCTATGGAAAAATCCTTGCTGTATTTAGCCAGCGTATTCTTCAGGTTGCGCAGCAGAGCTTTCTCACTGGTCCCGGGCAGGAAACGGAAATCCAACTCAAACTCGCACCAGTCAGCCACCACATTTACTTTATCCCCTCCTTGGATTGTACCGATATTCAGAGTCGGCCCATGCAAGTATTTGTTCGGCAGGTATCTTGCTTTTTGCGCTTTAAGGTCAGTTAAAACACGCACCGCCGTGTCTATAGCGTTCGTGCCCAACCAGGGGTAAGCGCCATGGGCTTTTTTGCCCCTGATGCGCACCTTTAAATGCATCAGGCCTTTCTGGGTAACCACCACCTCAAAATCATCCGCATCCAAAACCAAGGCAGCGTCAACATCCAGTATCTTGCGTTCGATCAAAGGGATCAGGCCCAGTCCTGAACCGCTTTCCTCGTCGCTAGTTGCGGCAACGACAATATCATAATCAAAAACCAGACCTCTTTCAGTAACGCTGTTTAACGCTTCCAGCATAGCCGCTAAATTGCCTTTGCAATCAGTGGCCCCTAAACCATAGATCCTATCCTTACGGATCAAGCCCTTAAAAACAGGCAGCTTCCAGTTTTTTCCTGCCGGCACCGTATCCAGGTGCGGCGTAAGAAGAAGTTTATGCTTACTGCTTCTGCCTTTTAAGACCCCCACGACATTAGGCCTGCCTGGACGGAATGCGTATATGCGGCTTTTTAACCCCAACTTAAGAAGAAAATTATGGACATAATCGCCGATCTTAGCCTCGTTGCCCGGAGGGTTCTGCGAGTCGATGCTGATCAATTTCCGGATAATTTTAATTAAACGCTGTTTTTTGATCATTTAAAGGACAGAGCTTGCATTTAGGTTTATTTTTCAGGCAATAATCCTTGCCTAATTTTACCAAAAGCGCGTGATATTCATTAAAAAGACCGGCATCGGCTTTAAGCGCACTGGCAAATAACCCCTGGATCGCTGCGTAATCGTCTTTGGGCCTGATCAGGCGGTGGCGCAGCAGGATCCTGCGCGTGTAAGCATCAACGACAAATATCGGTTTACCCAAAGCGTAAAGCAGGATGGAATCCGCAGTTTCCGGGCCAATGCCAGAAACTCCAAGCAGTTGTTCGCGCAATATATACGTATCCGCCAGGCGCATCCGGTGCAATGAACCATGGTAATAACGAAAGAAGAACCTTAAAAACTCCTTAATGCGCAGGGCCTTGAGGTTATAAAACCCGGCGCTGCGGATAAGCAAAGCTAACTTCCCAAGCGGCATACGCTTAAGCCTGGGCGCGGAAAGCTTGCCGTCCTTCTTAAGCGCAAGAAGCGCTTTTTCCACATTCAGCCAATTGGTATTCTGCGTAAGGATAGCTCCAAGGATAACCTCAAAACCGTCTATGGCCGGCCACCAATGCTGCGGCCCGAAAGCGGCAAAGAGCTTTTTATAAATAATCTTGAACCTATTGCTCATTCCTTGATTTCCAAAGGATTGAAACCATAATAAGCAAAAATAGTATATGCAGTCCCGGAAACTGAACCCGTATGGCTGCCCTTAGGGGTCATCCATCCATGGCCTGTATCCACATAATCCTGGGTGGCATACGGCAGGCATCCCTCTCCCTGGCCGGAAGGCGAAGAGGAAGAAATGATCATATTCCCCAATTGCGCCAGGTATTCATTGGCTTTATCTGTATAAACTCTTGCCCGCTCAAGGTCGCCTTTTTTCAAATAATAATCCGCCATGATCTTAAAAGAGACCACCATCTGTCCGGTCCACTCTGAAGAAACCACGCCCCCGCGCGCCAGGTGCCGTTGCGGCGCGAAATCAAATCCATTAACCATGACGGTTTGGCCGTTAGGGCGCCGGAAAGAAACCTCGGCGCGGCAATTCTCCTCCACAAACTCCAGTATCTTATCAGGGTCCATGCCGATAGAGATCAATTTTTCCGGGCCGATCGCCGCTATCGACCAGGCATAAGTATCCGTGGCGATCGTAGCATCACCCTTGCCGCGCTTGATCGGTATATCCTGGCGGTCGTATGTATGCTTAAGCAGCCAGGCTAAAGAAGCATCCCTGGCCTGTTTGTATTTATTGTTGCCTGTGGCTTTAAAAAGCATATTGAAAAAAGCATAGGCGTCTAAATTATGCTCTGTGGCATACCAGGAGAAATCCGGCCCGCCGCGGATACCGGCATCCTCATCTTTATTCTGCAAAGCGATAATGTTAGCAGCGATCCGCTCAGCCATGCGCAAATAACTTTTATCACCGGTTTTATGGGTATACTGCATCACCGCCAAACCCAGCCAGATGTTCGGCCCACTGTGCATGACTATCTCCGCGGGAGTGCCGTCATTAACATAATAGGCATTAAAAAACCAGCCGCTCTTTGTGTCCGCGTGCTTTGAATAGAAATCCAGGAGCTTCTTTGCCCGTTCAATGTCCCCGGCATTATTATAGGCCTGGATAAGCAGAGCCTGGTCATACGTAAAAGCCCAATTAGCAATATCCTTATCCCCTTCAAAGCTCATGCTTAAACCCGTGCGCGGGTTCTGATGCACGGTGAGCCAATTATACATCTTATCGATACTGATCTTTTCCAGCGCCGCCTGCTTTTGGTCCAGGCGCTTAACTTCCTGCGAGGCTAAAAGTTCCTGCCGCGAAAGGACAAGCAGTTTTTCAGCGAGCGCGTTCTTTTCCTGGTTAAGCCTGATCAACCGCTCATTGATCTCTTTGCCGCGGCTGGAGGTAGGCAGGACTTTATTCGCCTCCTGCGTGATCACCGAGCCGATTTGCGCTTCTAAAGCATCGATCTTTTCCTGCAGGGCTTTACGCGACTGGACGAACTGGCTGATCCTTGCTTTTGCCTGCTTTGACTCCTGCAACACGCCGACCAGTTCTTCTACCAGCGCTTTATTATTTTTGGTCAGCTGATGGTTTGAATACGCATTGATACTTAAAGCGGCGCTTAAAATAACGATAAGCGCGATGACCAGCGGGATGAATATTTTCTTGCTCCAGGCATAACGCATAAGTATGCTGCTATGCCGGGCATCGATCTGGGTATAACCTAGGCCCAACAGGCTTTGCCTGGAGCCCGGGGTAAACTCCTTGGCCCAGGAAATAGAAGCTAAAGCGTTGATCGGACGGCGCATTATGGGCAGTTCGATCTCTAAAGAAAGGATGGCTTTATTCTCCCTGCACATTTTGAATAATTCCGGGGAAAGGTTATGCACTGCCAGGCAGATGCCGCCGCGGGAAATATTGCTGGTAAAACCCTGTATCCATTCCGAGAGGATTTTCTGCCGGTCCGGGCTTTCTAAACGGAATTGCACCGGGAACACCGTATCCAGGCGCACATACCTTCTCTGCTCAGCTCCCAGCTCTGATTTGCGTTTGAATAACATAAACCTGGTTCTCCTTATTATCTTAAACAGGCAAATTACGATATATTTTATATCACTTTGCGCCTAATTCAACACCAATATTCGCCTTAAGCTAAACGACTTTAAAATCCAGTATATTCTCTACGCGGAAGGTCCGCTCCTCCTGCTTCATGCAGCAATAGGCTACAAGGTAATTGTATCTGGCATCCTGGCGTAACTGCCTGGGGATGACCGTCCTTTCCGAAAGCCTGCCGTCCTGTACGGAAATATACTGGATGGCGATCTTCCTGCCGGCTGATACCGCCTCTTGTAAAGTAGCAAACTTCTCCTGCGATAGCCCTCTTTTCCCCGGGGCCGGTGGAGTAGCCAGCGGCAAGATCGCCTCAAATTCGCTAAGGCCCTTATTTAAAAGAATACTTTTTAGCTTCTGAAATACCTGCAAGGTAAGCCCGACATCGGCCAAGGCGCGATGCTTCTGGTTATTTTTGATCCCCAGTTTTTCAGCGACAAACCAGAGCGCATAGCGCGGCAGTCCAGGAAGAAGGCTTCTGGCTAAAGTCAGGATATCCACAACAGGCGCTGGAGTTTTTACTTCAAAATTAAGCCGTGCTAATTCGCTGTTTAAAAAACCCATGTCAAATTCAGTATTATAAGAAGCCAGGCAGCTGGCAGAGGAAAAATTCAAGAAATCCGCGATGACCTTCTCTGGCCCGGGCGCAGAGGCAAGCATGCTTTCTGAGATCTTATTCACCGCAAAGGCCCCCGGGGAAACAGGCCTGCCGGTGTTAATCAGAGAATCAAATTCCCCGATCAGCGTTTCACCTTTAAATCTTATGCCGGCGATCTCTACGATCCTCTCGCCGGCGGCAAAATCCAGGCCGGTGGTTTCTGTGTCAAAAATCGTGAATTCCACCTGATTAATATGCATATTTCATATTCGGGTTGCGATATACCCGGCGATAAGTTTGGCCGGATGATAGGCTAATTTTGTATTTTTCAGGTTCTCCAGGCCTGAATCATCCATAATGTTGATATATTTAAAACCCTGGAGCTTCTGGCAAAATGTGCGGAAGATAAACTGCGCAAGGCCTTTGACCGAAAGATCGGTGATCTCATAAATGATGCAAAAAGTATCCGCATTAAGTTTAAAACCAAAAGTAAACCCACTGATACGGTTTTGCGTTTTTACGACTATTCCCTGGAAAGAAAGCTTTTCATAGCCGGAGAATAACCGTTTAAGCACCTGCCTGCTATCCTCCAGCATGCCTAAATACAAAGGGTCGGCCTGATGGCTTGCGCGCTGCCTAAACCACAGATCAAACAACTTACGGCACTGCGGAATATGCTTTGCCGCTAACTCTTCGCAGCTAAAATCGTAGTGTTTGGTAAAATAATTAAAAGAGGCGCGCTGGGATTTAAACTTATTTCCGGTTAACCCGGCAAGCTCATCCCTTAAGCAAAGGTAGTCAGAGTATTTTGCCTTTACCGTCAAACCCAGCTTCCGGTAAATTTTCTCTTCCCGGGTTTCTATGTTTTCTATGCGTGAGACATCGGGATTTTGGTTTAACCCATCCATCACAGAAAATACCTCGCCGATAAGCTCCAGAGAAACAGCCTCCCCCAAAGGAGGCAGGTACATGAAACAGCCGATTTTGTCTTTAAAGAAAACACATAACCTGCCCTGGATGATTTTCCAGCGGATATCAAAAAGCGGCTTCCAGATATAGATATTCTCAAAAGAGAAAACACAAAGTTCATGGCGGGACAGATTAAGGTAACGCCGGAATAGTTGCTTATCTTTTAAGGTTAATTCATTTAAGGCCATCGGGAAATTGCAGCTCCGTGACTTCCCGCACATCCTCATAAGCCTGGATGATCTGCGGGTTATCCTTGAGCATCCTCAATTGTTTTCTTTGATTAAGGTAGGCGGTCAGGTAACGGATATATTCCTGCATTTCAGGCGTGTCTATTTTTGCGCTGGCGTACGGGCAATTCAGGTCTATGGTCAAAAGCACTTTGCCGGAGCGCAAATTAAGCAAAAATGGATAAAGCTGGCATTCAAACGGCCGTTGCGCGTAGACCTGGCAGTGGTTATCCGCATTTTTTAAGAACGGGCAGATAAAACCGCCGCCCGCTGGATCGGGCACAAGGCCCAGCCTGCGGTCAACAGATATAGAAACTGCCGGGATATCTTTATCAATGAACTCCTGAATCTCCTCATCCAAAAGGCAGGGGCTCCATACAGAATCCGCTTCCTTGAACCTGCAACAGCAGCGGCAATTCAGGCAAACACTGGAAGGCACAAACTGCCTGATCATTTGACCACGCTCCCGTTCTTTAGCTTTTTCTCCGGGGAAACGATCACAATGCCATTCTCGTCGGAAGCCGCCAAAACCATGCCCTGGCTTTCTACGCCGCGCAAAACCGCCGTATCCAGGTTATCCACCAGGACAACCTGTTTGCCGATAAGCGTTTCTTTGGAATACGCGCTTTTAATGCCGGCAACGACCTGCTTTGTCTTCTCTCCCAGGTCCAAAGTAAGAACCAGCAGCTTATCCGCGTTGGGGTGCTCGGAAACATCTTTGATCTCGGCAACCTTAAACTCCATCTTCCTGAAATCATCAATTGTGGCCATCATTTATCTCCTTTTTTAAATTTCCATGGTCTTGCCCCGCACCCCGCGCATGCCGTGGCAAAGCCCAAGCAGGATGGCCTTAACCCTGGGGAAAAAGAGTTTGCGGTCAAAGCAAGCCATCCAGAAAACCACCACTGCAGCGTAAACCAGCGTCCTGAAAACCCGTAAAAAACAACCATATTTAAAGTAAACCACCAATTCATTACGAAAAGCGTAATACAGCCTGGGCGGTTGCGAATAATAGATAAGGGTTCTGCCGAAAAAAGAATGTTTTTGTTTATCCCCCAGGCGCGGGTTCGAATACCTGCTTAAAGGAACCCAGTAAAAAGAATACCCTGCCTTGGTAAAACGGAATGAATATTCCAGGTCTTCCCCATAAATAAAGAAATCGGATTCAGGCAGCCCTAATTCTTTGACCGCGCAAGCATTAAAAAGCGAACCGCTCCAGGTAACTGCCCAAACCTTACCATTGTGCACAGTTCCCCCGCGGCTGACTGCCCGCACTGCGCCAACTTTTCCTGTATTCCTGTATTCTTCAAAACCGGCTTCCAGCTCTTTGAGGGTGTTTTTTTCTAAACGCAGGTCATCGTCAAGTGTGAAGATCAGGTCGCTTTCCGCTAAAGCCTCCTGAAGGCCTGCGCGATAGCCCCCGGCGCTGCCGGTATTTTCTTCAAGGCGGATACAGCGAACATGCGCAAACTCTGCGCCAAGGCAACTGGCACTCAGATCCCGACTTGCGTTATCTA
>JBAZNG010000014.1:0-19506 GCA_041649385.1 Candidatus Omnitrophota bacterium | reverse complement strand
ATGGTCCCGCGCGTTTTCAGTTCAGGGATATACCAGTTGAACAATTTTGCAGATTCCATATTCGCCTCTTTAGCCTGGGTCGTCGGAGACGGCGCAGTGGCCGTGCTTTATTTTGCTTACCGACTGATCCAGTTCCCTTTAGGCATATTCAGCAACGCCATATCCCAGGCGGTCTTGCCCACTTTATCCCAACAGGCGCTTGAGCCCGATCTTAAAGAACTGAAAGCAACATTTTCCTGGGCATTGCGCATGGTTTTCTTTGTCCTGGTCCCGGCGACCGTGGCCTATATGGTCCTTGCCCGCGCTTTGATCTTTACTTTTTTCTGGGGCGGTAAATTCGATGTTCATAGCGGGCTGCTTACCGCGCAGGCGCTCTTTTTTTACAGCATAGGCCTTACTGCCTATGGTGGAACAAAAATACTGCAATCATGTTTTTTCGCGCTGAAGGACACATTGACCACTACCAAAGTCGCTGTTATCGCCCTGGTGATCAACGTTATTTTAAATGCTGCGCTTATGTTTCCGCTTAAGTCCGCCGGCCTGGCTTTGGCCACTTCTTTATCCGGGATAAGCGGTTTTTGCATATTGTTTTTTATTTTACAAAAACGGCTGGGAGTTTTTCAGCAGAAGCTGATCTGGGATTCATTTTTCCGCATTCTGGCGGCTTCTTTAGCCATGGGCCTGGTGGTTTTTCTGGTGAACAAGGCGTTGAATTTATTCTGGGCCATGGGTTCAGGATTCCTGGCTTATATCTTTTTCTGTTTTGTTTGCAAGGTTGAAGAGATGCGGCAGGTAAAAAACTGGCTGATGCGCCCCAAAGTTTAAAAAGCCAAAGGACAAACTTATGCAGAAGGATAGCGCCCTGAAGAACAAAGCTGCTTTGGCACCCGCTGCGCCGGGCGTTTATCTTATGTCGGATGCAAAAGGCGCGGTGATCTATGTCGGCAAGGCCAAATCTTTAAGGAAGCGCCTGAGCAGTTATTTTAGAGGCGACCTTTCAGATAAAACAAAAGCGTTGATGGCAAGGGTGGCGGATATCCGTTACAGGAATACCGCTACAGAAACCATGGCTTTACTGCTTGAAGCCGGCCTTGGGCATGACCTGCAGCCGCGCTACAACGTTCTTCTGCGCGATGACAAAAGTTTTCCTTATCTTTGTATCACGCAGGAGGAATTCCCCCGCATATATCTGACGCGCTCAAAAGGCCAGCCCGGCAGCCTGCTTGGCCCGTATACAAACGCCAAGCTGCTTAAGGCTGCTTTAAGGGCTGTGCGCAGGAGTTTTCCTTTCCGTTCATGCCCAGTATTACCCGCAAAACCCTGTATATATTATAAGATCAGGCTTTGCCCGGCACCCTGCGGCCGGAAAATAACCCCGGAAGAATACGCTGAAACGATTAAGAATATTGCGCTTGTTCTGCAGGGCAAGATCAATCCTTTGATCAGGAAGCTTGAGTTTTCTATGCAGGAGAAATCAAAGAAACTTGATTTTGAGGCAGCGGCGCTTATTCGCGACCAGCTGGATTCTCTGGCTGTTTTGGCAAAAAGCCACTATACTTCCGGCGGCGGATACTCACAGGCAGAGGATATGCTTAAAAGCCTTTTAGGCCTAAAGAAAACCCCCCGCCGGATAGAAGGTTTTGATATATCCAACATCTCCGGCCGCCAGGCGGTAGGTTCAATGGTCAGTTTTATTGACGGCAGGCCGGATAAGAATAATTACCGCAGGTTCCGTATCAGGAGTGTGCAGGGGCCGGATGATTATAGTATGCTGGCTGAAGTTGTGCGCAGGCGTTATAGCCGGCTGCTTAAGGAACAGGCGCAGTTGCCCGACCTTATATTGATCGACGGAGGGAAAGGGCATTTGCTTACCGCCCAGCGGCAGCTCAAAGGGCTTGGGCTCTTTATCCCTTTAATAAGTATTGCCAAGAAAGAGGAAAATATTTACATTGTGGGCAGGGGTAACGCTATTAAATTCGGCTCGGATACCGCGGCTTTGAACCTCATCCGCAGGATCCGCGATGAAGCGCACAGGTTCGCGGTAAGTTATCATCATATTTTGCGCAGAAAGAAGCTAATCGGCAGATGAACGATTTCACAAAGCGCGTTTACCGGGTTGTTTCCAGGATACCCCTGGGCCAGGTGCGCAGCTATAAGTGGGTAGCCAGGCGCGCCGGTTCACCCGGAGCCAGCCGAGCAGTCGGCCAGGCCTTAAAGCGCAACCCTTATCCTTTGATCATTCCATGCCACCGCGTGGTCAAAGATAACGCAGAGCCAGGCGGCTATGCTTATGGAGCCAAGAGAAAAATAGCCTTATTAAAGTTGGAAAAGAGGTTAGTGGAATGTTTATCTTCCAAAGAATAAGGGCAGTGTTGTTTTATTTAAGCGTGCTGGTATTTTTAGCTGGCCTGCCGATTATATTGACGTTTGCGCTAGGCTACAAATTCAACCCGCATACCTTCAAGTTCACGAAAACCGGCCTGATCTTTTTGAAGACCCAACCGGAAGGCGCAAGCATTTATGTCAATAAAAAGCTGTTCAATGAAAAAACCCCTGCGAGCATCCATGAACTTATTCCCGGTACTTATAAGATCCGCCTGGAAATGAAAGATTACTTTACCTGGAGCTCCGATGTGGAGGTGGAGGCAGGAAAAGTCAGCCGGATAGATAAAGTGATCCTTTTTCCGCTGCGGCCGGAGTTTAAACAGCTTAACCAGGATAGCGTTTCTTCCTTCCGGTTGTATCCTGAAAAAGGCGTAGTCTATTACCTGGATGAGGATGAAAGCGTGGTTTACAGGTCTGATACTAACGGCAATAACCCTCGCGATGTCGCTGTTTTGCCGGAGAATTTCTCAGGCATCCAGGGCTGGGATATTTCCGCAGACCAGACCAAGCTTTTTCTTTTTAACGCCCATCAGATCGCCATTGTTTTTCTTGAATCGCCGGATATTTACGCCTACTCTGATTCCCCGGTGTTTTTGGATTATCCCAAAAGCAAGGTGATCCAGGTATTCTGGCACTCTGATAACTATCATCTGGTAGTTGTGACGAATAAAAATATTGAGGTAGCGGAGGCCCGGGCGCAATCCTCCCGGGTAAGCCTGGTCAGGTTGAAAAACGATTCGATCAAGGCCTCCTATGACGATAAGCGCGACTTGCTCTATTTTACCTGCCCGCTGGAGATCGGCCTGGCCGCCGGATGCAGGAACCTGTATAAACTCGCGATCAGCCCGGAGTTGTATATTTTGAATATGCCGCTTAAATATAAAACCGATGAATAAAAAGTTTCCCTGCCGCAGGTTATTGGAAGTGATCCCCGGAGGTATCTCCTGGGGCTTGATCATCGCGCTTGTGCTATTGGCGTTTTTAAAGCCTGTGGCCTGCGCAATCTTTATCATTATTTTTGATTTCTACTGGATCATCCGCACAACTTACCTGACCATGCTTTTAGTTCTAGCGCGCCACAAGCTGGCCAGTGAAAAAGACAAGGATTGGCTTAAGGCCTGCCGGGAACTTAAGCCGCCGGGTAAATGGGAGAAGCTATACCAGCTTGTTTTATTCCCCGTATATAATGAAGGCCCGGAAGTCCTGCGCCCTTCCCTGGAGGCGTTGAAAAAAAGCCATTACCCCAAAGATAAGATCATTGTTGTGCTGACCTTTGAGGAAAGAAACCCGCGCTGCCATGAGACTGCCCTAAAGCTGGAGAAGGAATTTGCCAATGTATTTTCTGCCTGCGTCGCTACCTTTCATCCCGACGGCCTGCCGAATGAAAGCCGCACCAAAGGCGCCAATGCCACCTGGGGAGGTAAATTCGCCAGGAAGATGGTTGACCAGCGGGGCATTGATCATGCGTCAGTGATCATCTCCTGTTTCGACGCCGATACCTGCGTTGAACCGGAGTATTTCGGCTGTTTAAGTTATAGTTTTCTTACGCTGGATAAGCCGCACCAGGCAAGTTATCAGCCGATGCCGGTTTATAACAATAATATATGGCAGGCGCCGTCATTTGCGCGGATAGTCGAGATCAGCGCTTCATTCTGCCAGATGATCGAAAGCATGCGGCTGGAAAAGTTCGTCACATTCTCCAGCCACAGCATGAGTTTTAAGACGCTGGTGGAGATCGATTACTGGCCGGTGGATATGATCTCCGATGATTCGGTGATCTACTGGAAGGCGTTCTTATTTTATAACGGCGCTTACAAAGTTGTCCCGCTGTATATTACTGTTTCCATGGATGTAGCTTATTCCAGCAATATCTTTAAGACCATGGCCGTGCAGTATAAGCAAAAAAGAAGGTGGGCATGGGGGGTAGAGAACTTTCCTTTTCTGGTCAGCCGGTTCTTAAGCGGCAGCCGGATACGCTGGTTCGTAAAACTGCGCCGGGCAGGGCAGCTTTTGGAAAGCCATGTTACCTGGGCTGTCTGGGCAGTGATCCTGGTATTGATCGGCCCGCTGCCCTTGTTCTTCGGGGGGCATTTCTTCAACCAGATGGCCATTGGTTATAACCTGCCTAAGATCACGGGGCTTTTGGTGAACGCTACTTTGTTTACCAGTTTTATCTGGATCGTTTTAAGCAGGTCGATATTACCGCCGCGGCCTAAAGGGGTAAGCCGGTTAAAAAACATCCTGATGGTATTAGAGTGGTTCAGCGTGCCTTTTATCATATTGGTCCTGGGTTCTACGCCCGCTTTAGATGCCCAAACCAGGCTATTATTGGGGAAATATATGGAATTTAATCCTACTCAAAAAGGGATAAAGTGATATAATAAACAAAAAATATAATCGGAGAGGACAATGGGTATAAAGAATCTGATGATGGAGATGGTTGCTAAAGGCGCATCTGACCTATTTTACCGCGCCGGCGGCATACCGCGGTTAAAGATCGACGGCAATATCATTCCCGCAGGCGACAGGGTGTTAAGCGTAGAAGACCTTGTCCAGGCTACCGATGAATTGACCAATCCCAGGCAAAAAGAGATATTCCAGAAGAATGCTGATGTGGATTTTGCCGTTTATCTCAAGGAAACAGGCCACAGGTTCAGGGTGAGCATATTCCTGCAGAGGAACTGGCCTTCCATCGTGATCAGGAATGTGCGCAGCGAAATATCTTCTTTTGAAGAGCTTGGCCTGCCGGCGGAACTTTTAAAAAAGCTTTCTTCGGAGACCCGCGGCATGGTTTTACTTACCGGCAGTATGGGCAGCGGAAAATCTACGACGATCGCCAGCATGGTCGACCAGATAAATTCAAACAGCCGCAAACATATACTTACCGTAGAAGAACCGATCGAGTTTACCTTTAAGGATAAAGAATCGCTGATCAACCAGAGAGAACTTGGCCTGGATGTAACCAGCTACGGCGCCGCCTTACGATCATTTACCCTGCAGAGCCCGGATGTGATCTTTATCGGCAATATCTGCGATTACACGACGGTTTCCAGCGCCTTGACCGCGGCGGAAACCGGTGTCCTGGTTTTAAGCACGCTGCATACGATCAACGCTTCGCAAACCGTGGAAAGATTGATCAATCTTTTCCCGCCGCACCAGCACCAGGAAGTGAGGAATCAGCTGGCCAACCTGCTCAAAGGGGTCATCTCCTTAAGGCTTGTCGCGCGCAAGGATGGAAATGGCCGCGTGCCTGCCTATGAAGCGATGATTTTGACGCCGACGATAAGCCGCCTGATACGCGACGGCAAAGTATGGGAGATCCCCCAGTTCATTGAGGAGGGCGCTATTTTCGGTATGCAGTCGTTTACCCAGTCATTGATCAAGCTTGTGCGCGATGGCCTGATCACCGAGGAAGCTGCTTTGGACGCCGCGGATAACCGCGACGAATTTTCCCTGGCTTTGCGCGGGATCAAGAAAACATAAAATACGAAGGAGAAATCATGTTGGAAGATATGCAGAAGAAAGTCTCTGATTTAGGCGTGCGCATTGAAAACTTAAGAGGTTATCTTTGACGTTGATAACCTTAAAGAAAAGATCAATCTTCTCTCTGAGCGCATGTCCCAGGCAGGCTTCTGGGATAATGGCGAAGAGGCGACAAAAATCGTCAAGGAATTAAAGAGTTTTAAGATAATCGTTGAGCCCTGGGATTTGGCTTATAAAAAACACCAGGAGTTGCAGGAAATCCTGCCTTTGTTAAAACCCGAAGATAAAGATCTCGCCCTGGAGGTAGAGCGTTCTGCCGTTGTTTTGGCCGCGCAGCTTGAAGAGCTTGAGTTTAAAACCCTTCTCGGCGGTAAACTGGATAAGAACAGCGCGATAATCAGCGTAAACGCCGGGGCCGGCGGCACCGAATCCTGCGATTGGGCGGGGATGCTTTTTCGCATGTACAGCAGGTTTGCGCAAAGCCGCGGATGGGAAGTCAGGATACTGGATACTTTACCGGGTGAAGAAGCGGGGATAAAAAATATCACCGCTCTTATTGAGGGCCCTTACGCCTACGGTTACCTGAAGGCTGAACGCGGCGTGCACAGGTTAGTGCGTATATCGCCCTTTGACGCAGCAAAGCGCAGGCATACCTCGTTTGCTTCAATTGACGTTATGCCTGAGGTGGATGACGACCTGGATATAGCTTTGGAAGAGAAGGACCTGCGCATTGATGTCTACCGCTCCAAAGGCGCCGGAGGCCAAAGCGTGAATACCACTGATTCAGCTGTACGCATTACGCACATCCCCACAGGGATCGTGGCGCAATGCCAGAATGAGCGTTCGCAGCATCAGAATAAAGAGAGCGCCCTGAAGATCCTGAAGGCGAGGATCTTTCAGCTGGAGAGGCAGAAACAAGAGGATGAGTTCTTAAAACAGTTTGGTTCTGAAAAGAAAAAGATTGAATGGGGCAGCCAGATCCGCTCTTATGTTTTACATCCATATAATCTGGTTAAAGACCACCGCACGGAGTTTGAGACAGGGGACGCGCAAGGCGTTTTAGAGGGCAAGCTTGATGAATTCATCGAAGCGTTCTTAAAGTTCAGTGCAGGTTAAAAAAAGGAAAATATGCTGGGGTTGATCAAAAATGTCATTCTGAAGAGTAAACAGGCGGCGATCAAAAAGAGGTATCCGCGTGTAAATATCGTATTGCATCCGGATATGCCTAATCCATCGATGAACAAGATGGTGGAGGCCAGCCGTATTGTGGATCAGGTTAATGCTTTGGAATCCCAGGTTTCTGCACTTTCCGATATCGAGTTAAGGAATAAAAAAGATGAATTCAGCCAGCATATCGCTGCTAAAGATGCTCAGTGGGCAGGCCAGATTGAGGAACTGCATGAGCAGATGCTTCTTGTTGCCATGCCCGAAGAGAAGGAAAAAATAAAGGAAAAATTAAGAGGAGTGCGTAATAGGATATTCGCCGATATACTGCCGGAGGCATTCGCCGTTGTGCGCGAAGCCGCCAGGCGTACCATAGGCTTGAGGCATTTTGATGTGCAGATCGCCGGGGGAGTCATACTGCACGAAGGCCGTATCGCGGAGATGTCTACTGGAGAAGGCAAGACCCTGGTAGCGACTTTACCGGCCTATTTGAATGCCCTCCTGGGCAAAGGCGTGCATATCATCACGGTCAATGATTACCTTGCCCGGCGCGACAGCAGCTGGATGGGGCCGGTCTATGAATTCCTCGGGCTTAGCGTGGGAGTGATCCAGCATGATATGCCGGATGAAGAGCGCGCCGCAGCCTATGCTTGCGATATCACTTACGGCACGAACAATGAATTTGGTTTTGATTATCTGCGCGACAATATGAAATATTCCAAAGGTGAGCTCGTGCAGAGAGGCTTCTATTTTGCGGTCGTTGATGAAGTGGATTCCATTTTGATCGACGAGGCGCGTACGCCGCTGATCATCTCCGGGCCGGCGGAGGAGTCCACGGATAAATATTATACCGCTAAAAAAATAGTCGAGCAGTTAAACGGCCGGCGCGTCACGGAAAACGACGAGATCAACGCTAAGTATAAAGGCCTGGATTTAGCCAAGGGTTTTGATTATAAAGCCGATGAAAAAGCCCAGACCATCTCCCTTACCGAGGAAGGGGAGGTTAAAGCAGCAAAGGCCTGGGGGGTTGATTCGCTGCACACCTTGGAGGCCATCGAGTACAGGCATCATACGATCCAGGCTTTGCGGGCGAAAGAATTCTTTGAGCGCGACGTAGATTATGTTATCAAGGACGGCCAGGTGATCATTGTCGATGAATTTACCGGCAGGCTTATGCCCGGCCGCCGCTGGTCGGACGGTTTGCACCAGGCGGTAGAATCCAAGGAAGGCTTAAAGATCGAGAGGGAGAACCAGACGCTGGCCACGATCACCTTTCAGAATTATTTCCGCATGTATGAAAAGCTTTCCGGGATGACCGGCACGGCTTTTACCGAGAGCAATGAATTTAAGAGTATTTATCAGCTGGATGTCGTGGTGCTGCCGACTAACCGGGCGTTGATCCGCAAGAATTACGCCGACAGGATCTATAAGACGGAGAAAGAAAAACTTAACGCCGTGGTGGAAGAGATCGCCGCTTTACACCAGCAGGGCACACCCGTTTTAGTAGGCACGATCACCATAGATAAAAGCGAATTGCTTTCCGAGATGCTTAAGCGCCGGGGGATAACCCATCAGGTTTTAAACGCCAAATACCATGAGATGGAAGCGCAGATCATCGCCCAGGCCGGCAGGTTCAAAGCGGTGACCATCGCCACAAATATGGCTGGCCGCGGCACGGATATTTTACTCGGCGGTAATCCGGAGTTCATGGCGAAAAACCTTATCCGGCAGAAGTTAAAGCCTGAAGACTCCAACTATGCCCAAGAGTATAAAAAAATACTGGAGAAATATAAAATAGAAACCGCCGCCGAGCATAAAAAAGTGGTAGAAGCAGGCGGTTTGCATGTTTTGGGCACGGAGCGCCATGAGGCACGGCGTATCGATAACCAGTTACGCGGCCGCAGCGGCCGGCAGGGCGACCCGGGTTCCTCAAGATTTTATGTCTCTTTATCCGATGACCTTATGCGGCTTTTCGGCTCAGAGAGGATCATCGGGCTGATGGAGAAATTAGGTTTGGAGGAAGGCCAGGTGATCGAACATCCCTGGGTTACCGGTTCCATAGAAGTGGCTCAGAGAAGGGTGGAGCAGCATAACTTTGAGATCAGGAAACAGCTTTTAGAGTACGACAATGTAATGAACAAGCAGAGAGAGATCATCTATGGCCAGCGCCGGCAGATCCTGGAAGGTTTCTCGCTGAAAGAAAATATCCTCTCGATCATCTCCAGAATGGCCGATGACTGCCTGCAGGTGTACACTCATTCTGTGCTAGAAGAGCAGCAGGCGCAAACAGCCGGCTTGATTGAAGCTGTAAATTCAAAATTTGGCCTGGGGTTAGACAGCGCAGGGTTTAAGGATCTGTCGCCTGAAGAAGCCGGGGAACGTATCCGGGAAAGCATCCTTGCTTTATATGCGGAAAAAGAAAAAGCTTTTGGCGCCGATACCTTAAGGCACCTGGAGCGTATGGTGTTTTTACAGATCATTGACGCTAAATGGAAGGACCATCTTTACGCTATGGACAGCCTGCGTGAAGGCATCGGCCTGCGCGCCTATGGCCAGCGCGACCCGTTAGTGGAATATAAGCGGGAGGCTTTCGGGATGTTCAGCCAGATGGTCAGCGCGATAGAGGAAGAAGCGGTGGAAACCGTCTTTAAGCTGCAACAGGCAAAAGAGGAAAAATTCCGCGGGGTGTTTAGTGCTTTGCCTACGCAATTATTGCACCCTGAGGCGGAACAGTTAAACCAGATACAGCCAGCTTCTTCGGTTACGCCTTCTGCCTCCAGCATCTTAAACAGTCCGGCTGCAAAACCTGCGCAGAAAGCGCAGCAAAAAGTCGGCCGGAATGATCCTTGCCCCTGTGGTTCCGGGAAAAAATATAAAAAATGCTGCGGTTGATCAAATTCTTGATGCCTGTTGTTTTAAGCGCCTTGCTTGTGGCGTTATCTTTTTCCAGCTTCAATGCCTGGATACTCGCCTGGTTTGGTTTTATGCCCTTCTTCCTTGTTTTAAATAATCAAAACAAAGCCAAGGCGTTTTTAGCCGGTTTTTCCTGGGGTTTTGTTTTTTGGTCATTTACCATATATTGGCTCGTGCACGTCACTTTGCCAGGCACGGTTATTTTGATCATCTATTTGTCCGTCTATTCCGGCATCTTCGCAGCATTCTTCTCTTTGATATCGCAGCGTTGTGTTACCGGCAGGCTGTTGCTTATCCCCAGCCTCTGGGTGTGCCTGGAGTATTTGCGCAGTTATTTGTTTACGGGTTTTCCCTGGGCGGTTTTGGCGCATTCACAATATAGTAACCTGCCCCTGATCCAGATAGCCGATCTTAGCGGTGCTTGGGGAATATCGTTTTTGATCATCCTGGTGAATTATTCCTTGTATCTTGCTTTAACCAGGGCCCGCAAGCAGGCATTCTTTGGCTTGATCATCCCGGCGGTTATTGTTTTATGCTGTTTGTTTTACGGATATATACGGTTAGGCCAGGCTGACGGGTTGATGCGCCAAGCAACGGAGAAAGCCAAAATCTGCGTGATCCAGGCGGATATCCCCCAGGAGCTTAAATGGGATGAATACGCGGCCGGGTTTATCACGCAAAGCTATCAAGATTTAACGCAAGAGGCTTCTTTAGAGGCGCCGGAGTTGATCATCTGGCCGGAAGCCGCAGCCCCTGGTTTGTTCGGCAAAGACAGTAAACTATTTGAGGATATTTTTGCCCTGCCCAAAGTGGCCAAGGGCAACTTGCTTTTAGGCGCGGTTTCCCGGATAGAGGGGGAGTATTTTAACAGCGCGCTGTTTGTTGGCCAGGATGGGCGGCTGAAGGGGGTATATCATAAGTTACACCTGGTGCCTTTCGGCGAATATGTGCCGCTGAAAAACTTATTTCCCTTTCTGGAGGGAATTGCCCCTATCGGGGATATCAGCCCCGGCAAGGAGTATACGATATTTGAAAAGCCTGCAAAATTCGGCGTGTTGATCTGTTTTGAGGACCTTTTCCCGGAGCTTTCCAGGGAATTCATAAAAAGGGGGGCGTTATTTTTGGTGAATATTACCAATGACGCCTGGTACAAGCAAAGCAGCGCTTCTTATCAGCATTTGGCTGCTTCTGTGTTCAGGGCAGTGGAAAATAAAGTTTACCTTGTGCGCGCGGCGAACACAGGTATTTCCGCTTTTATCAGCCCCGCCGGCAGGATTGTCTCCAGCGTCAACAAAAAAGGCAAGTTGATCTTTGTGCGGGGGTTTAAAACAGAGGATATTTACTTTGCAGCGGGCCCGGCTACATTTTATAACCGTTATGGCGATTACTTTGTTTATTTATGCTTATTGTTCGTTATCTGTGGGATAATCCAGTGCTTCCTGCATCCAAGAAAACAGGTAAATTAAAGGGCGGTAACCGTGTCTAAGCAGATGAGGCTGCCATGATCATGAAAATTAAAATATTTTTACTCACGCTTATTGTTTTATGTATTTCTGCCTGCGCTACGCTCAAGGAACCGCCCGCATTCATCAAAGAGCAGATATCCGGTATCGAGCCGTTCAAGAAAGGCGAGCGCATTTTGATCCTTGCGCCGCACCCGGATGATGAAAGTATTGGCTGCGCCGGGATAATCCAGCAGGCGCTGGCTGCCGGCGCGCGCGTAAAAGTACTTTATCTTACAAATGGCGACCATAATGAACTTGCTTTTATTGTATATGAAAAACGCCTTACTGTCAGGCAGGGAGTGTTTATTTATATGGGGCAGGTGCGCAGGGCTGAAGCGATCAAGGCGATGGCGCTTCTGGGGTTAAAGGAAAACGACCTGATCTTCTTAGGCTATCCGGATTTCGGCACTTTCGCTATCTTCAGCCGCTATTGGCAGGCAAAGAAGCCATTCCGCGATAAGCTGACCCGCATATCAAGCGTGCCTTACAAGAATGACCTTTCTTATGGCGCGCCTTATCAGGGGGAGAGCATATTAAGCGACTTGGAAAAAGTGCTGCTTGATTACAAGCCTAACAGGATATTCTCTTCGCATCCGGCAGACGTCAATGTGGACCATAAATCATTTTATCTTTTCCTAAAAGTGGCTTTAAGCGACCTGAAGGGGCAGATACCTGAACCAAAGCTCTACCCTTACCTGATCCATTGGCTGGGCTGGCCTGTGCCCAGGCATTATCATCCGGCGCTTAACCTTTATCCTCCGGAAGGGTTCTGGAGCTCCCAGATCAAGTGGTCTAAGCTGGACCTTTCCTCCGAAGAGCTGCAGAATAAATACCGCGCCATTCTTGCTTATAAAAGTCAGACCCAGGTGAGCGCTTTTTACCTGTTGGCTTTTGCCAGGAAAAATGAATTGTTCGGCGATTACCCGGATATCACGCTTAAGCCGCAGTCCTCCGACCAGCAAGGCTTGCCGGTATTTTTAGACTCAACTGATACGATCAAAGATATCACTGAAACCGATACGCTTGAGCCTGCGTCGGCCAATACCGGGCAGGTCAGTTATGCTGTCGTGGATAATGATTTTCTTGTGCACGTGGAGAAGCAAAGAAAATTCAGCCGCTTGTTCGGGGTGCGCCTGTATCTTTTCGGTTATAGCAGCCGCACGAGGTTCGCTTTGATGCCCAAGATAAGCGTTATAACCAGTGGCAACAGATACAGGGTTTTTTCCAGCGGCCAAAGGATATCCGCTCCGGGAGTTTCTTTAAAGCTTGATAAGAACACTTTTACTTTGAGGATCCCGCTTAAACTTTTAGGTGACCCGGATTATATTTTAACCGCGCTAAGGTCATATAAGGGCAGATTGGCTGTGGATGCCACGGGTTTCAGAAAGGTCTGGGTTAAATAAGGTTTTTATCCTTCCGCGCGCCGCTGCGCGTAAAGCTTCAGGCGGTAGAAAGGAGACGCGATGCTGGAATTTAAGTGCGTAAAGATAAAGAAAGAGGATGACCTGAATTTTATCCTCGGGCAGAGCCATTTTATCAAGACAGTGGAGGATATTTATGAGGCTATTGTAAGCAGCGTGCCGGATGTAAAGTTCGGCCTGGCTTTCTGCGAAGCCAGCGGAGCCGCCAAGGTAAGGGTAGAGGGCAATGATGAAACACTTAAGGCGCTTGCGGCAGAGAATGCTTTGGCCATTGCCGCCGGGCACAGCTTTATCATTTTTATCAAGCAGGCTTATCCGATCAACCTGCTCAACGCGATCAAGTGCCTGCCTGAGGTTTGCACGATTTACTGCGCCAGCGCCAACCCCACGGAGGTAATCATCGCCCAGACCGATTCCGGGCGCGGTATCTTAGGTGTTATAGACGGGGCATCTTGCAAAGAAGTGGAGACAGAGGCGGATATTGCCTGGCGTAAGGCCCTATTGCGCAAGATCGGCTATAAGTTTTAATTTTCACTTGCAATTTCAAGTTGCTTTGTTATAATCTGCTTAAAATTGACCGATTATGAACTTAAAAAAAATCCGTAAAGTATTCAGCCGTTTTGGCGCATGGCTGGGTATACATATATGTTCTTTGATAGTCAGGGTTATTCCTGCGGACTATCTTTACGTGTTTGCCGAATATGCGGCTGCGCTGGCGTATAGATTAGCGGCAAAACACAGGAAGATCGCTTTAGAGAGTTTAGAGATTGCTTTTGGCGCTGAAAAGTCTCCGGATGAGATCAAAACGATAGCCAGAGATTGTTTCAGGAACATTGCTAAAGGCGCGGTGGAGCTAATGTTCTTTTTTGACAAACCGCACCTTCTGGCAGAGAAGGTCAGTATCGTCGGTAAAGAGCACCTGGATAATGCCCTGGCCAAAGGCAACGGGGTTATCCTGGTCAGCGCTCATTTCGGCAATTTCCCGCTTCTTCTGGGAAGGTTGGCCGTAGGCGGGTATAAGGCAGGCGGGATCATGAAGCCTATGCATGACGCGAAGATGGAAGAGATCTTCCGCAAGAAAAGAGCCAAATACGGGGTAAGGACTATTTACAGCCAGCCGCGTAATACCTGCGTGAATGAAACTATCCAGGTTTTGCGTAACAATGAGCTTATTTTTATCCCCATAGACCAGAATTTCGGCACCGGCGGTGTATTCGTGGATTTCTTCGGGCAGAAAGCGGCTACAGCTACTGGGCCGGTGGTTTTAGCGCAACGCACCAAAGCCGCGCTGCTTGTATGTTTTATCATCCGCCAGCCTGATAACCGGCACAAAATAGTTTTTGAGCCGGAGGTAGAGCTGGAGGAGAAGGCCAGCCCGCGGGAAACAGTGCTGGTGAATATACAGAAACTTACCTCTATTATCGAGGGCTATATACGCAAGTATCCTGCGGAGTGGGGTTGGATCCACCGCAGGTGGAAAAGTAAACCCGCTTAAGAGAAACCGGGTTGATAAAGAAGTTTTCCTTGCGGGATAAACGCGTCAAAAAAGAAGGAGGTGTGGATATGGCGGACACGCAGAAATGCTTTGATCTTAAAAAAGCCCTGGCTACTCTTTTTAAGGTTGTTTTAGGCCTGGTTTTTTTATTGTTGGGGGGCCTGGCGATGATCAGATGGTGGAGTATACTTATCGCGCTTATCAAGGGCTGCATCGGTCCGTTCTTTATCTTAGCCGGCGTGATCACGTTAGCTATCGCTAAAGAGTAAACAGCATTTTAGAAATAAAAAGGGCTTTTAAAGCGGCGAGCAGAAAAAGCCCTTTTTATCCGTCTTTATTTTTGTATAAAAGAAAAAGTGGCATGATCATTAACTACGTTTATTTAAGGAGATAAAATGGAAACGATATTGAGCAGGCCCGTCGCGGTAAATAAAACATTATCGCGCGTTTTAGCGGTGAGCTGTTTTATCTTGCTTACTGGATTAGGCGCTTTTGTGCGCATACCTTTGCCGTTTACTCCGGTCCCGCTGACCTTGCAGACGTTTTTCGTCCTGCTTTCCGGAGCTTTATTAGGCAGAAAACTTGGATTTATCAGCCAAGCTGGTTATCTTTTATTGGGCCTGCTGGGAGTGCCTTTGTTCACAGGGTATACAGCCGGAGCGCTTTATTTTTACGGGGTTACCGCAGGTTATATCGTGGGTTTTCTCCCTGCGGCTTTAATCAGCGCCAGCCTCAAGAAAGAGGATCATTGGGGGGTGGTTTTCGCTAAATTATCATTGGCTGATGCCGTCATTTTGGCTGCGGGAACCCTTTGGCTGAAATTATCGCTGGGGATATCTTTAGGCGCAGCCGCCTTATTGGGATTTGTGCCTTTTATCGTCGGTGACCTGTTAAAGATTTTTGTTGGCGCAGCGCTCTATAAGAAACTTTATTTACGTATACGGCGCTCCATCTAGAGTAGCTTGACAAAGCAGCCGATACGTGGTAGCGTATTAGCAATATATTAAGGAGGCACATATGGCAAAGAAAGCTTTCTTTGTTTTAGTTATCTCTATTTTTTCCGGTTTTTCTTTGATGGCGCTGGCTTTGGCCGAAGAGGCGACAACTGCCCCAGCGCCTGTCGAGCAGGCCGCTGATCCAATTATTGCGCCTGCCGTACGCAGCGACACCCAGTGGGTCTGGGGAGAAGTTACTAGCGTGGATGCTTTGGCAAATACCTTGACTTTGAAGTATCTGGATTACGAGGCTGACCAGGAAAAGAGCATTGTTTTAAGCGTGGATGAGAATACGGCTTACGAAAACATAAATTCCATTGGCGAGCTCAAGGAAAAAGATGTTTTAAGCGTGGATTACGTGATTGCAGAGGATAAAAATATCGCCAAGAATATAAGTTTAGAGAAGTTGGACGCGGTTGCCCCGGAAACTGTCAGCGCCGAAGCTACTGTTGAGCCTGCGGTCAGCGCCGAAGTTTCTCCGGACCAGGCGGTTTTACCTGAAACAGCCCCAGCTGATAGCCAGCCTGTTACGCAGGCTGATGAAACAAGCGCTGAAGTTCCTGCAAAAGCACCCGTTGCAGCAGACCCTCTGGCAGCTGCTATTGCATCAGAACAGCCGGCGCAGAGCCCTGCTTTAGCAGTCAGCGGCGCCCAGGAAGCAGCCGATCCGGCGGGCAAATAAAAAGATCATTATTTATCCGAGAACTCAAGGCAGGGTAAAACAACCCTGCCTTTAGTTTTTTCTGAAAGTTTATGTTCAAAGCCAAAGAAGATGTAAAGCTGGTTATTTTTGACCTTGATGGCACGTTGATTGATTCCTACCAAGCGATAGCCGGAAGTTTCAATCATGTCATGCGGCATTTTGGCAAACAGCCGGAGAGCATGGAGTCTATCCGCAAGGCCGTGGGCTGGGGGGATAGCTCTCTTTTAAAGCCGTTTTTGGAAAAAGAAGATCTAAACGTTGGCCTGCGTTTATACCGCAGGCACCATCAGGAAAGCCTTAAAAAGCAGGCCCGCCTTTACCCGGGAGTAGGCAAGCTCCTGGCTTATTTAAAAGCCAAGGGGTATAAACTGGCGGTAGCCAGTAACCGGCCCACGCGGTTCTCTTTGATCATCCTGCGCGCTTTGAAATTGAGGAAATATTTTGATTATGTGCTTTGCGCGGATAAATTAAAGCGAGGTAAGCCGCACCCGCAGATCTTAAACATTATCCGGAGGAAGTTCTGCCTGAAGCCTGAACAAACCCTCTATGTGGGAGATATGACCATCGACCTTTTAGCCGGTGAGCGCGCGCGGATCAGGACAATACTTGTTACCACAGGTTCAAGCAGCAAAGCGGAGATAGCCAAACACAGTCCCTACCTGACCATCCGGCGCGTCTATGATTTAAGGAAGATCCTGTAAGGGGAGTTTTTCTTGACAGTAATGGCAATCAGTAATATATTGGATAGGAAAAGTATGAGAACAAGCATTAAAATCGTTTTTTGTTTTTTGCTGGTTTTTGCCCTGATCGGCTGCGCCGCCAATAAGGAGCGTCCGAAGATCGACCAGACCTTTGTCGGCCAGCCGCTAGAGAATTATGTCGGGCCAAAGGCTAAAGTAGCAGTCACCGATTTTGAGATGAAAACCGCCGGAGCCAGCAAAGACACGGGCTCTGCGCTGCGGGATATATTCATCAATGCTTTGGTCCAAAGCAACCGTTTTATTATCGTCGCGCAGGCTGAAGCAGACTTGATCGTGAACATCTCGGTGACAAAATTTGACCCCGAGGCCTCAGGCGGCAAAGCGGGCCTGGCAGGCGGCGGCAGTTGGGGCGGTTCTTTCATGGGCGGATTGCTGGGTGTTTCTTTGAACAAGGCGAACATGGGCCTTGAGCTGCGGCTCGCTGATAAGACCAACTCTGCGGTGATCAGCCAAAAAACCATCCGTGCGCAGGCCTCCGCGCTGCTGAAGAACAGGGGCCAAGAATTGCCCAGATGGCTGGTTTTAAAGAACGGGTTATCGGTATATACGGGTACGCCGATGGATACGGTAATCCATGATTGCATAATCGAGGGCCTGCGTTACCTGGCCAAGAATGTGCCGTTGGAGTACTACAAATACTAAAATGGGAAAAAGAAAACGTAGAGGAAAATTAAACTGGCGTTCAAAGAAAGCCAATAAAGGCAGAAAACCCAACCTGGGATAAACTCTTACTATGGTTCTGATCTGGATCGTCATCAGTACATTAGTAGTGAGCTTTATTTCGCTTGTCGGCGCCGTTACTTTGGCGATAAGCGATAAGCTTGTGCATAAGCTTATTTTCTGCTTCATCGGTTTCTCCGCCGGCGCGTTGATCGGCGGCGCCTTCCTGCATTTGTTGCCTGAAGCCCTTCAGGAAAATAACAGTATTTCCGTATTCTATTACCTGATCTTGGGGATCGCTTTGTTTTTTGTCATGGAGCGCTTCCTGCATTGGCGCCACTGCCACGAAGATAACTGCCAGGTACATCCTTTCACCTACCTGAACTTGGTCGGCGATGGCCTGCATAATTTTATGGATGGTTTAGTCATTGCCGCAAGTTTTGTGGTTTCTTTTAAGCTTGGGCTGGTCACTACTGTGGCGATTATCCTGCATGAGATACCTCAGGAGATGGGCGATTTTGCCGTGCTTGTCTATGGCGGATTCAGCAAAAAGAAAGCTTTGCTCTGTAATTTTCTTTCCGCGCTGACCGCTTTAGTGGGCGCGCTGATCGGTTACTTTTTGTCTGAGATTTCCGGTAGTTTTTCCGCTTGTATCCTTCCTCTTACTGCCGGCGGTTTTATTTATATCGCCGCCAGCGACCTGATACCGGAGATCCACAGGGAGAAAGACCTGCGCAGGTCCACGGCGGCTTTTTTAGCTTTTTTCCTGGGCATATTATTCATGATCCTGGCAAAAACGTTTTTGCCGGAGTGATTCCCTTCCATCAATAGTTAATCTAATGATCGCGATTGCGCTTGTCTCCGGTGGGCTGGATAGCCTTCTGGCGGCTAATCTAATAAGGGCTCAGGGTATCCAGGTCATCGGCCTGCACTATAAACTGCCTAGTTGCAAGCTTAATTTTAAGGATACTTTTGCGGATATTGACATGCC
This sequence comes from Candidatus Omnitrophota bacterium, assembly GCA_041649385.1. GTDB lineage: Bacteria > Omnitrophota > Gorgyraeia > Gygaellales > Profunditerraquicolaceae > JALOBQ01. The sequence goes on along the minus strand of JBAZNG010000014.1, from coordinate 1,030 downwards.
CATTGTCGAGATCGACCTGGCGGATGAATTCCTTTCCCTTATCTGTAAACCGCGCTATGGGTTTGGCGCCAATATGAATCCTTGTATTGATTGCAAGATACTCATGTTCTCAAAGGCCAGGAAATTGTTGCCTGAATTCAAAGCCAGTTTTGTAGTCAGCGGAGAAGTGCTCGGCCAAAGGCCGATGTCCCAGACCAAACAATCCCTGGAACTGATCAAAAAGCATTCCGGGTTGGGTGACCTTTTATTAAGGCCGCTTTCCGCGGGCCTGCTTGCCCCTACATTAGCGGAGAGAGAAGGGTGGGTGGACAGGGAAAAGCTGTTAAAATTCAGCGGCCGCATGCGCAGGCCGCAGATGGAGCTGGCCAGCCAGATGGGGATTAAGAAATATGGCAATCCCGCGGGCGGCTGCCTGCTTACTGACCCGGAGTTCTCTAAAAGGTTAAAAGAGCTTATCGCGCATGATGAGCTGAATTTAGGAAACCTGGAGTTATTGAAGATCGGCAGGCACTTCAGGATAGCGCAGAACGCCAAGCTTATCGTCGGGCGCTGCGAAGAGGAAAACAAGCGGCTTTTGGAACTGGCTGCAAAAGGCGACCATCTTTTCTATGCCAACGAAGACCTTGCCGGGCCAACAAGCCTGGCGCGTGGTGAGCTTGATGAAGATCTGATCGGGCTTTGTTGCCGGATCAGCTGTTCTTACTGCGATACCGGCGTTGATGCGCAAACAGATATTCTCTACCGGAACCTGCCGGCTAAAACAGAAACAAGGTTTAAGACCAGATGTTTTAAGCGGGATGACTTTAATCATCTGCGTATATGAAGGAAGCGCTGTTTTATAAAAAAATAAACCCAGGCCAAGTGCAATGTTTTCTCTGCAGCCATTATTGCCAGGTCAGTGACCAGGAATTCGGTTTTTGTAAAGTAAGGCAGAGTAGGGGCCAAGTTTTATACAGCCATAATTATGGCAAACTTATTTCCTGGGCGGTTGACCCTGTAGAGAAAAAGCCTTTATATCATTTCCTGCCCG
>JBAZNG010000013.1:0-19508 GCA_041649385.1 Candidatus Omnitrophota bacterium | reverse complement strand
ATTGGGGGGATCTTAACTATATTGAAGCAGTTGAGGCGTTAAAGCAATGGGGTGGTTTTGGCCGGATGATGGAGTTAATCAACAAAGAGCAAGGCAAGCTTATAGACCAAAGCAAGGCGCAGAATGGTCCAAGCGCCTCTTCGCCGGTTAACGTCAAGAATATCCGGATAGTTGATACTGTATCTGGCCGTAAAGACCTGGAAACGGTATTAGGCAAAGATTTCTTGAACTCCGTCCAGCATAAACAGGCGGCAGGCAAGGATATAATCGCGCAGACAAAATACGGCCCAGTCACCCTGAAAGCCATATATAGCCCGGGGTATAATCAAATTTTAATAGGGGTGGACGATACCTATATTACAGGTACAGCGTTAAAAATCAGCTTAAGCGCGGAAAATCAACTTCTTAACTCTATGAGTGTTAATGACCCCGCGGATTTATTAGGAGGATTACTGGAGAATAAAGGCGCTGTATACCTATCCGGGTTATTGGGGCGGCCTTCCGAATCGGCATTTTCTAAACGCATATCGCAATTACAAAACTACTTAGAAGCCCCCCAGTATTTATCAAAAGCGCGCATGGATAAATCCAGGCAAGTGAATGTGTCGGCTTCTTATGGTGGGCCGCAGGGCATTTTTGTTACCCCAGGGTATTTTAAGGCCGCTGCCATTGATGTTCCTTTAGCCACAACGGGAGCTGCAACCTGCGCAGCGCTTGTGGTTGTTGACCAGCAAAAAAGGCAGCATTATCTTGCACATGTGAACTCAGAGACATCCATGGAGCAAATAGTTTCTTCTTTACAGGGGCTGGATTTAGAGAATAGCCAGGTGTACATAATGGAAGGTATTTTGAAATCCGAGACAATTAGGCATATTATTACTGCTTTGATGGATAAAGGGATTATTGATAAGGCGAAGTTTATTTATCCTTCAGGCGATAAGTCCGAGGGCACGGGCATTACGGTTTATAACGGGAAGCTATATTTACAGCCGCAACATTGGATAAGTTGGAAGATATCAACTAATAAGCTCGCAGGGGACCATGCGGAAGACAGGGTCCATGGCGCATCTTCGCCGGTTCCCATCAAGGTTATGCTGTCTGAATATCTCCAGCCTGTGATCGGGCATATCTATAAGTCTCCTCATCCATATTTTGTGCGCGGTAAATTCCAATATGTAAAAGAGCTGGTTAATCATTTAAGGGATATAGGAGGGGAATTCGGCATAGCTGGCCCTGTTGGTGATTCGGAAGAAGATATTGCAAAATACCACAAGGCCTTTTTAAAGAGCATGTGGGAGTTTATCCTGGGAAGCCCGGATTTTGATCAGGCAAAAAAGGAACTTGCCGCAGATAAACTCGCGGAATTGATCAAAGAAGACCTGGATGGGGATTCCGTGATACCGGATTCCTTTAAACAGAAGATAAACAAGGATTCTTCCATGAATTTCTGGGAGTTTGTCAGGGAAAATCCCAATTTTAGCGAAGAATACAAAGAGCTTGCCGAAGCCAATCTCAAGGAATTAACAGCCAAACCGATCGATAAAACGGCGGAACTTAACGGGGAAGAAACTTTTTCCCAAATTAGAGGCACGATCACTCTGTTGTTGGAAGCCCCGGGGACAAGTCTTGAGACAGTGAATAAAGGCCGTAAGCTTGAGACAGGCGATATCGTTTCATCTTCTAATAAAGAAATTACCTTGTTGTATTTAGGGGAAGGCAAGTTCTCCGCGCAAGGCCAGACAGAGTTTCAATTTCTGGCCTTGGATCTTCAGGCAAAGGCTAAATCCATATTATTAAACCTGGCTCCAAGTGAATGGGAGGATATGGCCCAAGGAATGGGCCTTAAGATACTCGTACAAGATCCGTTCAACTATACTGCTTTGGCGGTAGATCTAACCGTTCCAAGCGCAGTGCCAACTTTGTTTATCCCGCAATCTATCCAGGGGATTCTCTCCAAAACAAACCATAAATTCAACCGGGATAAAATTACAGGTTCGGGGATAGAGGGCTATCTTAAGAAAACAGAGAAGCCGTTTACTTTCCTGGAAACGGCTAAGCTTGCCAAAGAAGATTTCCCTGATGGATATTCTACGCTTTTAGGGTTACGTAATCCGCAAACCACCGGCGATATCCCATCGAGGTTAAAAGAGATAGAGACAGCGGACGTTATATTGCCGGATGTAGATATATTTCTGGTGAACAATTTTTACAATGACTGGGATAGTGTATACAGGTTAGGGTTTTTAGAGGATGGCCGGCCGGTTGCCGTCAGAACCGATATGAGCATGGAGAACGCGTCTATTGAAACAAGGAATAGTCATTTAGTCGGTGCGTATGCCGATGGCCTGAAGGTCTATAGATTAGGTTTTGGCCCCGAGATGCACGGTATATTAAGAGACAAAGATAAGGCGTCAGGCATTGTCATGGATATTGTCCCCGGAGATTTTCCATATGAAGTACCAGAGTTTATTAACTCCCGGACAGCGAAGGAATTCATAGATATTTATTTGCGGTTGGCCGGCGCAGGCCTTGCTTTGGATGGCGATTTCCAGTATTTTGTCACTCCTTTGGGCGATGTGCAAGCGATAAACCAAGGAGGTATTATAATCGAAGCTGATAAGGAAAGAAGGTCCGCGCAGGGGTGGAAACTGTTTATCGGCCAGCTTATTGAATTGGTTATGAGCGCAAAGGACAATGTTAAGGAAGAAGCTTTAAGGTTAATGGCAAGCGAATACCCGGGCATCCTGCAGGAGGCAGAAGAACTGGCCAAAGATAGCTTTACCCGGAATAAAGATGCGCTTAACCGTTCAAAACAAACGCCTTTGCCTGACAGCGAAATTAAATCTTTGAACCTTGCGCAGGAAAACCTGGCCAACCTTATCGATATAATGGAGAAAATATATAAAGAAGGCGCTTCTTCTCCGGCTCAAGGGCAAAAGGATTCTAAGGGCGGTATTGATTTCCGTGTTCTGCCTATTGCCCGGCAACCTGCGTCAACTGCCGGAAACCTTAATCTTAAAGCCTTGCCGCCGGCGAACCGTGGGGATTTCCATCCGGATGCCGAATGGCTCCAGATACAAAAAATGCTTGATGCCGGGATCATTCCTTCAGCAGGCAGGATCAAAGAATATTTGCAAAACTGCTGCGGCAGAGACGATTTTGACCGGCAGATAGATAAAGTGCTAGATTCGGTTGCTGATATATTAAGGTTAGAGGAGCAGGAGGTTTTACCAACCGAACCGGCTTTTAAAGAGATCCTGGTTGTGCTGGAATCAGGCCGTTCAGCCGTACAAATAAGGCCAATGTTGCATAATATCGTAGCTTTGGCAACAGAGCCAAAACTCATTGCGCGGTAAAGACTAATAAGGGGCGCTCTGCTCTGAGGTTTATCAGCCAAAATATCCTCACAATGCGACGCCCCTTGTTCATTTTTGGCTTGCCAATATCGCTAATTTCAGCTTGACAAAAAGCGATTTGGATGGTATCTTTATTGAGATTACAGAGGACCTTTAAGCCCAGCTCATGAGAAGCTGGCAAGGTAAATAAAATGGCAAAAGAGAGTTTTATAACATATAACCCCTTGGCAGACAGGCCAGGGGTATTTTTTTACCTTAAGGCAGGCATAAACCTATGAAGATAAAAGCTAAAATTATGGATAAAGAGGCGGTTGCTCGCGCAATCGTGCGCATTGCCCATGAAATTATTGAAAAAAATAAGGGTACGGAAGGGTTGTGCCTTGTGGGCATCCGCAACCGGGGAGTATATATTGCCCTTCGGCTTGCGGAAAGCATCAAAAAAATTGAAGGTACTGTAATTGCCGCCGGAGCACTGGATATCACGTTTTACCGCGATGACCTGGCTTTGGCAAGCGGCCGGCCGGTAGTGCGTAAAACAGAGATAGACTTCGACATCAATAAGAAAAATCTTATTCTGGTTGATGATGTCCTCTACACGGGCAGGACGATCCGGGCTGCCCTGGATGCTTTGATTGATTTTGGCAGGCCGCGGTCAATACAATTGGCTGTTTTAATTGACCGAGGGCACAGGGAACTTCCTATCCGTGCTGATTTTGTAGGTAAAAATATCCCTACATCCTGCGAGGAGACAGTAGAAGTGCGCCTGGAGGAAACTGACGCGGCGGATGAAGTGGTCATTGTGGGCAAAGACTAATATGAACTGGACAAGAAAAGACCTTTTAGGGCTGGAGTACCTTAACAGAGAAGAAATAGAGATGATCCTGGATACCGCGGATTCATTCAAAGAGGTTTCTACCCGCGAGATCAAAAAAGTCCCTGCTTTGCGCGGCAAGACCGCCGTGAACCTGTTTTACGAGCCTTCTACCAGGACAAGGGTTTCTTTTGAGGTTGCCGCCAAACGCCTAAGCGCAGACGTGATCAATATTGCCGTAGAAAATTCAAGCGTGCGCAAAGGGGAAACTCTTATTGATACTGGAAAGAATATCCAGGCACTGAAAGCCGATATCGTGGTCATCCGCCATAATTGTTCAGGGGCAGCGGATATGCTTGCGCGCGCTTTGGATATCAGTGTAGTCAATGCCGGTGACGGATGGCACGAGCATCCTACCCAGGCGCTTTTGGATATCTTCACGCTGCGCGAGAAAATGGGCAAGATCAGTGGATTAAATATGGCTATTGTCGGTGATATCGCCCATTCGCGGGTTGCGCGCTCTAATATCTGGGGGCTGACTAAATTAGGGGCCAAAGTGACAGTTTGCGCTCCGCAAATCCTTTTTCCTCCGGGTATTGAAAAAATGGGGGTCAAAGTTTCCAGCGATATCGATGAAGTATTAAAACACGCCGACGCGGTAAACGTCCTGCGCATGCAGTTTGAACGCGATACAAACACGGCATTTCCGGAGCAGCTGGAGTATTTTAAGAATTTCGGCATTACGCAGGAGCGGCTGGCTAAAGCCAAGAAAAACATAGTGGTAATGCACCCCGGGCCGATCAATCGCGGGATCGAAATGTCCAGCGAAGTAGCCGACGGCGCAAATTCGGTGATTCTGGAACAGGTAACTAACGGTATCGCAATAAGAATGGCGGTTTTATTCTTAGTTGCTACAGCAAGGGAAGTTTAAATGGGCATATTGATTAAAGGCGGCAGGCTGGTAGACCCGGCAAATAAGATTGATGCAGTTATGGATATTTTAATCAAAGGCAATAAAATATCCCAGGTTGATAAGAACATCGCGGCCCCGGCAGAGGAGGTAATCGAAGCCGCCGGAAAGGTCATTATGCCCGGCATAGTGGATATGCATGTGCATTTACGTGAACCGGGCAGGGAAGACAAGGAAACCGTTTTGACGGGTACTGCCGCAGCGGCTAAAGGCGGGGTGACTACGGTTTTAGCTATGCCCAACACTAACCCGGCGATGGATTGCACAGAGAACATAGAGTTGTTAAAAAGGATAATAATTAAAGATGCGAAAGTCAACGTGCTTATTTGCGGGGCAATTACTAAGGGCCGGATGGGCAAAGAATTATGCAATATTGAAGCGCTCAAGAAGAACGGCGTTTATGCGATATCTGACGACGGTTGCTCGGTGGATGATGATGTTTTGATGTTTGAGGCATTGAAAGCAGCCAAGAAATCAGCTATACCGGTTATCTGCCATTGTGAAGATAAAAAACTTTCCGCTAACGGAGTAATCAACCTGGGTTTTAATTCTACGCGCTTAGGGTTGCGCGGCATATCTAACGCCTCAGAGTATACAAGAGTGGCGCGCGATATCCAGCTGGCAGAAAAATCAAAAGCAGCAGTGCATATTGCCCATGTCAGCTGCAAGGAGTCGGTAGAGATAATTGCTCAAGCTAAGAAAAAAGGCGTGCAGGTTACCTGCGAGACCGCACCGCATTATTTTGCGTTAACCGAAGACGCGGTGTTAGGGTATGATACCAATATGAAGATGAACCCGCCGTTAAGAAGCAAGGAGGACCTTTTAGCGATTAAGCAGGGGTTAAGGGACGGCACAATAGACGTTATTGCTTCGGACCATGCGCCGCACACGGAGAATGAAAAAAATATTGAATTTGAGCGCGCCGAATTTGGCAAGATCGGCCTTGAGTCCGGGTTGGTAGTAAGCATCATGGAGTTGGTTGATAAAAACGTATTGGGTTGGGCGGAGTTGGTTGCAAAAATAGCGTTGAACCCGGCAAAGGTATTGGGGATCGATAAGGGTACCTTAAGCGTCGGTGCTGACGCGGATATGGTTATTGTTGATGCGGACAGGGAATTTATCCTCGAAAAAAAATGCATTGTTTCAAAATCTAAGAACTCTCCGTTTATCGGCAGGACGGTCAAGGGGTTAGTCGAATATACGATCTGTAACGGTAAAATAGTATATAAATGGAATTCATAGCGGACTTACATATTCATTCAAAGTACTCCCGCGCCACAAGCCGGGATATGGATATCAAACACCTGGCCCAGTGGGCAAAATTAAAAGGCATCACGCTGATGGGCACTGGTGACTTTACGCACCATTTGTGGCTGGAGGAGTTAAAACATAACCTGGAGGATTGCGCAAACGGACTTTTCAAATACGCCGGGATATATTTTATGCTTACTGCCGAAGTAAGCAGCATCTATTCCAAAGGCGGCCGCACCTACCGTGTGCATAACCTGATATTTTCTCCTTCTTTTAAAACCACGGATAAGATTAATGAGAGGTTGAGTAAGATCGGCAATTTAGCCAGCGATGGCCGGCCTATTCTCGGCCTGGACGCGGCGGAGTTGGCGCGCATCGTTTTTGATATTGATGAGAACGCGATCCTCGTTCCCGGGCACATCTGGACGCCTTGGTTTAGCGTTTTTGGCTCCATGTCCGGCTTTGATAAAATTGAGGACTGCTTTGAGGAACAGACAGAAAAAATATTTGCCCTTGAGACAGGCCTCTCCAGCGATCCAATGATGAACTGGCGCGTGAGCGCTTTAGACAGGTTCACGCTGATCTCCAACAGCGATTCGCATTCACCCGCCAAGATCGGCAGGGAGGCGAATGTTTTTAATTGTGAGCTCAGCTATCCGGCTATCCGCGAGGTGCTGAAAACAAAGGATAAATCAAAATTTTTGTATACAATAGAATTTTTCCCCGAAGAAGGCAAATATCATTACGACGGGCACAGGCTTTGCGGTATCCGCTGGTCCCCTGAAGAGACGAAGAAGAATAATGGCAAGTGCTCTAAATGCGGCAAACCGGTTACTGTGGGGGTATCAAACCGCGTGGGAAGATTAGCTGACCGTCCCCAAGGCTTTAAGCCAGCCAACGCGATCGGTTATAAAAACCTTATACCGTTACTGGAGATTATTGCGGAAGCGCGCGGCGTAAACAGCGGCTCTGTTGTCGTAGAGCGGGAGTATCAAAGTTATATCGCAAAGTTCGGCACAGAATTTGATATTCTGTTGAAAGCCAGCGACTCCCAGCTTTTAAAAGGCCTACCGCCCCGTGTAGCTGAAGGGGTGATGCGCGTGCGCCAGGGCAAGGTAGATATACAGGCCGGTTTTGACGGAGAATATGGGGTCATTTCGATCTTTGGGGACAAAGAAAAACCGCCCGCAGCAGAACAACAGTTAAGTTTATTTTGAGATAGATTAATCTGCAATTTTAATGCGCCTGTGGCCCAACGGATAGGGCACTAGCCTCCGAAGCTGGTGGTGCAGGTTCAATTCCTGCCAGGCGCAATAAATATAATAGAGGAGAATATGGCTAACCCATTGATCTGTGCCAGAAAAAACAGCTTACCGGTTGTTTGCGTTTTGTTTTTTCTGGTCTGCGTATCTCCTGCGCGCGCAGACAGGGGCACAATAGCATTCTCCAGAGGAGTGGATATTTTTGAACCGCGCCAGCAGGCAATGATCGCCTGGGATGGCAAAGAGGAGATCCTGGTGTTATCCACGGATATGTATGCGTCCAAGCCGACCAGCGTCCTGGAGGTTTTGCCTTTACCTTCGCGTCCGGAAGTCGCGGAAAGCGACCCGGAAATATTCATAAAGGCCACTAGGTTGATTAATTCAAAACTTGGCGATGAGCGTGGCGCTGACGGCTCAAAAAGCCTGGGCAAAGGCGGATCATTTAAGGAGTTACCCGCAGGAGAAATCGCCTTCTATGACCGTATCGGTGTCCATAGTATATCCGTTGCGCATGTCCTGGAACCCGCTGAATTCACGCAATGGGTACGAGGGTATCTGATCGCACAAGGCGTAACAGGCTCCCTGATCCCCCGGGTGCTTACAGATTCCATAGAGGAATATATCCGGGAGGGGTTCAAGTGGTTTGTTTTTGATGTGATTAACCTTAGCGAGGCGGTAAAGACAAACCAGGCTATCCAGTACAGGTTTAAAAGTAAAAGTTTATTTTATCCTTTAAAGATCAGCCGGACTAATAAGGGCCGAACTCAAATACAGTTGTTGATCTTGACCCCGGAACTTCTGAATGAATTTAAAGGTATCCCCGCCAGCCAGATAGATCTGGCGCATCAACCATTGGAGATTACCTCCGCAGAGCTGCGCGCCTTAAATGATGAAATGGATGATATGTTTGAGCACAGGGAAAATATGAAATTACGTATATGGAATATCTATGGTGACCTTGCGTCTTTTGACAAAGACCTGATAGCTAAAAGCAGGAAACGAAGGTAATGAAATGCGTAGGAAAATAGTAGGAGTGATCGGTGGGCATGAGTGTAATAAGGAAGTGGAGCAATTAGCCCATAATTTAGGCAAAAGACTCGTTAAAGTGGTTAATACTCTTGTTTCTGGCGGTTTAAGTGGAACAATGAAGGCGGTTTGTTCAGGATTCAACTCTGCCGGAGGTTTAACTATAGGCATTATACCTACTTATGATAAAAAAGACGCAAATGAGTTTGTAGATATTGTTATACCTACTGGAATGGGCCTGGCAAGGAACCTTTTGGTGGTTAAATCCGCGGATGTTGTTGTAGCGCTACCCGGGGAAGCGGGCACATTATCAGAAATAGCTTACTGCCTGCAATTCGCTATACCGGTGATCAGCCTGAGATCCTGGGATATACCGGGAGTGATCAAGGCGGAAACACCCGAGGAAGCAGTTGATCTTGTCCAAAAAATACTTAAAACAGGTGTTGGTATAAGGAAAGGGAAAACGCGTTGAAAGAGAAAGTGATAATTTTGGGCGGTGGGCCTAACCGCATAGGACAGGGCATAGAATTTGATTACTGCTGCTGCCATGCCGCTTACGCCTTAAAAGAAGAAGGCTATGAAAGCATCATGGTAAATTGCAACCCGGAGACAGTGTCTACGGATTATGATACATCCGATAAGCTGTATTTTGAGCCGCTTACCTTTGAAGACATAATGAATATCGTTGACCAGGAAAAGCCGATGGGGGTGATCGTGCAGTTTGGAGGGCAGACCCCGCTTAACCTGGCAGTTGCTTTACGTAAAGCAGGGGTGAAAATTTTAGGCACAAGCGCCGAGAGTATTGATATTGCCGAAAACCGCAAACATTTTAAACATATGCTGGATAAATTGCATCTTTTGCAGCCGGAAAGCGGTACGGCGTTCACTTTCCCCGAATCAAAGGAAATAGCCGCCAGGCTCGGCTATCCTGTTTTGGTCAGGCCGTCCTATGTTTTGGGTGGCCGGGGGATGGAAATCGTTTTTGATGAGCAGGTATTGGAAAAATTCATCAAAGAGGCCGCGGAAGTTTCCGGCGAGCATCCGATCCTGATTGATAAATTCCTTGAGGACGCTATTGAAGTGGATGTGGATTTGATCGGCGATGGCAAGGATTTTGTGATTGGAGGCATCATGGAGCATATTGAACAGGCGGGGGTGCATTGCGGCGATGCGGCGATGAGCCTCCCCTCATATACTCTTTCCAGGCCGATGCTGGCGAAGATCAGGGAGGCGAGTGTGCGCATGGCTGAAAAACTAAAGATCGTCGGGCTTATGAATGTGCAGTATGCGGTCAAAGGCGATGATCTCTATGTCCTGGAGGTCAATCCCCGTGCGTCGCGTACAGTGCCTTTTGTTTCCAAGGTTATCGGCGTGCCGCTTGCCAAATTAGCGACGAAAGCCATGCTGGGGGCTAAACTTAAGCAATTAAAATTTACCAAAGAGGTGGTTCCCGCGTATGTGGCGATCAAAGAATCAGTGTTCCCCTTTAACCGTTTCCCCGGGGTAGATATTATTCTTGGCCCGGAAATGAAATCTACCGGTGAAGTAATGGGGCTGGATCAAGATTTCAGCAGGGCTTTTATTAAAAGCCAGCTTGCCGCCGGACAGAAACTTCCTAAAAAGGGCAATGTGTTTATCTCTGTCCACGACCGGGATAAAAAGAATGCCGTGGCCGTGGCCAGGAAGCTTAAGAATCTCGGTTTCCATATTTACGCTTCCAGCGGTACGGCTGAAGTATTCAAACAATGCAATATCCCCGTGAAAGTATTGCCCAAGATCTCCGAGGGAAGGCCGAATATACTCGACCTTATGAAAGACGGCCTGATACAGCTGGTGATCAATACTACTTCCGGGAGGATCCCCAGGCTGGATGAGGTGAAGATACGTTCACAAGTTATCCTGTATAATATTCCTTATACTACAACTATTTTTGGCGGCCAGGCTACGGCAAACGCGCTGGAAGTGTTGTTGAAGAAAAAGTTGAAAGTGGAAGCATTACAAAGTTACCATAAGAAGGCAAAAAAACAATTGCAGGCACAGTAAACCAGGGACGGATATGCCGGAATTACCGGAAGTAGAAACAATCAAAAATGATCTTAAGAAGGCTATCCTGGGCAAAAGCATTAAAGCTGTCAGTGTGCATGATCCCAGGGTGATCCGCCAGCCTTCCCCAGAGGCATTTAAGAAGGGCTTGCGCGGCGCAACAATAAAAGATGTTTTGCGCCGGGGGAAATTGCTGGTTTTAGAGTTATCTGGAGAAAAATTCCTTACTATACATTTGAGGATGACCGGTCAGCTGGTTTATCCAGGGACAGACAAGGCCAGCCGCGTTTTTTTTAGCCTTTCCGGCGGCAAAGGCCTGGATTTTAACGATCAGCGGTTGTTCGGAGAATTACGCCTGGTCAAGGATTGGCAAAGCCTGCCTTTTGTCAAAAATCTTGGGCCAGAACCGTTTGATTTGACTTTAGCCGGATTTAAGGATATGCTATCAGGATGTAAATCTCAGATAAAACCATTATTAATGGACCAGGGTTTTATCTGCGGCATCGGCAACCTGTATGCCGCCGAGATATTGTTTCGCGCCCGCATCAATCCAGAAAAAAGAGCGCAGAGCCTAACTGTGCAGGAGAAAAAATCGCTTTTTATGGCGATGAATAAGATCCTGCGCATGGCCATAAAATACGGCGGCTCAAGTATTGATGATTATCTCCGCCTCTCCGGTAAACCCGGAGGATATGTTGCTTATCATCGCGTCTATGGCCGCGCCGGTAAACCATGTTTTGTATGTAAAACTTTAATCAAGAGGGTCGCTCAAGCAGGCAGGGGCACTTATTTCTGCCCAAAGTGTCAAGAAACCCATGAAAAAACGTCTTAAGATCAACGGGATCATTATTTTCGTAGCTTCAATCATAGTTGTTTTATTCCCCCGTATTTTCTTCCGTAACGAACCGGTGAGCTTATTGACAGAAAGCTTAGAGATACTGGGGATAGCCTTTATTCTCATCGGCCAGATCCTGCGGGTTTCCGCCCGCGGGTATAAGGCAGAAAATTCACAGAATAGCCAGGCGCTTATCCAGGGAGGGCCTTACAGGGTGGTGCGTAACCCGATGTACCTTGGCATATTGCTCATCGGTTCAGGGGTTGTCCTGGTCTTGTTTAACTGGTGGGCGATCGCGATCTTTATCTTGGTTTTTGTTATCCGCTACATACTGTTGATTTATGCGGAAGAGCGTAAACTTCAGAAGGTCTTTCCTGTCGCTTATAAGGAATATTGTAGCAGAGTCCCCCGCTTATTACCGCAGTTATCCAGCCTGATCGAGCTGGATATCAGCGCTTACCTGCCGATCAAGTTAGTTTGGTTTAAGAAAGAGATTGGTTCAATCAGCGCGCTGTTATTCGTAGTTTTAATAATAGAATCAAGGGAAGTTATTTTCACAGAAGGTATCTGGGCCGGCCTTAATGATATCGGTTGGCTTTTGGCCACGATCATATTATTCGTGGGGTTAGTGTTATTATTAAATAAATGGACGCAGGCAAGAGATGAAACCGCTGCAAATAAAAGCTGAAATTATTTCCAATCAGAATGTCGGGGCGCGTTTCTGGCGTTGTGAATTGTCTGCCGCAAGGATCGCCAGAGGCGCTTATCCGGGCCAGTTTGTTGAGATCAAGATAAATGAAACAGGCGCGCCTTTATTAAGGCGGCCGTTGAGCATCCATTATGCGGATAAAAACAAAGTTGTACTTCTTTATGAAGTTCTTGGGCCAGGCACAAAAGCCTTGGCGCTGAAAAAACCCGGAGAGTTCCTGGATCTGATCGGCCCGCTGGGCGAGGGTTTTGATATTTCATCCGGAAGGAAAAACCAGGAGAGCGTCCTGGTTGCCGGAGGCATGGGGATCGCTCCGATCTTATTCTTAAGCAAGATACTTGATCCTGGAAAAACCAGCGTGATCATTGGCGCCCGGACAAAGGATGGGCTGCTTTGTTTCAAAGAATTCAAGAAAAAAGGTTTTAGGGTTCAGGTTGCTACTGATGACGGTTCCCTGGGGTTTAAGGGTAAAGTCACCGGCCTTTTGGAAAAGTTTTTAGCCGCAAGGCCATCGGTAAATATTTATGCCTGCGGCCCGCAACCAATGCTTAAAACAATCGCTAAGATCGCCGGCAAGAATAACCTTCCGGCGCAGCTGTCTTTGGAAGCGCATATGGCCTGCGGTATCGGCGCATGTTTAGGGTGTGTAGTCAGTACAACCGCGGGGTTTAAGAGGGTATGTAAAGACGGGCCGGTTTTTATGGCTGGTGAACTGCTCTGGAAAGATCAATGAAAACGGATCTAAAAGTAAAATTAGGAAAACTCATCTTAAAAAATCCCGTGATGGTGGCTTCCGGCACATTCGGCTATGCGCAGGAGTTTGAGGATTTTATGGATTTAAAGAAACTTGGCGCTGTGGTGACCAAAACCATTACCATTAAACCCAGGAAAGGCAACACGCCTCCAAGGACATGCGAGACGCCGTCAGGCATGCTCAATTCCATCGGCCTGGAAAATCCCGGCGCGGATGATTTCATCAAAAATAAAGTCCCTTACCTGGCTTCCCTGGGCATACCGGTGATTGTAAGTATTTCTTCCGAAGAAAACCCGGATGAGTTTATTTATCTGGCCAAAAAACTGGATAAAATAAAATGCGTCAGCGCTTTAGAGCTTAATATCTCCTGCCCGAATATGCAAAAACACAGTTTGATCGCCCAGGATGCCAAAGCTACCTTTGCGGTGGTCAGCGCAGTGCGTAAAGCGACGCAGAAAACAGTGATCACCAAACTTTCTCCCAATGTTACCGATATTACGGAGATTGCTTGCGCTGCGCAAAAAGCCGGCAGCGACGCGTTGGCCTTGATCAATACCCTTACCGGTATAAGCATTGATATCCAAACAAGGAAACCCAGGCTTGGCGCAGGGCCTGGAGGTTTAAGCGGGCCGGCGATCCGGCCAGTGGCGTTAAACATGGTGCGCCAAACGTATAAAGAAGTTAAGATTCCCATTATCGGGATGGGTGGTATAATGGATACGCAAAGCGCCCTGGAATTTTTTATCGCCGGCGCCGGCGCCATTAGTATAGGCACGGCTAATTTTATAAATCCCAGAATAACCATAGAAATTATCAACGGGTTAGAAAGATATTGTCGCGAGAATAAGATAGGCGCTATCAAAGAATTAACGGGGTCATTAGGATGTTAGAATTAAAAGACAAGTTAATCGTAGCTTTGGATGTACCTACCCTAAAAGAAGCAAAAAAAATCGTAGATATTCTTTACCCCACAGTAAGAATCTTTAAAATAGGCAGCCAATTATTTACTGCTTATGGACCGGAAGCTGTAAGGATGGTAGGTGAGAAAGGCGGTAAAGTTTTTTTAGATTTAAAATTTCATGATATTCCTAATACAGTATCTTGTTCGATTGGTACCGGGTCTACAATAAGCATTCTTCCTCGTCCGGCAGATGTTGGCAAAGAAATAAAAAATGTTGTTACCTTTCCTGTATTTATGATGACTGTCCATATAAAGGGCGGGCGACTAATGTTGGAAGCTGCTGTAAAAGGAGCAATTGAAAAAGCTAAAGAATTGAATATTGAAAGACCATTGATCGTAGGAGTGACGCGTTTAACCAGTGAAGACAATAATGCTAATAAATTAGATGAAGTTCTTCAAGCGGCCCAGCTTGCCAAGGATTCAGGATTAGATGGAGTTGTTTGTTCAGCATTAGAAGCTGCCGCAGTACGCAAAACTTACGGAAAGGATTTTATTATTGTTACTCCTAGCATAAGACAGGATAGAGTTAATGTAGATGACCAGAAAAGGACAGCTACAGCGGCCGAAGCCGTAAAAGCTGGAAGCGATTTTTTAGTGATCGGCAGGCCAATTATAAAAGCAGATGACCCTTTAAAAATGGCAAGGGAGATTTTAAGTTCTATCTCTATACAGTAGAAGGTGGGGACACTTCTATCGTAACTTATTGTTGCCCATAAAGATAAACAGAAACGGTCTAAAAAATATTGGGGGAGATGATGGCGCAGGAAATCAAGGATTTGATCGCGAAAATTCAGTCTGAAGGGGTCACTATAGCGCAGGAGCGTGCCCGGGAAATAGAGGATAAAGCTAAAGAGCAGGCGCAGAAGATCATCGCTGCCGCGCGCTTGGAGGCGCAGAGGATCATCTCCGATGCCCGCAAAGAACAGGAGGAGATCAAACTTTCCACTGAATCCGCCTGTAGCCAGGCTGGACGCGATTTCCTGATTACTTTAAGGTCGCGGATCAACGGCCTGCTCGACAGGCTGGTACAGGAAAATATCCGCCAGATATTGACCGCTGAAGAATTGTCCGGGGTTATTCTTTCCTTGGTTAAAACTGCAGCTGCGAAAACAGGCCAAATCGTGATCACGCTTAATGAAAATGACCGCGCGCTCCTTGAAAAGGCGTTTTTGCATAAACTTATCGAGGAAGTCAAATCCGGGATCGTGCTTAAATCAAGCGATGAGATCAGTGCCGGTTTTCGTATAAGCTTTGACGCAGGCAAATCCCATTTTGATTTTACCGACGTTTCTTTAGCCGAGTATATCAGCGCGAAGATCAGGCCGGAATTAAGCCGTATCTTTAAAAACGTGGAATAATATGGCCGCTTATTATACTTATTTTATCTCAAGCCTGCCGATGCTGCGTTTTGGCTCAAAGAGCGCGTTGAGCTTAAAGGATTTTCTTACGCGTTGCGCGGAACTTATCGGCGATAAAGAATGCCAGCTTATCCGCAAGGCGGTTTCTACGGACGGGTTTAAGCTTGAAGGAAACCTGCCGCAGGCGCTCTTAAGGTGGAGGGAGTTTGACTTTTCTTTGCGCAATGAACTGGCCAAAGCAAGGTCTTTGCGCAAAAAGACAGAGGCAGCCAGGTTTTTACGCCCCGGCGGTAAAACTGAAATGCGCATCGCGCACCTGGCGCAGTCAGCTTTCCGGCAGGCCAATATCCTGGAGGGGGAGAGATATTTAGACAATGGAAGATGGCAGGAACTTGATGAGATAGCCAGCGGGCATTATTTTGACCTGGAGTTCCTTCTTGCTTATGCGCTGAAACTGGCTATTCTTGAACGCTGGAGTTTGATCGGCTCAAGCCAAACAGGCTGGGCAGAAAGATTATTAGGACAATAAAATGGTTAAAAGGGCCGGAAAGATAGTTAAGATAAATTCCAATATGGTTACAGTGCAGATGGATGATTTTTTTATCCAGAACGAGGTAGCTTATATCCTTTCCGGGTCTGCGCGCCTGAAAGCCGAGGTCATCCGCGTAAGGGGCAACCGCGCGGAGATGCAGGTTTATGAAAGCACGTCGGGCTTAAAGGTCGGAGAAAGCGTGGAGTTTAGCGACGAACTGCTTTCCGTTGAACTTGGCCCCGGGTTATTAGGGCAGATCTTTGACGGTTTGCAGAATCCTCTGCCTGCTTTAGCCCAGCAGTGCGGGTTTTTCCTGAAAAAAGGCGTTTATCTGGAAGCCTTACCGGACAGCTCCTGGGAATTCGCGCCTCTGGTTAAACCCGGAGAACGCGTTTTAGCAGGCAGTAAACTCGGTTTTGTGCAGGAGAAGATATTCAAACACTATATCATGGCCCCTTTTGGTTTAAAAGGCGTCCTGGAAGTAACACAGGTATCCGGCGCAGGTAAATTGAGCTTGAAAGACAAAGCCGCTATTTTAAAAGATGAATCGGGCAAGTTCCACAATGTTTATTTAAAACAGAGATGGCCGGTTAAAATACCTATTCAGGCGTATGCGGAAAAAATAAAGCCCAGCCAGCCACTGGTTACTAAAATAAGGCTGGTTGATTCTTTGTTCCCTGTTGCCCGCGGCGGCACATATTGTATCCCCGGTCCTTTTGGCGCAGGAAAGACAGTTTTGCAGCAGTTGACCAGCCGCCATGCGCAAGTCGATATCGTGATCATCGCCGCCTGCGGCGAACGCGCAGGTGAGGTCGTAGAAACTTTAAAGACTTTTCCGAAAATGACCGATCCGCGCACAAAGGCTTCGCTGATGGACCGCACAATCATCATCTGTAATACCAGCTCCATGCCTGTTGCCGCCAGGGAATCCAGCGTCTATACGGCAGTTACTTTAGCCGAATATTACCGGCAGATGGGGCTGCATGTCTTGCTCTTGGCAGATTCTACTTCGCGTTGGGCGCAGGCTATGCGTGAGATGTCCGGCCGGCTTGAAGAGATCCCCGGCGAAGAGGCGTTCCCGGCTTATCTGGAATCGCGTATCGCCTCATTTTACGAAAGGGCAGGGCTGGTCTGTTTGCATGACGGGACGTTCGGTTCAGTAACTATCGGAGGCACCGTAAGCCCGGCAGGAGGCAACTTTGAAGAACCGGTTACCCAGGCTACGCTTAAAGTCGTCGGCGCTTTCCACGGCCTTTCCCGCGAACGTTCTGATGCGCGCAGGTACCCGGCGATCGACCCTTTGATCAGTTGGAGCAAATACAAAGGATTTATTGACGAAGAGCATAAGGCTGTGGGGCACGGGGCATTGCGCAGGAGCCATGAGATATCCCAGATGATGAAGGTTATCGGCGAAGAGGGCACCTCGCTTAATGATTATATAGAATACCTAAAAGGAGAATTATTGGATTTTGTTTACCTTCAACAGAACGCTTTTGACCCTGTGGATGAGGCGACCAGCCAGGAAAGGCAGGTCTATGTTTTTACTGCCATCCGCAGGATACTGCAGGCGGAATTAAAATTAGAGGATAAGGCCAAGGCGCTGAATTTCTTCCAGAAACTAAGGCAGCTGATCCGCACCTGGAATTCCAGCTTGTGGATGAGCGCGGAGTTTACGCAGTTGGAAAATGAGATTATTGCATTGTTAGATGAACATAACATAACGGCAGGCCGGTAAAATGCAAAAAGTATATACTAATATTATCCAGATCGCCGGAGACGTGATCACTGTAGAGGCCGATGGCGTAGGCTATAATGATGTCGCGCAGATCTCTGTGCGCGGGGGATTAAGCCTGGCCCAGGTTATCCGCATCGACGGCAGGAAGGTCTTCTTGCAGGTTTTTGCAGGGAGCCGCGGAATATCCACCGGCGATAAAGTGCGTTTCTTGAACCACCCTATGCGTATCGCCACAGGCGATGACCTGCTTGGCCGCATTTTTAACGGTAGCGGCCAGCCTCTTGACCGCGGCCCGCAACTTTCCGACAATTTAGTTGAGATTGCCGGCCCTCCGGTCAACCCGGTAAAGAGGATCATACCCAATAAGATCATCCGCACAGGGATCCCAATGATCGATGTTTTTAATTCTCTTGTAGAATCACAGAAACTACCCATTTTTTCTATCGCCGGAGAGCCCTACAATGAACTGCTGGCGCGTATCGCTATCCAGGCGCAGGTAGATATTATTATCCTGGGGGGGATGGGATTAAAATATGATGATTACCTGTTTTTTAAAGATACGCTGAAAAACCATGGGGCTTTGAACCGCTCAATATTTTTTATCCATACCGCATCCGACCCTGTGGTAGAGTGCCTTCTTGTGCCGGATATTGCTTTGGCGGTAGCCGAGGATTTCGCGCTTAAAGGCCGCCGCGTCCTGGTCTTGCTTAGCGATATGACCAATTTCTCCGACGCGCTTAAGGAAATATCCATTACCATGGAGCAGGTGCCTTCCAACCGCGGTTATCCGGGCGATCTTTACAGCCAATTGGCCAGCCGTTATGAAAAAGCGGTTGATTTTGATACAGCAGGCTCGATTACGATCCTGGCGGTAACCACTATGCCGGGAGATGACGTTACCCATCCTGTGCCGGATAATACCGGCTACATTACCGAAGGCCAGTTTTACCTGAAAAACGGCGTGATCGAGCCATTCGGTTCGTTAAGCAGGCTTAAGCAGCAGGTTAATGGGCTGACCCGTTCAGACCACCGCACGATCATGGACACGATGATCCAACTTTTTGCCAGCTATCGCCAGAGCCTGGAGAAACAATCCATGGGATTCCAGATGAGCGCCTGGGACGATAAACTGCTTAAATACGGCAGGCTTTTTGAAGAGCAGATGATGTCTTTAAAAACCAACATTGTTTTGGAAAAAGCCCTGGATCTAGGCTGGCAGATCCTAGCGGATTCTTTTGAGCCTGAAGAAACAGGGATCAAGCGTTCTATCCTTGAGCAATACTGGCCCCGTTAGAAATAAATTAATGGGGATAACCGTCGAGCATATCCGATGTAGTATTTCTAACGGGGCTGGCCCCGAAAAACAGTAGGTAGTAGATAGAATGTAGAATGTAGGGAAAACCAATAACCAATACCTAGAACCTATCACCTAGAATTTATGCCGGGCAAAATAAAATTCACTAAAGGCGAGTTAAAGAGCCAACGTGACGATTTGAAACAATTTGAGCGTTACCTGCCCACACTGCAATTAAAGAAACAGCAGCTGCAGTTGGAGATCCTTATGCAGGTAACAGTTCTCCAGGAAAGAAAACTTTCTTTAGCCAGGAAGAAACAGGCCATTGATGCCTGGTGCGGATTATTCAATGAGACGGCTGTTGACCTGAAACAATTCTTATCCCCGGCCAGGGTAGCTACCCGCCTTAAGAATATCGCCGGCGTGGATATTCCCGTATTCAGCGCCGTGGATTTTAAGCCTGCCGAATACGATCTATTTGTTATGCCTCTCTGGCTTGACGCGGCAGTGGATCATTTAAGGGTTGTTATTGCTTTAGCCCAGGAAATACTGGTCTTGGAAAAAGGCATCGCTATATTACGCCATGAGCTGCGTATCACTACGCAACGGGT
>JBAZNG010000012.1:0-19775 GCA_041649385.1 Candidatus Omnitrophota bacterium | reverse complement strand
TTGGGGGTGATGGGTTGGGCAAGCCTGTTATTGCGCCTGAACATCCCTTACAACAGCGAAGAAGCGGTTGCTTTAGCCGAGAAGGTAATGTCTTTTATCCTGGATGAAGCAAATAAGAAATCCCTGGAGCTGGGCAAGGAAAAAGGCGTATTCCCTGCGTTTAAGGGCAGCATTTATGATAAAAAAGACGGTTCTACCAGGATGCGCAACGCCACATTGACAACGATCGCTCCTACCGGAACGATCAGCATTATTGCCGGGCCTTGTTCCTCGGGTGTTGAGCCGCTGTTTGCCATATCCTATTACCGCAATGTTATGGATCACGACAAGCTGGTAGAGGTTGAGCCGTTGTTTGAACAGGTGGCCAAAGAGCGTGGATTTTACAGCCGTCAGCTTATGGAGAAGATCGCCGAGCATTCTTCTATAAGGGAGATCAGCCAGATCCCCGAAGATATCCGCCGCGTTTTTGTTACAGCGCATGATATCTCCCCGGAGTGGCACGTGCGTATGCAGGCGGCATTCCAGAAATATGTGCATAACGCCACATCAAAAACCGTCAATTTCTCCCATGAAGCCACTATTGAAGATGTGCGCAAGTCTTACATTTTAGCTTATGAACTGGATTGTAAAGGCATAACCATTTACCGCGATAATAGCCGCGAAGAGCAGGTCTTAAATGTCGGTAAGCCCAAGGAAAAAGAACAGGCAAAAACTGTTTATGAGGCCAAAAAAGAGATTGCTCCGCGGCCACGGCCGGAAGTGATCATTGGCACGACGACAAAGGTCTCCACAGGTTGCGGCAATCTTTATGTCACGATCAACGTGGATGAGGACGGCAAGCCCTTTGAGTTATTTACCCAGATGGGCAAGGCCGGCGGCTGCGCTGCCAGCCAGCTTGAGGCAACCGGCCGGCTGGTTTCTTTGGCTTTCCGCGCCGGGGTTGAGGTAAAATCCATTATTGAACAGTTGCGTAATATCCGTTGCCCGTCGCCCTCCTGGGAAAAAGGCCAGAGGATATTTTCCTGCGCCGATGCCATAGCCCGCGTGGTTGAACGCAGGCTCGTGAATGTGCAGGTGGAGAAACCGCTTGAAGCAGTGTCGCTGCCGATGAAGCATTCGCATGATGACCATGTGTCCACGGTTGACGCAAACGAGCAGGTCAATATCGTCGGCGTCTGCCCTGATTGCGGAGGCGCTTTACGCCACGAAGAAGGTTGCGTTAAGTGCCAGGCGTGCGGTTATTCTAAGTGTTAATGCCTAAAAAAATATTATACATTGTTTTAGACGGCCTAAGCGATTTACCTTTAGAAGAATTAAATAAAAAAACCCCCCTGGAATCAGCATACACGCCGCATATGGACAAGCTTGCGCAGTCCGGCGTAAGCGGCGTATCGACTCCGCATTTAGAAAATACCGCCCCGGAATCCGATGTGGCGGTATTTGCCCTTTTAGGTTATGACCCGGATAAATATTATTGCGGCAGGGGGCCGTTGGAATCATTTGCCGCGGGCTTAAACTTTGAAAAAGGCAACCTGGCATTAAGGGCTAATTTTGCCACTGTTGACGATGACGGCTTGACCATACTTGACCGCAGGGTTGCCAGGAGCTTGTCTACTGAAGAAGCGCAAATTTTGGCTAATGAGATCAACTCAAAGGTCACCCTTACTAACGCGCTTTTTGAGTTTAAGGCAACGTTAGGATACAGGGGGGTCCTGGTCATCCGCGGCATCCGTTCGCGGCTGTCAGGGTATATCACCAATACTGACCCGGCATATGAAAGAAAAGGGTTGTTCAGTGTCCCTAAACCCGGGTTTGTCAATCATCTCCTGCAGGCGCAGCCGCAGCCAGGCTATGAAAATTCTCCGGAAGCGCAGGAGACCGCAAGTTTAGTCAACGAATTCAGCTTAAAAGTCCACCAAGTTCTGAAAGATTCGCCTTTAAATAAAAAACGTGTTTCTTCTGGAACTCTGCCTGCGAATATGCTTTTATTCCGGGATGCCGGAGACCATCTGCCTGATTTTATCAAATTCTCTTCGTTATATAACCTTAAATTCGGCTGTTTTGTGGAGATGCCCGTTGACCGCGGCATAGCTTTGTTAACAGGCATGGATATCGTGGATGTGCCTCATTCCACCGGGCACCTGGATGTGGATTACCCTGTTTGGGCAAAGATCGCGCTGGACGCTTTGCAGAAACACGACGGCATTTATGTGCATATCAAGGGCCCGGATGAGCCCGGCCATGACGGTGATTGCCGGAAGAAGAAAGAAGTTATTGAGGCGATCGACAAATATTTTTTCCCGGCGCTGGTTGAGAAACTGGATATAAAGAATACGGTCTTGGCCGTTACAGCGGACCATTCTACTTCCTGCGCCAGGAAAGCGCATATCGCAAATTGCGTGCCTTTATTGATCTGCGGCGCAGGTATCCGGCCGGACGGCACGATGAGTTTCTCTGAAAAAGCAGCTTCTCTGGGTTCTTTGGGTAAAATGAAGAGCCAGGATATCATGCCGTTAGTTGTCAAGCTCGCCAATACTAATTAAAAAATGGTTAAATATGATGTTTTGGTAGTTGGTGCTGGCCACGCCGGCATTGAAGCGGCAATGGCTGCAAGCAGTATGGGTTGTTCTACGCTGATGCTTGTTTTGCACGCTGAATCCGTGGGCCGTTTAAGTTGTAATCCGGCGATCGGCGGGGTGGGTAAGGGGCAGCTGGTTAAAGAGATCGATGCTTTAGGCGGCCAGATGGGCAGGGCTGCTGATGCCAGCGGCATCCAGTTCAGGGTGCTGAATGCTTCTAAGGGCCAGGCGGTGCACTCAACGCGGGCGCAGGTGGATATGGAGGCTTACAGCCTTTTTATGCAGAGGCTGGTAAAGAAGCAAAAGCGCCTGCATTTAAAAGAAGCCCAGGTTAAGAAGCTTATTATAAATAACGGCGTGGTTCGTGGCGTGGTTACGGATAAAGGAAGTATTTTTGCAGAGTGCGTTGTTATCTGCGCGGGTACTTTTCTTGACGGGTTGATCCACGTTGGTTTGAAGCATTTCTCCGGAGGACGGATAGGCGAAGAAGCAAGCCGCGGGCTGGCTGAAGACTTAAAGTCTTTGGGGATAGAACTTTTAAGGTTTAAGACAGGCACCTGTCCGCGCCTGGATAAGAAAACGATAGATTTCTCTAAGACGGTTGTGCAAAACGGCGACCGCCCTATCCATCCATTTTCATTTACCACGCGCTTGATCAGGGGAAAGCAGGTTCCCTGCCACATTACCTATACTAACCATCTGACGCATAAGATCATCCGGGAAAACTTGAAGTATTCGCCACTTTATTCCGGGATTATCTCTTCAACAGGAGTAAGGTATTGCCCATCCATTGAAGATAAGGTGGTGAAGTTCTCCGATAAAAACAGGCACCAGGTATTTTTAGAGCCGCAGGGGTTAAGAACTGAAGCTATTTATCCTAACGGATTATCTACCAGCCTGCCTGAAGATGTGCAGCTTAAACTTTTGCATTCCATACCGGGTTTAGAAAAAGTTTCCGTTATTCGTTTCGGTTACGGTATTGAACATACGGTAATTGACTCTACAGGATTGTACCCGACATTGGAATCAAAGATACTTAAAGGGCTTTTTTTCGCCGGGCAGGTCAATGGCACGACCGGTTACGAAGAGGCGGCAGCGCAAGGCCTGGTCGCCGGCATTAACGCCGCGCTTTCGGTACGTAAAGAAAAACCATTCATATTGGAAAGGGCGGATGGTTACATCGGCGTGCTTATTGACGACCTTACTACCAAAGGGACTAATGAGCCGTACAGGATGTTTACCTCCCGCGTAGAGTACCGTCTTCTGTTACGTGAAGATAATGCTGATCTGCGTTTATCTGAAAAAGGTTTTGGTTTCGGCCTGGTGAAGAAGGATGTTTATAAAATGGTTCTGGAAAAAGCTAAAGGCCTGAAAAAAGGGACCGCTTATCTGCGCAAAACGCGCGTTAAGCATCTTGATGAATTTAACCTTAAATTAAGAAGGCAGAATCTTCAGGAACTTAAAAGAGTTGTTACTTTGGAAGAGTTGCTGAAACGGCCGCCTGTAACTCTATCTGACCTGAAAGCTTTAGGTGTTCTATGTAAAGGCATATCCGAATCCTCTTGGCAACAGGCGGAAATAGAGATAAAATATGCTGGTTTTATCCAGAGGCAGCTTAAGGATGTAGAGCGTTTTAAACACCTGGAAAAGATCAGGCTCCCGCAAGGTATTGATTATACCCTTATCCCCGGAGTCTCCCGCGAGATAAAGGAGAAGTTGAGTTCTTTTAAGCCGCTGAACCTGGGGCAGGCTTCGCGGATATCCGGAGTAACGCCTGCTGCGGTAAGCCTGCTGATGGTTTATTTAAGGAAAATAAATGCCGATAAATAATAATACAGCGCTTAGAAAATTCTCCCTGGGCCTGGGTATGGATCTTTTTGGCGTAGCGGATATCCAAAAGGTTAAAAATGAGTTCTCTCTATCTGAAAAGATACTTGGAAAAATGGATAGAGCAGTCTGTCTGGGAGTGCGGCTTTCCGGCGCCATCCTTGAAGAGATCGAGCATGTGCCCACAAAACTGTATTTCCATCATTATCGTGTGGTAAATACGCTTCTGGACCAGGCGGCTTTAAAGGTATCTAATTATATCCAGAGAAAAGGATACGATGCTTTGGCTATTCCTGCTACCCAGATCATTGATTGGGAAAAGAATACTGCCCATCTTTCACACAGGAAATTAGGCGTGCTGGCCGGGTTAGGCTGGATGGGCAGGAATAACCTGCTGGTCAATAAAAAGCTGGGCAGTCAGTTTCGCCTTGTTTCCATATTGACCGATATGCCCTTAAAGGCGGATAGCCCGGTAAAAAATAACTGTGGCACATGCAGGCTTTGTGTTAAAATATGCCCTTCAGGAGCAATTAAGGAAAGCCCCGAGGATTTTGACCATATCAAATGTTTTGAGAAGTTAAAAAGTTTCCAGGCACAGCGGCAAGTGGAGCAGTTTGTTTGCGGTATTTGCGTAAATGTCTGTAAGGGAAAATAAATGGAAGTTTCCATCCTCATAGGTTTTGTTTTATTGATGGGCGCAGCAGTTGGCTGGTCAATCGGCGCTAATGACGCGGCCAATTCTTTAGGCGCTGCGGTAGGTTCTAAGGTCCTGACTTTGCGCCAGGCGATCATCCTGATCGTTATCTTTGGTTTTCTTGGCGCGTTTCTACAAGGCGGGCATGTGACCAAGACCATAGGCAATGGGATCGTGCCTATGAACCAGCTGGGCAAAAACCTTTCTTTATATGTGGCGTTAGTAGCCTCTTTTGCCGCCTGCGCCTGGGTGATCATAGCTACCTATTGGAAAATTCCTATTTCTACCAGCCACTCCATTGTCGGAGCGGTTGCTGGGGCAGGCCTGGCAGTGCATGCTTCGATAAAATGGTTAATGATCAAGGACATTTTTATCTGTTGGATCTTTACTCCTTTAGGCGCTGCGGTGTTAGGTTATTTGTTCTTCCGTTTGCTTCAGAATTCTTTATACAGGATCATACCGCGGAAGTATTTAAAGCCGGTGATCACGTCGCTTATTATATTGAGCGGTTGTTATGTTGCTTTTACCTGGGGAGCCAATGACGTGGCTAACGCTGTGGGAGTGATCTCAGGTTCCGGCGCGCTGACTGTGAAGATGAGCATTGTTTTTGGCGGTTTAGCTATAGTCCTGGGGATCACAACCTGGGGTTATAAAGTCATTGAGACTGTTGGCTCAGAGATCACCAGGCTTCTACCGATCATGGCGCTTTCTGCGCAATTAGCCAGTGCCGTGAATGTGCATATTTATACGTTGCTGGGCATACCGGTTTCAACCAGCCACTCCATTGTCGGGGCGATCGTCGGCGTGGGCATGGTCCGCGGAATCAGGGTCTTAAACTTTCGCATTATGAAGGAGATGATACTTTGCTGGTTAGCCACGCCTTTTATCTCCGGGCTGATCAGCTATATAACTTTATCTGCGATCAAATTATTCATTAAGATTTAACAAAGGGGGTAGGCAATGAAAGAAACAAGGAATATCTTAGGGTGGTTAGGCATGGCTGAAGAGCAGTCCATACTGCAGGATGCCAAGAAGCACGTTGAGGAGATTTATAAAACAGTCGCTTTTTTCGCCGAAGCCGTAAGGTCATTTATCAAAGGGGACCTTGAGGCCAAGACCCAGGCAATTGAGAAAGTCAGGCAGAGCGAGCACCAGGCGGATATCCTGCGCTCAAAAATGATCGATCAGCTTTCCGAAGGCATGCTGCTTCCTCCGGACAGGGAGGACCTGATGCATTTTGTGAAAACCCTGGATAAGATAGCTGATTGGACCAATGGCGCAGCCAGGCTTTTGGGTTTTATTGAAGGCCAGATCCCGGAGAGCGTATTAAAGAACATTTCCGCAGGCACAGACTTAATCGTCAGTTCTATTTCCAAGCTGCAGGAGTCTATAGTGGCTTTAACTAAGAATGAGTTAAAGAACGCTATGGTCCTTAGCGTAGAGATCGACCATTTAGAGCATGCAGCTGATGACCAGAAGAAAGCGATGATCGAGGCGATCATCCACGCTAAGCTTGACCCGGTGAGCTTATTGTTGACTTACCAGCTAGCCGAATATTTAGAAGGGGTAACTGATAAAATAGAAGATTGTGCTGATTTTATCAAGGTTTTGGCGATTAAATCCAAATAAAAGCTTGGCCGCTATTTAGGCGTGATTTTTAATACTCTTGACCGGCTCTGTTTAGTGGTATATAATTTTTTATCTTTCGCATCAGAAATAATTCCATAACATTTTGACATATGAAAAATAAAATTGTCACTTGGATCAGGGGTCAGGTTAAACTCTCCAGGGCCAAAGGTATTGTTCTGGGGCTCTCCGGCGGGATAGATTCTGCTGTAGTCGCCGCTTTGTGCAAAGAGGCGGTAGGCAAAAACAAGCTGCTCGTGCTCTTTATGCCCTGCAAAAGCAACCCCAGAGACTTAAAGGACGCCCGGCTGGTGGCCAAGAAACTTGGGCTTAAATCAAAGCTGGTGGATTTGTCTTGTGTTTATGATTGTTTTTTGAAATTGCTGCCGCAGGCTAACGCTTTGGCCAAAAGCAACCTGAAACCGCGCTTGCGTATGAGTGCGCTTTATTATTTTGCCAACAAATTAAATTATTTGGTTTGCGGCACGGGCAATAAGTCGGAACTTCTGGTGGGGTATTTTACTAAATACGGCGATGGGGGGGTGGATATCTTGCCCATCGCGGATCTTCTTAAGCGCCAGGTAAGAAGATTAGCCAGGGAGCTTAAGGTCCCTGAAGCTGTCATCGCCAAGCCGCCTACTGCCGGTCTTTGGGCAGGCCAGACCGACGAAGGGGAGATGGGGATAACCTATGATGAGCTGGATTGTATTTTAGATAATATGTGCAATAAAAGGAAGCAATCGGCTTTTAGGGCTAAGGCCAGGAAAGTGAATAAGATGTTTGAGAATTCCAAGCATAAGAGAAAAGGCGCAGAGGTCTGTTATATTTAAGGCAGTTCCCGGCCCATAAGATCTGCCAAGATTATCTTAGATAATTTTGGCACATTCGTCGGGATAAATTCGTCCGCCGCTAAATCAATGACGGACTCATTTAAAGGAGTGTAAAAATGGATGAGATCTTGGAAATTCTGGAGAAAGACGGGCGTGCGACAGCTGAAGAAATCGCTAAAATGGTGCGCAGGAAACCGGAAGAAGTAAAAAAAGCGATCAAGAAATACGAAAAAGACGGGGCGATCCTTAAATACAAGGCAGTGATCAATAAAGATTTAGTCAGGGATACGGAGTCGGAGGTAAGGGCTTTGATCGAAGTAAATATCGTTCCGCAAAAGGATTTAGGGTTTGAGAAAATAGCCGAGCGGATATACTCATTCCCGGAGGTAACCAGTTGTTATCTGATCAGCGGCACATATGACCTTTTGGTGGTTGTAGAAGGCAAATCCATACACACAGTTTCAAATTTTGTCGCAGAGAAACTTTCTTGTTTGGAAAATGTGCGTGGCACAGCAACGCATTTTTTGCTTAAAAAATACAAAGAGGATGGAGTGATTTTAAAACACAAAGCAGAGAATAAGAGAGAGAATATATCCTATTAGAAAGAGGGTAGGTAGAATATAGTAGATAGAATGTAGGGAAAAGCAAAAGAACAGTAGCAGGTAGAATGTAGTAGGTAAACCAAAAACAAAGGCAGTATATTAAACGAAAAATGAAAATATCCAAAATAGTGGAAAAAATGCAGCCTTCAGGTATCCGGGCGTTCTTTGACCTGGTCCTTGGGATGAAAGATGTTATT
Source organism: Candidatus Omnitrophota bacterium (assembly GCA_041649385.1). Taxonomy (GTDB): domain Bacteria; phylum Omnitrophota; class Gorgyraeia; order Gygaellales; family Profunditerraquicolaceae; genus JALOBQ01. Next base: position 11,420 of record JBAZNG010000012.1, on the reverse strand, counting down.
TCCCTTGGCGTGGGTGAGCCGGATTTTGTCACTCCCTGGGGTATCCGCGAGGCGGGGATATATTCGCTGGAGCAGGGTTTTACCAGCTATACCTCTAATAAGGGACTCTATAAGTTGCGCCTGGGCATTCATCGTTACCTGAAGAATAAATACGCTTTAGATTATTCTCCGGATGACCAGATGCTTGTGACCGTGGGCGTAAGCGAGGGAATGGACCTGGCGATGCGGGCGATACTTAACCCGCTTGATAAAGTGCTTATCCCGCAGCCAAGCTATGTTTCTTACGGGCCAGTGACAGAGCTGGCTGGCGGCATCCCGGTATATATCGATACTACTAAAAGCGGTTTCAAGGTCACGCCCAAGCTTTTGAATAAATATATAGATAAAAAAACTAAAGCGATCGTGCTTAACTATCCGATCAACCCCACAGGTGTTTCGTACCGCCGCCGGGAATTAGAGGAGATAAACAGGATCTTATTGAAGAACAAGATATTCTGTATTTGCGATGAAGTTTACGGTGACCTGACTTATGATTTTGAGCATGTGCCGTTTGCTACATTGCCAGGGGCAAAAGAAAACACGTTATATTTAAACGGGTTTTCCAAATCTTTCGCGATGACCGGCTGGCGCGTTGGTTTTGCCTGCGGGCCGCAAGAGGTTATCGCGGCAATGACCAAGATTCACCAGTATACGATCATGTGCGTTCCGATAACCAGCCAGATGGCAGCAGCGGAAGCTCTTGTAATCTCCAGAAAATCCGTTGAAGAGATGAAGAGGGAATACCGCCGCAGAAGGGAACTCGTCGTTACGGAATTGAACAACCTGGGCCTTGAATGTAATATGCCGCAGGGCGCTTTTTACGCGTTTCCCTCTATAAAATCCACGGGCCTTACTTCTATGGAGTTTTCGCGCAAATTGCTTGCTGAAGAAAAGGTGGCGGTTGTCCCGGGCACGGCTTTCGGTGATTGTTGCGAAGGATATATACGGATATCCTATGCTTCCAGCATGGATAATCTCAAAGAGGCTTTGGCCAGGATAAAGGGGTTCTTGGAAAAAAGCAAAAATTATGCCCGCTAAGAAAAAAGAGAATTATAAAATCTATGTAAAACAGATTGAAGCGTTCTCCAAGGTCGCCAACCTGATCGCTTCAGGGATGTATTTAGATGAGTTATTGCGTTTGATCGTGCAGGTTACAGCGGAGATCATGAATTCCAAGATTTCCTCACTTATGCTGTTTGATCCGGATAAGAAAGAGCTGATTGTTAAAGCTACGCAGTCGATCTCCGAAGCCTATAATAAAAAACCTAATCTTAAGCTTGGTGAAGGGGTCGCTGGCGTGGTTGCTTTAAATAATACGCCGGTTTGTGTGTTGGATATCAAAGAAGATAAACGTTATCTTAACCAGGATATCGCTAAAAAAGAAGGGCTTTGTTCTTTGGCCTGCGTTCCTTTAGCCGTCAGGGGAAGAGTGATCGGCGTGTTGAACTGTTATACTTCCAAAAAGCATAAATTCTCCAAGTATGAGCTTGACCTTTTGACTGCTCTGGCAAACCAGGCGGCGATCGCCATTGATAACGTTGAGCTTGACCTGCGCGCCCGTTCTGCCGAAGAGGCTTTAACCACGCGTAAACTGGTTGAACGAGCAAAAGATATCCTTTCCCAGGAAGCGAATATCTCTCCGGCAGAAGCTTACCGGCTTATCCAGAAACAAAGCATGGATATGCGTAAAACCATGCGTGAAGTGGCAGAGGCAATCATACTTTCTAAAGATATCAGGCTTAAGAAAATCTAGTTTTTAGGGGCCGGCTTTGTAAATATCTTGACACAAGCTTGATTTGTGGTATACTTTATTTGTTACAGAGATGTGACAAGACGTAGAGGTCTTCTGAAGGGTAATCCCTAAGAAGGCCTTTTTTGTGTAAGGACTAAGGCGTCCTTTGCCTCTAAGAACAGAGAGGCAAGGACGCTTTTTATTTTGGGAAGGGCAAATATGGAAGAAAATAAGCTATTTGAAGGGTTGATCGGGAAATTCTCTCCGGGGATCAGGAGAATAGCCTATAAACTGAATGGCCGTTACCGGTCTTTTGACCACGATGACCTTTATCAGGAGGCATTGTTGCGCCTCTGGAACGATTATCGTGCGGGAAAACTTGCGGATAAGACAGACAGCTATGTGCTTCAGGGATGTTATTTCCACCTTAAAAACTGTATTCGTAAGGTAAACGAAAGATCCAATATAATCAGCCTTGATGCTTTAGAAGACGCGCAAGAGGGCACAACCTTGCAGGATCAATTACTGAATAAATATACCCGTCAGCCGGATACGCGCAAAGAACTGGATGAAAAGCTGGCTGTTTACAACATCAGCCATAATGGCCTTAAGCCCAGAGAAAAGAAGGTGATCAGTTTCTTATCCGATGGCCTGACTACGAGGGAAATAGGTAAAAAGATCGGGGTTTCCCATGTAAGCGTGGTGAAGATGATCAAGAGGATCAGGGAAAAAACTCTAAAGTGCGTGGATAAATTTTAGTTACCAGTTGTTTGCTTTTTTTACTTGTATTGATGTAAGGCATTCTTGATACACACACATTGAAGTGTAAAACTTAAACACTGGCGTTCTATTGAATATAGAGCGCTTTTTTTTCGCCAAGCACTTTGCGCCATAGGAATTGGCGCATCCGCCAATTTTTGTGGCGGAGGCGAATCCGCAATGATTTGTGGCGGAATTTTTTAGGACGCAGGCGTCTAAACCGTTTTGTTAAAAGAGCGGCCCAGGCGCCTTCTCTTTTATAAGGGGGAAAAATAATGAAAAAGCTTAATTTAGGGTTATTTCTTAGTTTGTTCTTAAGCGTATTAATGTTTGGCTCGGTGCAGGCAGCCGATGAAGGAATGTTAGATGGTATTTTATCAAATTCAGGCATTGAGGTTTCCGGTGACCTGGCTTTTAATTCCTTATATATGTGGAGGGGGATAATGCTGGATGGCGATGCGGTGGTGCAGCCGGGTTTTTACGTGCGTAGCCCGGAATCAAAGTTCGGCAGGGTAAAATTAGGCATATGGCTTAATCACGACCTGCAAAATAAAGACAACTTAAAATCCAGCGAAACGGATTATCTGTTTGATTATACCTATAGTTTTCCCAGTGTAGCTCTTTCTACGGGATTTACTTATTATGATTTTCCTGATGGCGCGCCTAGCGATGGAGCGCCGAGAAGCTTTAGCCGGGAGGTCTATGGAGGGATAACTTTTACTAAATTACTGCTTTCTCCGGCCATCTATTATTATTATGATTTTGGCAAAAAAGACGATGGCGGAGGCGAAGGTAGCTATACGGTGCTTAATTTATCCCACAGCATACCATTTACCATGCGTAAATATAAGATGAGCCTGGATCTCTCCGGGCATCTCGGTTACAACAATAAACAGTATTACCGCGGTAAAGGCGGGGATGCGGCTTTAGGAGCGGGGGTTACGGTTCCGTTATTAAAGAACTTAACTTGTAAGCCCAACATCAATTATTCTATCCCCTGGGGCAATATCAGCGATAAGAATAATGGCAACCAGAAGAATAGGTTATATGGCGGTGTTTATTTAAGTTATGTATTTTAATTTTACAGCAAGATAAAGTGTTTTATCAAGGAGGCACCTTATGAAAATAAAATTAAAAAAGTGGCGTGACCGCGTGATGGCAGCGGGTTTGGCTGTAGTAACAGGTTTACTTGCATCTATTGTGTTTCCTCATCTGGCTTTTGCCGCCGATCCATCAGGCGCAGAAACCCTGGCGCAGAATCCGCAAGCCCCGGTTGATTATGTGTGGGTATTGGTTTGCGGGTTCCTGGTTTTTTTTATGCAGGCAGGGTTTGCCATGGTAGAGGCGGGGTTCTGCCGCGCTAAAAACGCGACTAACCTGATGGCTAAGAATACCATTGATTTTGTCATGGCTTCGCTTGTTTTTATGGCCATTGGTTTTGCTTTTATGATGGGCAATGACTATCATGGCTTAATCGGAACATCAGGCTGGTTTTTGCATGGAGCAAACTATGATGTAGGCAAGTATCTAATGTTTTTCTGGCAGTTAGTCTTTGCCGGGACCGCGGCAACAATTGTTTCCGGCGCGGTTGCGGAAAGGCTGAAATTCAAGGCGTATTTTCTCTATAGCCTTGCGGTAGCAGCGATAATCTATCCTATATATGGGCATTGGGTATGGGGAGGCGGTTGGTTAGCTAAGCTTCCTTTCGGCGTAGGCCATGTTGATTTTGCCGGCTCCGGAGTTGTGCATACAATAGGAGGTTTTGTCGGTTTGGCAGGGGCGATTGTTCTCGGCTCAAGGTTCGGCAAATTCGCTAAAGACGGAAAACCGAAAGCTATTCCCGGGCACAGCATCACTCTTGCAGCACTGGGAACTTTTATATTATGGTTTGGCTGGTTTGGTTTTAATGCCGGATCAACATTTTCAGCGCATCAGCTAAGGATCGCTGTCATAGCTGTCAACACTAACCTGGCGGCGGCAGCAGGAGCGGCAGTTGCCATACTTTTGGTATTTATGAAGACCAAGAAATGGGATGTGGGCATGATGTTAAACGGCTGCCTGGCCGGATTGGTTGCTGTTACTGCTCCTTGCGCCTGGATAGAGGCGTGGGCAGCTGTAGTTATTGGCGCTATAGCCGGCGCTTTAGTGGTTTTAGGTGTATATTTCTGGGAGTCAAAGGGAGTTGATGACCCCGTAGGCGCGGTAAGCGTCCACGGGCTAAATGGCGTATGGGGGCTTATCAGCGTGGGCCTGTTTGCAGATGGCACATACGGGCTTGGCTCTACTACGGAACCGTTTGTCAAAGGGTTATTCTACGGCGGCGGTTATGGCCAATTAATTGCCCAAGCTATCGGCGCAGCGGTATGCGTGGCCTGGGCTTTTGGCCTTGGTTTTATCGCGTTCAAGATTATGGATACATTTTTTGGCATCAGGGTCAAACCGGAGGAAGAGTTAAAGGGGCTGGATGTCCAGGAGCATGGTACTCCGGCTTATCCAAATTTTTATACTACAAATCAGAGTTGATTTATTAATTTAATTTTGCCACCCGGCTTACAGCCGGGTGGCAGGAAGGATGAATAATGAAAAAAATAGAGGCAGTTATCCGGGTGGAGAAGTTAGAAGAGATTACGGAAGTTTTAGAGAAATTGAACTGCTGTCCTGGCATGATGATCACTCATATTGAAGGCCGCGGCCGGCAAAAAGGGATAGTTGAGCAATTCCGTGGCAGGGAATACAAAGTCAATTTTCTGCCTAAAGTAAAGATTGAAATAGTTACCAAAGACAGTGACGCAGATAAAATTGTCAATGCCATATCTAAGGCCGCCAGGACAGGAGAAATCGGTGACGGGAAGATATTTGTCTATTCGATTGAGGATGTTCTAAGGATACGCACTGGCGAAAAAGGGGATATTGCCGTATAAAATGGTAGATAAGGAGCTTATTGACAAGATAAGGAATTTAAAGATTGAAAATGGATATACTCTGTATGAATTGTCTAAAATAATTGATATCCAGATAGGGACATTGGAAAGATGGCTTAAGACCGGCAGGATAAACAGGTTTTACGCTAGAATAGTCAGGGAAAAATTGGGCATATAATTATCGTAAATAAAAGCAGCGAACTCTGCTATGTTTTTTGATGATTATTTATCAATTGGATAAGCATATGTGTAAATAATTAAACAAGGAGGAAAAGGGAAAATGATTAATTCAGGGGATACGGCGTGGGTATTGATCTCATCGGCGTTAGTATTATTAATGACTCCGGGTTTGGCGTTCTTTTACGGCGGCATGGTCAGGCGCAAGAATGTTTTAAGCGTGTTAATGCAATGTTTTATTATTATGTGTGTTTTAAGTATTCAGTGGGTGATTTTTGGCTATAGTTTATCTTTTGCCCCATCAAAAGGATTCTGGGGTGGTTTTGCCTGGTTGGGCTTAAATGGCGTTGGTTTTGAGCCGTACGCGGATTATGCCGGAACGATTCCGCATCAAGCGTTTATGATCTTTCAGGCGATGTTTGCGGTGATTACGCCTGCTTTGATCATCGGCGCTTTTGCGGAAAGAATGAAGTTTTCCGCCTTCCTGGTCTTTACTTTGCTTTGGGCGACATTTGTCTATGATCCTTTATGCCATTGGGTATGGGGTATGGGAGGTTGGCTAAGGAATATGGGGGCGCTTGATTTTGCCGGCGGCACTGTTGTGCATATTAATGCCGGGATCGCCGCGTTAGTTACAGCGATAGTTTTGGGCAGGCGCGCTAACCTGGAAAAGAACGTTCCTGCGCCTCACAATATGCCTTTTGTAGTCCTGGGCACGGCGTTATTGTGGTTTGGCTGGTTTGGCTTTAATGCCGGAAGCGCGCTCGCCGCAAACGGCCTGGCGGTTAACGCTTTTGTGGTAACCCATACAGCCGCGGCAAGCGCGGGTTTAAGCTGGGCTTTAATTGAGTGGGTGCGTAATGGCAAACCGACTATCTTCGGCGTGTGTTCCGGCGCTGTCGCCGGTTTAGTGGCGATCACTCCTGCCGCGGGTTTCGTCAGCGTAGTCCCGGCGATAATTATCGGCCTGTTAGTAAGCGTATTCTGCTTTATTGCTGTGACTGTGATCAAGCCTCTGTTAGGTTATGATGATTCCCTGGATGCGTTTGGAGTGCATTGCGTAGGCGGCATCTGGGGGGCTTTGGCTACCGGTTTGTTTGCCTCAAAGCTGGTTAATCCCGCCGGGGCCAATGGGTTATTCTTTGGTAACCCTAAACAATTGTTCATTCAGCTGGCGACAGTGATAGTGACGATCGTTTATACAGTAGCGGTGACGCTTATTATTTATAAATTAGTTGACCTGTTTATTGGCGTAAGAGTTGATGAGAAATCAGAAGTCATGGGGCTGGATCTGACGCAACATCATGAAAGGGCGTATACCGTCTTGGAATAAAAATTAGGTTCTAGGTGTTAGGTTCTGGGTTCTGGATAACCTAAAACCTAGCACCAAAAACCTATAACCTATGAGGGAGGTTTTTATGAAACTAGTTATCGCGATAATCCAGCCGTTCAAGCTGGAAGAAGTAAAAGAAGAGCTTTATAACTCAGAGATCAACCTGATCACTGTAACTGAAGTCTTGGGCCATGGCCGCCAGAAGGGCATAACAGAAGTTTACCGCGGGGCAAAAGAAACCGGTAATCTTTTGCGTAAAGTGCGCCTGGAGATAGCCGTGAATGATAATTATCTTGAGCCGACGATAAGAGCGATCATTAAAGGCGCTAAAACCGGGGAAACTGGTGATGGGAAAATATTTGTCCTTGATCTTGCTGAATGCGTGCGCATCCGTACGCAGGAGCGCGGCAGTATCGCTATTGGTTGATCCTAAGCGTATTTGCCAGCCATCCTGAAAGGCTAAATAGCGCGCTGGCAGCGTTAATAAAGGCTGCCAGTTATTTAAGGGCTTAACCATGGGAGGAGTTGGTTACCAAATGAGCTTTTTATTTACTTGTATTAATGTTGTCCGGCATTTAAACAATCAACAGCATAAATTAAGGCAACCAGAGAGGGAACAGGGACGTTCTTTTTTATAAGAATGCCCCTTTATTTTTAATCTCTTTATGTTAGAATAAATCATCAATAATGGAGGTTGAGAAGATGAGTATAAGACAAAAAGTCCTGTTCAGGATCAAAAGCGTTGAGTTTGATAAAGTAAATGTGCCTAAAAAGGTTTCTACGTATTTTGGGGAGAATACCTTCAGCGCGGAGACAATGCAGAAGCATATCTCTAAAGCTACTTTTGATGCTTTTAAGCTCTGGATGTCCGAAGGCAAAACAATTACCCTAAAGCAGGCTAATCAAATAGCGGAGGCGATGAAATCCTGGGCGATCGCCAAGGGCGCTACCTATTATACGCACTGGTTCCAGCCGATGACCGGCCTGACCGCCGAAAAGCACGATAGTTTTATTTCTATTACCGGCCCGGGAAAAGTTATTGAGAAGTTTTCCGGCAACAAACTGATCCAGGGTGAACCGGATGCTTCAAGCTTCCCCTCCGGAGGAATCCGCGCCACTTTTGAGGCCAGGGGCTATACCGCCTGGGATCCCTCCAGCCCCGCTTTTATCATTGAAAGCGCGTTGGGCAAAACACTTTGTATTCCAACGATATTCATTTCTTATCACGGGGAGGCCTTGGATAAAAAACTGCCTCTTTTGCGTTCTGATGAGGCATTGAATAAAGCTGCCTTGAACCTGGTTAAACTGTTCGGCCGTAAAGATGCGAAGAAGATATTCTCTACCTGTGGCCCGGAGCAGGAATATTTTCTGATTGATAAAAATTATTATAACCTGCGCCAGGACCTGGTAATGGCCGGCCGTACATTAGTCGGAGCGCCCAGCCCCAAGGGGCAGCAGCTGGAAGACCAGTATTTCGGCACGATCAAAGAGCGCGTGGTGAATTTCATGTTTGAGGTCGCCCAGGAAGCATATAAACTGGGGATCCCCGTAATGACCCGCCATAATGAGGTCGCTCCGCATCAGTATGAATTTGCCCCGATATTTGAGGAATCTAACCTGGCGGCGGATCATAACCAGCTATTGATGGACCTGATGAAGAAAGTCGCTTTAAGGCATAACCTCGTCTGTTTATTGCATGAGAAGCCTTTTGCCGGCATAAACGGCAGCGGAAAGCACTTGAACTGGTCGCTGGCTGATGACCAGGGCAATAACCTGCTTAACCCAGGAGAAACGCCTGAGGATAACCTGCAGTTTTTAGCGGTTTTAGTCGCGGTTTTAAGGGCAGTTTATCTGCACGCTGATTTGTTGCGCGCTTCCGTAGCTTTGGCGGGCAATGAGCACCGCCTGGGGGCGAATGAAGCGCCTCCTGCGATCATCAGCGTATTCTTAGGCGAGCAGCTTACCAAAGTACTGGATATGCTGGAGAAGGGCGTAAAGACAAAAGTTTCCAAGCGTGATATAATTGATCTGGGTATCGCGCGGCTTCCAAAATTCAACAAAGATTCAACTGACCGTAACCGTACTTCGCCTTTTGCTTTTACCGGGGCAAAGTTTGAGTTCCGCGCCGTAGGCTCATCGCAGAATATAGCTACCCCTATCGCGGTGCTCAATACGATCATTGCCGAAAGCCTCGATTTTGTGGCCGAGCAGATAAGCAAAGCATCTGCTTCAGGCAAGGATTTCAACTCTGCCGTATTAAAAGTGATCAGCCAGGTGATCAAAGAAACCAAGGCTGTGCGTTTTGAAGGCAACAACTATTCGCAAGAGTGGCTTAAAGAAGCCCAAAAAAGAGGCCTGCCGAATGTGGCAGCTACTTATCAAGCGCTGGAAGCTTTAGCCGAAGAGAAAAATATCAAACTTTTTGAGAAGTATAAGGTTTTCTCCCGGGAGGAGCTTCTTGCGCGTTACCATATCTGGGTGCATCTTTATAACCTGACTTTGGAGATTGAGGCGAATACTCTTTTTGAGATGGTCAATGCTTCTATCGTTCCGGCGGGCTACAAATATGAGAAACTCCTGGCCAGCACGCTTTATCAGCTGATCAAACTAAAGAAAGACGCCGGTTTAAGCGTAGATGCTGCGGCATTAAAAGATAAAAAAGAACATCTTAGCGATATAATCTCCAAGATCTATTATGTGCGCCGCAATGCCACAGAAATGGTCAAGCTCCTGGAGAAGGCAAAAAAGGCGAGCGACGAGAAACGCGCTGAACTCTACTTTAAAGAGCTTAAGCCTTTAATGGAACATATCCGCAGGCATGTGGATGCGTTAGAATGCGTGGTTTCCGATGATGCCTGGGATCTGCCTAAATACCGCGAGATGCTCTTTATAAAGTAATTTTAGCGCATCTGCCAAGAAAGCTGTTTTTTAGGCATAATTGCGGGTAAGAGAGGATTATCTGCCTAAAGGCATTATTCTTTCAAGCTGAGGTTACCAAGGTAACCAGTTTTTTACTTGTATTAATAGGTTGTTGGGCACAGGGTTGTGCAGTTAGGTTAGGATAAAGGACATAGACGTTCATACGGCAAAAGATATATTGCCGGGATGAACGTCTTTTTTTTGGCAGTTTCACTGATTAAACTTTAGGCAGGCGATGGCAACTATTATTATCGTAGGGGATGACGAGTTAAAAGCAAAAGAGGCGCTAATGAAAGTCTTAACGCAAGAGGGATACGATTTATCCGGTTCCTTGGAGGGAGAAGAAGTGATCCGTATAGCAAAAAAAGAGTGCGCAGGCAGCCTGGCTACGATTAAAGATAAAGTGGTGGAACTGGAGAACACTTTGTTCAATGAAAAGAAAGGCATATTGTATAAGTCTGTTTTAAAAGAGATAGAGAAGCCGCTTTTGGAACAGACCTTGAAACGTTGCGAAGGCAACCAGCTTAAAGCTTCGCGCATCCTGGGGATTAATCGCAATACCATGCGTTCAAAAATAAGAAAGTTAGGGATCGATACGAACAGATGGAAAACAAACTGATCAGAGATAATTATTTTCCCAAGAAACAGGGGCTCTATGACCCGCGCTTTGAACATGATGCCTGCGGCGTAGGTTTTGTCTGTGATATCAAGGGAAGGAAGGGTAACCGTATCGTTAAGCAAAGTTTAGAGGTCCTGCGCAGGCTTTCCCATCGCGGGGCTACCGGAGCTGACCCGAAAACAGGCGATGGCGCGGGTATCTTGATGCAATTACCGCATGAGTTTTTTTTATCTGTCTGCCCGGAGGCAGGGATCAATCTGCCGGAAGAAGGCGCATACGGCTCAGGGATTGTTTTTCTGCCCACCGACATTTCAGAAAGGCAGTTCTGTAAAGATGCTTTTATTCAGGCTATCCATTCGGCAAAACAATCTTGCTTGGGCTGGAGAAGCGTACCGGTGGATAATTCTGATATCGGCCTAAGCGCGAAAGTTGCCCAGCCAGTCATTGAACAGGTGTTTATAGGCAGGAACTTAAACTCCGCAGATGAGCTTGATTTTGAAAGAAAACTTTATATTATAAGGAAACACGCCGAAAGCATAGTGCGCAGCTCTCAAATCAACCAGAAGTCATTTTTCTATATCATTAGCTTATCCAGCCGTACATTCATTTATAAGGGATTGTTGATGCCGCACCAGGTGGAAGATTTCTTCCCGGACTTAAAATCCGGAAAGATGAAAAGCGCTTTGGCCTTGGTACATTCGCGCTATTCCACAAATACATTCCCTACCTGGGACCTGTCGCAGCCTTTCAGGTTCATCGCGCATAACGGTGAGATCAATACTTTAAGGGGCAATATCAACTGGATGCGCGGCAGGGAAAGCCTTCTTAAAAGCGGTTTATTCGGAAAAGACCTTGAAAAAATATCTCCGGTGCTTGTCCCTGGCGGCAGCGATTCGGCTAACATTGATAATATTTTTGAGC
>JBAZNG010000011.1:0-20510 GCA_041649385.1 Candidatus Omnitrophota bacterium | reverse complement strand
TTCTTATCTCAGGCTCGGCGCATGAACTGATTAATCATCCGCAGGCGCGCCAGGTTTATCTGGGTGAAAAATTCAGGATGTAAGAAAGGTTAAAAGATGAAAACGCAAGTCAAGAAACTAGATAGCACAAAAAGAGAGATCAATGTCGAGGTTACCGGCGATATTGTGAAAAACAAGTTCGAGGAGATATTCACGCAGGTGGCCAAGGAAGCCAAGGTTCCGGGTTTCAGGCCGGGCAAGGCGCCGCGCGATATGCTGGAGAAACATTATGCCGGGAGCGTCCACGAACAGGTATTAAAGGAACTCGTGCCGGATGTTTACAACGAGGCGATAAAAAAAGAGGCTTTGGATGTCCTGGAATTGCCGCAGATCAGCGAGGTAAAACTTGACCGTTTAAACCTTTCTTTTAAGGCCACAGTAGAGGTCAGCCCGGAGTTTGAGGTAAAAAATTACAAGAACCAGAAAATCAATTACAAGAAGGTCAGCGTAAGCTCTGAAGATATCAAAAGGCAGCTTGATTCCATCAAGGAAGCGCGTAAAATTGATGTTATCGACGATAAATTCGCCAGGGGTTTAGGGTATCCGAGCATGGTTGAATTTGAGAAAGCAGTAGAAAGGCAGATCGCCATCAGCCAGGATAACCAGCAGAGGCAGAAGATCGAGCATGAATTGATTGAAGGTATTTCCAAAGGGCTGGATTTTAAGCTGCCCGAAAGCCTGGTTAACCGCCAGACGCAGGATTTGTTGCGCCAGACCAAGATCGACCTGGCGATGAAGGGCGTGCCGCGCGAAAAGATAGACGAGGAAGAAAAGAATATTTTAGCAGGGATACAGCCGCAGGCGAAATCGCAGGTCAAGGTGTACTTAATATTATCCCAGATCGCTAAAAAAGAGAATATCCCGCTGGATGACCATATGCCGGCAAAAGTGATGGAGCTTTTATTAGAGAGTGCGGACTGGAAGGAGGATTAATATGGAGACAAGAATGCAGCATTTGGTACCGATGGTGGTTGAGCAGACCTCGCGGGGTTTCGAACGCGCATACGATATCTACTCGCGCCTCTTAAAGGACAGGATCGTCTTTATTGGCACGCCGATAGACGACTATGTGGCAAACCTGGTCATCGCGCAATTATTATTCCTGCAGATGGAGGATAAGGACAAGGATATCAATGTCTACATCAATTCTCCGGGCGGTTCGGTTACCGCAGGCCTGGCTATTTACGATACGATGCAGTTTTTAAAGCCGGATGTGGCTACTTATTGCGTTGGCCAGGCATCCAGCATGGGCGCGGTTTTATTGTGCGCCGGAGCAAAAGGCAAACGCCAGGCGCTGCCTAATTCGCGGATCATGATCCATCAGCCATGGGGCGGAGTGCAGGGCGCAGCAGAGGATATATCGCGCCAGGCCCAGGAGATACTTAAGATGCGCGATAGGATCAATGAGATACTTGTGCACCACACAGGCAGGCCGATGGATAAGATCCAGAAAGACACAGACAGGGATTATTTCCTTTCCGCCCAGGAAGCCAGGGATTACGGGCTGATCGATGAAGTGATACTGCCGGCAGAAAAGAAAAAATAACAGTTTAAACACCCATTATTTAAGGAGAACTTTGCGATGAAAAAGAACTATTTGCTGACACCCGGCCCCACGCCACTTCCTCCCCAGGTCCTGGAAGCGATGTCCAGGCCGATCATCCATCACCGCACGCCGGCGTTCCAGGCGATATTGAAAGAAGCCACGGAAGGCTTGAAATATGTTTTTCAAACCACTTCCGACGTTTTTATAATTTCTTCCAGCGGCACAGGCGCGATGGAGGCGGCGGTGATCAACCTTTTAAGCGCCGGCGACACAGCTTTAGTCGTGCAGGGTGGTAAATTCGGCGAAAGATGGACGGAGATCGCCAAGGCTTACGGGATCACGGCGGAAGTGCTGGATGTGGAGTGGGGCAAAGCGGTGGATCCATTAGAGATAGCCAAAAGGCTTAAAGCCAATGCGAAGATCAAGGCGGTATTTACGACATTGTGCGAGACCTCCACAGGCGTGGCTAATGACCTTGAGGCGATCGGTAAAGTAGTCAAAGAAACTCCCGCGGTTTTAGTGGTTGATGCGATCAGCGGTTTAGGCGCCATAGATATCAAGACAGACGCCTGGTTTTGCGACATGGTTGTTTCCGGTTCGCAAAAAGGCCTGATGCTTCCCCCGGGCTTAGGTTTTATTTCGGTAAGCCCTAAGGCCTGGAAGCTGGCCGAGGCGTCAAAATCACCGCGTTATTACCTGGACCTGTTAAAGGCCAAGAAAGCGCTGGATAAGACAGATACGCCTTTTACTTCCTCGATCACGCTGATCATTGCTCTTAATGAAGCCTTAAAGATGATCAAGGCCGATGGGCTGGAGAATATCTTTGCCCGGCATAAGAAAATGGCTGAAGCGACGCGCGCGGCAATGAAGGGCCTGGGCCTGGCATTATTCGCGCCTACCGCAGCAAGCGACGCGGTTACTGCCGCGAAAGTCCCTGAAGGCATTGATGGCGAGAAACTCGTTAAAACCATGCGCGATACTCATGGCGTAACGATCGCCGGAGGCCAGGCTGAACTTAAAGGCAAGGTGATCCGTATCGCGCATATGGGTTATATCGGCGAATTCGATATTATCTTAGGCCTCTCCTGCCTGGAAAAGGCCCTGAAGGAGTCAGGGTATAAATTTGAGTTGGGCGCAGGCGTGAAAGCGGCCGAGGAGATATTCTTAAAATAAGGAGAGCGGAAAAAATGTTCAAGATCTTAGTCAGCGACCAGTTATCGGAAGAAGGGTTAAAGGTTTTAAGGGCGGTGAAGGATTTCCAGGTGGATGTAAAAACCGACCTTAAGCCTGAAGGGCTCAAGGAGATTATCGGCGATTACGACGCGCTTGTGGTCAGGAGCGCGACAAAAGTGACCGGCGATATAATCTCCAGCGCCAAGAAACTTAAATATATCGGCCGGGCAGGCGTAGGTTTAGATAATGTTGACCTGGAAGCAGCGACTCAAAAAGGGGTCATTGCCATGAATACCCCGGCAGGCAACACGATCTCGACGGCAGAACACACCTTTAGCATGATTTTGTCGCTTTCCAGGAACATACCCCAGGCCAATGCTTCCATGAAAAAAGGAGAGTGGAAGCGTTCTAAATTCATGGGCGTTGAACTTTACGGAAAGACATTGGGCATTGTGGGTTTTGGCCGTATTGGTTCGGAAGTCGCCAGGCGCGCGATCGCCTTTGGCATGAAGATCTTGGCGTTTGACCCGTTTTTATCCAAGGAAGTCGCAGAAAGCATGGGCGTGGAAGTGGCGGAACTGGCGGAAGTGCTGCGCGGTTCGGATTATATCACCGTGCATACGCCGCTGACCGATGAAACCAGGCATTTGATCTCGCATAAAGAATTCTCCATAATGAAAAAAGGCGTGCGCTTGGTTAATTGCGCCCGCGGAGGGATCATTGATGAAGCGGCTTTAATGGAAGCCGTCAAATCCGGCGTAGTCAGTGGAGCGGCGCTGGATGTGTTTGAGGCAGAGCCTTTAGCTGCGGATAGCCCATTGTTAAAACTGGATAACGTTATTATTACTCCGCATTTAGGCGCCTCCACACAGGAAGCGCAGGTGAATGTGGCTATTGAAGTTGCCGAGATCATTCGTGATGCGCTTTTAGGCGCAGGCGTGCGCAACGCGGCTAATTATCCTTGCTTGGAAGCGGAGATTTGCAAGATACTGAACCCCTATATTAACCTGGGAGAGAAGCTGGGTATGTTCACCGCGCAGTTTGTGGAGGGCAGGTTCCAGGAGATCACGATCACTTATTCAGGCGAGATAACCGCGCATAACCTGACCCCGGTGACCATGGCTATTGTCAAGGGGGTGTTGTCGCCTATATTAAAGGAAACAGTGAATTTTGTGAATGCCGTCAGCTTAGCCAAGGAAAGAGGGATCCGCCTGCGTGAATCAAAATCATTGCAGGAAGGCGAATTCGTCAACCTTATCGAGCTGGAGATCAAGACGGATAAAGAAACCAAGTCAGTTGCCGGAACGCTGGCCGCCAATAAACAGCCGCGCATCGTTAAGATCGATGAGTATTATGTGGAGCTATCGCCTGTCGGAGAGATGGTCTTTATCCAGAACTGGGATAAACCAGGCCTGGTCGGCTCACTCGGCACGCTTTTAGGCAAGCTGAATATTAATATCGCGGCGATGACCTTTGGCAGGGATAGGCCCGATGGTAAAGCGATCAACGTGTTGAACGTGGATAGCCCGATATCCCAGGATATTTTAGAGAAGGTCAGGAAGTTAGAGAACATTTTAATAGCAAAAGTTATCAGGTTATGACGAAAAGAATATTGATCATTTGTTCAGCCTTTTTGTTTTGCGCCTCGGCTGCGCTTTATGCGCAGGAGGTGACGATACTTTTCACAGGCCTGACGAATGCCGCCCTTTATCATTGCAACTGCCCTATCCAGGCTGACGGCGGATTAAGCCGCAGGGCGACTTTTGTCAAAGAAGCAAGGAAAGCCAAGCCGGATCTTTTGCTTCTGGATTGCGGTAATTTTACAGCCGGCGGCCTGATGGATGAATATTCGCAAACTGCGCAGCTAGATATGCTCCGCACAAGGATCAACTTAAAGGCGATGGAAACGATGCGTTATGATTTCGCAGCCATCGGCCCGGATGATTTGAATTTGGGCGAGGAGTTTCTCACTTCCAATACCAGAGGTTCTTCAATAAAATTCATTTCATATAATTTGCATATAGGCAACATTGTTTCTTCCCTGACCAGGGAGGTGGGCGCGGTGAAGATCGGCCTGCTCGGCCTGACCGGCGAACTGGTCGGCAAGAAACATGCTTTGCTTAAGCCCGTAGACGCAAGGTTATTGCAGAAAAAAATATCGCGGCTAAAGGCGAAAGGCGCCCAGGTGGTCATCGTGATAAGCACTCTTGGTGAAACAGAGGATTTGAAATTGCTTGAGCGGGTAAAAGGCGTTGATGTTTTGTTTGCCGGCGGCATTCCGGCCAAGGGAAGCAAGCTTTTTTATAAAGCCGGCCCTGTTCTTATTATCCGCCCAAGCTGGCAGGGAAGGCAGGTGGGCAGGCTTACTCTGGATATTTCCAGGAAAGGCGCTATCGCAGGATATAATGTGCGGTATGAGAGGCTTTCCGATAAGGTCGCTGATGACGAAGAGATACTTTCCTTCCTACCGGCATGTTTCAGCGATAGCAACTGCCATAAAGAGGGTTTTGTGGGCGCTTGTACCAACCCGGCCGCAGCCAATGCCAGCTGCCTGTTTGAGAAACCAAACAAGGTCAGGCTGCTGGTGATCGACTCAAAAGAGTGCCGCACATGCAACAGCCAGCCGATGGTAAATTACTTGAGGCAGCGGTTTCCCGGTTTAAGCGTAAGGAGCATTTATTATCCTGACAAGGAATCGCAGAAATTAGTTAAAGACCTTTCCATAGCGGGTTTGCCGGCTTACCTTTTGGGTAAAGAGGCGGCAAATGAAAAAAGATTCCAGAGTTTAAAGAATCATCTTAAGGAGTCCGGTGATTTTTATTTGATCAGGCCATTGGCTACCGGCATCTCCTATTTCCAGGGGCGTAAAAAAATACCCCGGAAGATAGACCTGTTTTTAAGCCTTTCTGACCAAAGGACAACAAAACTCCTGGAGATTATGCGCGGGTTTGATCCGCAGGTGCACTTTGTGCTTATGGAGACCAAGGGCGGTTTTTACAGCGTTTCCGGCGAGCCGGAGATAAAAGCTGATTTGAGCGCTGTCTGCGTGCAAAAATATTATCCGCAGAAGTTCTGGGATTACCTTTTATGGCAGTCGAATAATTTTGCCGGCAGGCAAACAAATAGCTGCTTGAGCAGAGAAGAGGAAAACAAGGTTTTATCCTGCGCTTCGGGCGAAGAAGCCAAAGAATTGTTGCGTGAGAATATCCGTTTGACCAGGCAGTTACAGGTCGTTCACAGCCCTACGTATTTACTGGAGAACCGGGATATTTTTTATGTCAGCGTAGTCCCCAAAGAAGAGGAAATAAGAAAATTACTTAATAAGAGGTGAGAGATGGCGCATAAACCGAAGATCTATATTTTGGATGTCACTAACCGCGACGGGGTGCAAACTTCGCGCATCTGCCTTTCCAAATTGCAGAAGACAATGATCAACCTTTATCTTAACGAGATGGGCATATACCAGTCTGAATTCGGTTTTCCGCTCACCCACCATGAGACAAATTATTTGAACGCCAACCTTGATCTGGTCAAGAAAGGCGTGATGCAGCCGATCAGGCTTAGCGGCTGGCTGCGCGCGACAAAAGCGGACGTGAAGAACGCTTTTAAGCTTGTGCCGCACCTTAAATACCTGAACCTTTCTATCTCCACCAGCGACCAGATGATCGTGCATAAATTTAAGGGTAAGCTTGACCAGGAATCGGTGGTCAACGAAATGGTCGAATCAGTCAGGGAAGCGCGCTCGCTTGGCGCCGAAGCTATCGGGGTCAACGCTGAAGACGCCTCGCGCACCGGGATCGACTATCTGATCAAGTTTGCCGCCAAAGCCAAGGAAGCGGGCGCAGATAAGATCCGCTATTGCGATACGCTTGGCTGCGATACGCCTTTTTCCATATATAACAGGGTAAAAACACTTACGGAAGCGGTGCCCATGCCTATTGAGATACATTGCCATAATGACCTGGGCCTGGTTGTGGCTAATTCCATTGCCGGCGCGCGCGCAGCAAGCGACGCGGGAGTAGATTCCTATATTAACACCTGTGTCAACGGGATGGGCGAACGCGCAGGCAACGCTGATCTTATTTCGGTGATTTTGGCCTGCAAATACGGCAACGATATGCAGGGTTACCATCTGGATGAGAGGATCAACTTAAAGACCGCCTGGAAGATATGTAAATACGCTTCTTATGCTTTTGGCGTGCCCATACCGATAAACCAGCCGGGTATCGGAGCTAACGCCTTTGCCCATGAATCAGGGATACATGCCGACGGAGCGCTTAAGGACAGGCGTAACTATGAGCTTTATGATTACGAGGAACTTGGCCGCGGCGAGCCGGAAATAATAGAAACGGGCCGCAAGATCACCGCCGGGGAGTACTCCGGGATCAAGGGTTTCCGCAATGTCTACGAGAAACTGGAAGTCGTTTTTAAGGATGACGCCGAGGCCACCAGGATCCTTGAACTGGTCAGGTACGCCAATGTGCATAATCAGAAACCGCTGGTGGATGAAGAGCTTAAATTCATCGCCACTTTCCCTGATGTCGCGCAGAAGATCTTTACGATGGCTCCGTGAAATTTTTAAGAAAAGAACATCGCTGTTTTAGAAAATAAAAAGGAAAATATGAATATAGTATTGGTAGGCGCGCAGTGGGGGGATGAGGGAAAAGGAAAGGTGATTGATATTCTTTCTGAAGGGGCGGATTTCGTGGTGCGTTTCCAGGGAGGCAACAATGCCGGCCACACGGTGGTCGTAGGCAACAAGGAGTATATTTTCCATCTTATCCCTTCCGGTATACTGCATGCCGGCAAGACCTGCTGTATCGGTAACGGCGTGGTGGTTGACCCGTATGTGCTGCTTAAAGAACTTGATGAACTGCGCAGGCACAGGGTAAATTTCCAGAAACGTTTCAAAATATCCCATCTTTCCCACCTGATCATGCCGTATCACAAGAACCTTGACCAGTTGCGCGAATCAAAGCGCAAGAACAAGATCGGCACGACCGGCAGGGGGATCGGCCCCTGTTACGCCGATAAGATCAACCGCTGCGGCATACGCATGGTGGACCTGTTAAACCCGGCTGTCTTTAGCGACAAGCTTAAGGATAACCTGAAGGAAAAGAACGAGATCTTCCGCAAGGTCTACCAGCATCCGGGGTTTAATTTCAAGAAGATTTTTGATGAGTATATGGGTTATGCCAGGATCTTTGCGCCGTATATCTGTAATACGGTGGCGCTTTTGAACGCTGCCTCGGGCAAGAATAAGAATATCCTTCTGGAGGGCGCGCAAGGCACGTTTCTGGATATTGATTTCGGCACATATCCTTTTGTTACCTCGTCTTCTACGACCAGCGGCGGCGCAAGCATCGGCAGCGGTATCGCGCCGGTCAAGATCGATAAAGTCGTCGGCGTGGTGAAGGCTTACACGACACGTGTCGGCGAAGGGCCGTTCCCTACGGAGTTTGGTGTTTCTTTTTCTGAATTCCTGCGCGCCAAAGGCAATGAGTTCGGCGCGACAACCGGCCGTCCGCGCAGATGCGGATGGTTTGACAGCGTGATGGTCAGGGAAGCCGTGATGCTTAACGGTATATCCGAGCTTTGCGTGATGAAGATGGATGTTTTAGACGGTTTAAAGTCGGTCAAGATATGCACTGCCTATAAGTATAAAGGTAAGCAATTCAAGGAATTCCCGCATGATGCCGATGTTTTAGCGAACGCAAAACCGGTTTACATTGAGATGCCCGGCTGGAGTGAAAGCGTAAACAAGCCAAAGAGTTATAAAGAGCTCCCTCTAAAAGCCAGGGATTATCTTTCTAAGCTGGAAGAGATCTCCGCAGCCAGGATCAGCATGGTTTCCGTTGGTTCAGGCAGGTCAGAAACCATTTTTATCTGAGATTTTAGGCTCAAAAATCCTTGACTAAATTTTAGGGTTATGTTATAGTTGTTTTTCACAAGAAAAAGGAGAGTAAGATGAAAAACAGATTGCTAAAAACCACGCTAATCGCCCTTATTGTGCTGTCTTTATCCGGTTGTACTTTCATTTTCCAGAAAGGCAGGCGTTCCGACTTAGAGAAGATCGATGAGCTTTCCGCCCAGCTTGATGAGTTGGCGCGCTCAAAGAGCATGCTGGAGAGCAAGCTTGGCCAGGAGATAAACGATAAACAGATCAAGTTGCAGATGATGGAAAAAGGGCTGGTCATCACGGTCGTCGGCGACCTGATCTTTGATTCCGGTAAAGCCAAGATCCGCCCGGAAGCCGTGGGGCTTTTGAATAAAGTCGCAGGTATACTCAAAGACAACATGAGCCAGTTCAATGTAGGCATTGAAGGCCACACCGATAATGTCCCGATACAGAAGTCAGGTTGGAAATCCAACTGGGAACTTTCCACAGCCAGGTCTTTAAGCGTGTTGCATTTTCTGGTGAACGAAGAAGGCATCAGCCCTGAACGGCTATCTGCCATCGGCTACGGCGAATACAGGCCGGTAGCTTCCAATGATACAAAGAGCGGCCGCAAGCAGAACCGCAGGGTAGAGATCGTTATTCTGCCTAATACCACTAAAGTGAACCAGGCTGCGCAGGGCCAGGTGACAAATGAACCCGTTGAAAATCTTAAATAATATAGACCAAGGCCTGAAAGACAAAGCTTTGATTGTCCTGGCAGGCACAACATTAGTACTCTGTTTCGGGATGCTTAGTTCCTGCAGCAGCTCCAGCCGCCAGAAATCAGCATGGCGCTCCGAGATGTCCAAACGGCTGGACTTGGAAGAAAGGATGACCAAATTTTCCCAGGAGAAATCCGGCCTGGAGGAAAAAGCTAAAGCTAAGGCAAAAGAGCTGGAAGTCGAGCAGGCCGCCAATCAGACGACCAAGAAAGCGCTGCTTCAGGAACAGCTGATCAATATGAGCCTGAAAGAAGAGCTGCAGAAAGTGACCAAGCTTAAAGAGGCTCTGGAGAAAGACCTTAAAAATGCTTTAGTTACCGGCAAGAAGCCTAAGAAATGATTTGAGCGGTTAAGGCTGGTGTTTTAGCGGTTCTGCTATATTTTTTTAAAAGGGGATTAATTCCCCTTTTTTGTTGGCAAGGAGGGTAAGCTTATGGCAATGATAAAAAAGCTTAAGGAAAAGTTCAGTAAGTTGATCGCAAAAAAAGACAAGTTTAAAGTTAAGCCCAAGGAAAATAAGCTTAACAAATCCGCCGCTTCTTATGAAAACAGCAAGAAAACCATCCCCGGCGCGCAGGAAACTGCCGTGGCCAATACAAAATTCTCGCATCCGGAAGGTTTGCGCCAGGGCCGGGCAGCTTTAGAGGAACTGCCTTATGGGTATGATCATGATAAGATCGTGCTTCAGGTGCGCGATCCGCGCTGGATCCACGCTTACTGGGAGATCAGGAACCAGACGCTGGATAGTTTAAAGGCCAGCCTGCGCGATGATTTCCACCGCGCCAGAAGAGTTTTAAGGGTTTATGATGTGTCAAATATAAATTTCAACGGCAAGAACGCCAATAGTTTCTTTGATATCCAGATCAATGAATTTGCCAACAGCTGGTATATTGATACCAACGGCCCGGGCCGCTCCTGGTGCGTGGACCTGGGGCTTATGCTGCCGGATGGCAGGTTCATCACTATTTTACGTTCCAATGTCGTGCAGACGCCTCTGGACGGCCCAAGCTGGATAACTGATGAAGAGTGGATGATACCTGATGATATGTTTGCCCGCCTTTACGGCATGGGTTTTGGCCTGGGCAAGAGTTCTCCCGTAGGCAAGGCCTGGACCGAGCGCCTGCGCCAGGAGATCTTCAGTTCCGGGGTAAGTTCCAGCCCGGTCAGGAAAGCGCTCAAAGAGAGGTCTTTCTGGATGAGGGTAGATTGTGAGCTTATTGTTTACGGAGCCACTGAAGCTGATGCCAAAGTCACTGTCCAGGGCCAGCCGGTAAATTTAAGGCCGGACGGCACATTTACATTGCGTTATTATCTGCCTGACGGTAAACAGGTTATACCGGTAAAGGCCGTTAGCGCCGATAAGTTAGAAGAACGTACGATCACGCCAACCGTAACCCGCGAGACCAGGTAAAAATACTATGCATAAAGGATACCTTTGTTTAGTCTTACACGGGCATCTGCCTTTTGTCAGGCACCCGGAACATGAGAATTTCCTGGAAGAGGATTGGCTTTATGAGGCGATCACGGAGACCTATGTGCCGTTGATCTCTGTTTTTGAAGGGCTCTGCCGCGACAACATAGATTTCCGCATCACTATGACTTTAAGCCCGACGCTGATTTCCATGCTCAGCGACTCGTTATTGCAGGAGCGTTACTTAAAGCATATCAATAAGCTGATTGAGCTTTCCCAGAAGGAAATCGAGAGGACCAAGTGGCAGCCGGAATTCAAGAAACTGGCTTTGATGTATTTTGACAGGTTCTCCCTTGCCCGGGATACATTTTTGACCTATAACCGCAACCTGGTGATGGCTTTTAAGAAATTCCAGGATTTAGGCAAGCTTGAGATCATTACCTGCGGGGCAACACACGGGTTCTTCCCGCTGATGGATGTGTGCCGTGATTCGGTGCGCGCGCAGGTGCAGGTGGCCAGCCGCCATTATGAATCCGTGTTTGGCAGAAGGCCGCGGGGCATCTGGCTTCCGGAGTGCGGTTTCTGCCCGGGCCACGACGAGATATTAAAAGAAGCGGGGATCCGTTTCTTTTTCACTGATTCGCACGGCGTTTTGCATGGTTCGCCCCGGCCTAAATACGGGGTATTTGCGCCGGTTTATTGCAAAGGCACTGGCGTCGCCTGTTTTGGAAGGGACCTGGAATCCTCAAAACAGGTCTGGTCATCCATAGAAGGTTACCCCGGTGATTACAATTACCGGGAGTTTTACCGGGATATCGGGTTTGACCTGGAGTTTGATTATATCCGCGACTATATCCATCCGGATGGCGTGCGCATCAATACCGGGATAAAATATTACCGGATCACCGGGACAGGCAACAATAAGGAAGCCTATGTGCCGGAGTGGGCCAGGGATCGCGCCGCCAGCCACGCCGGGAATTTTATGTTTAACCGCCAGAAGCAGGTGGATTATCTTTATAACTTGATGAAAAAGAAGCCGATGATCATCTCTCCATATGACGCTGAACTTTTCGGACACTGGTGGTATGAAGGGCCGATGTGGCTGGATTTTCTTTTCCGCAAAGTAGCCTGCGACCAGGATGAGATACGCATGATCACGCCTTCGGAATATTTGGAGGAAAATCCGCGTAACCAGGTGATTACCCCGTCGTTATCCAGCTGGGGTTATAAAGGTTATTCGGAGATGTGGCTGCAGGGGACCAATGACTGGATATACAAACACCTGCATATGGCCTCAAACAGGATGAGCGAGCTTGCCAATAGCCACCCGCGCGCCGGGGGTTTGTTGCTGAGGGCCTTGAACCAGGCTTTGAGGGAATTATTGCTTGCCCAGAGTTCGGATTGGGCTTTTATCCTCGGTACAGGCACGCACACCAGTTACGCCGTGCGCCGGACCAAGGACCATCTTTTAAGATTTACCAAACTCTACGAAGAGATCAAAGCCAACGCGATCGACGAGAGTTGGCTGGCGGATATCGAATATAAAGACAACCTCTTTCCCGGCATAGATTATAAGGCGCATTCCGGATGCTAGACAATTTTAAAGTCCCCAGGCACATAGCTTTTATTATGGATGGTAACGGCCGTTGGGCCAAGGAAAGAGGCCTGCCGCGCTCCGCCGGCCACCGTCAGGGCGCCAAACAGGTTAAAGAGATCGTGCGCGCGGCGGCGGACCTTGGCGTGGAAGTTGTGACTTTTTTTGCTTTCTCCACGGAAAACTGGTCAAGGCCCAAGAACGAAGTTGCCGTGCTTATGCGTTATTTGAGGGAGTTTTTGCGCAAAGAGATTGACGGGCTGCATAAAAATAATATGCGTTTTATGGCCATCGGCAGGGCTGAGCCGATACCTATGTACCTGCAGCAGGAGATCAAGAAAGCCGTGAATAAGACCAGGAATAATACCGGTGTAAAAGTGGTCCTGGCTTTAAATTACGGGGGCAGGCAGGAGATTGTAGATGCGGCGAAAAAGTTTGCCCGGAGCGTACTTTCCGGTTCTGCCGACGTCAATAAGCTTGATACGCAAGATTTCAACAGGTACCTTTATACGGCAGGCATAGCCGAACCTGACCTGTTGGTGCGCACTTCGGGCCAGATGCGCATCAGTAATTTCCTGCTCTGGCAGCTTTCTTACACAGAGCTGTATTTTACGGATACCTGCTGGCCGGCTTTCGGCGAAGAAGAGTTAAAAAAGGCGGTCAGGGAATTTCAGAAAAGAGAGAGAAGGTTTGGAGGACTGAATGCTCATTAAAAGGATAATCAGCTCCATCTTGCTTATCGGGTTGATCAGCGGGGTGATCTTTTTTGATTGGCTCTGCGGCCTGGTCGTGACCGTTTTTATTGTCGTCGGGCTTTATGAATATTTTACGATGCTTGAGAAAAAAGGCATCGGGATATTCAAGTATTTCGGTATTGCTTTGGGCGCGGTGATCCCGCTTTCCATAATCTTTCGTTTTGAGCCGACGAAGAGCTGGGAGCTGTTGTTTATTGTCCTGGCCTTATTGTTCATTATCCTGATGCAGTTTAAGCGCAAAAACTCATCCGGGGTGATCGTGGATATATCTACTACGCTTTTCGGCGTGCTTTATGTTTCCTGGTTTTTCAGTTTCTTGATCAAGATCAGGTATATGCCGCAAGGTTTAGGGCTTTTGGCCGCGTTGTTATTGATCACGAAATTAGGCGATATCGGCGCATTCCTCGTGGGCTCGGCATTCGGTAAAAAGCTGTTACTGCCGCGGATAAGCCCGAAGAAAACAGTGGAGGGCTCTATCGGCGGTTTGTTTTTCAGCGTGCTCGGCGCCTTGATCAGCAAGCAATTTTTATCTTTTGGTTACGGGCATATGATCGTTATCGCTCTCGGCCTGGGGATACTCGGGCAGTTAGGCGACCTTTCGGAATCCCTGCTTAAACGTGATTGCCAGGTGAAGGATTCCGGCAATATCATCCCGGGGATGGGCGGCGTGCTTGATGAAATAGACAGTTTGTTGTTTACCGCACCGGTATTTTATTTTTATCTTAGCCTGATCACAAAATGAAAAAGATCGCTGTTTTAGGCTCAACCGGTTCCATCGGCGAAAGCACGCTTTCCGTTATAAGGCAGCTTAAGGGCCAGTTCAAAGTTGAGGCCTTAAGCGTTAACTCCGATATTAACGGGCTTAAAGAACAGATTGAAGAATTCTCTCCGCGTATAGTATGCGTAAGGGATAAAGGCGCATCCCTTAAACTTAAGCCTTTTTTAGGCCGTGGCATAAAACTACTTGCGGGCGAGGAAGGTTTAGGCGAGCTGGTCAGGGATAAAGAGATCCAGCGGATAATGCTGGCGATAAGCGGTTCAGCTGCGCTTGTTCCGCTGGTTAATGCGCTTAAGTGCGGTAAAGAGATCGCTTTAGCCAACAAGGAAGCTTTGGTCATGGCTGGGCCTCTGGTTATGGGCCTGGCGCGCAAACACAAGGCGAAGATCCTGCCTGTGGACAGCGAGCAATCGGCGATATGGCAGAGTTTGGGAACCGAAGATAAGCGTAAGATCAGGCAGGTTTACCTGACCGCTTCCGGCGGGCCGTTAAATCACCTTAGGCCGGATAGTTTTAAGGCGATCACGCTTAAACAGGTGTTGCGGCATCCGCGCTGGAAGATGGGTAAAAAGATCACCGTGGATTCAGCGACCTTGATGAATAAGGGTTTAGAGCTTTTGGAGGCGATGTTCTTATTTAATTTGCCTTTTGGCTTGATCAAGGTGTTGATACATCCTGAGGCGTTGATCCACTCCATGGTAGAGTTTGAGGACGGCGTGATCATTGCCCAGCTTTCTGCCACGGATATGCGCATACCGATACAGTATGCTTTAACGTACCCGGATAGGGCGAAAAACATTTTTCCGCGCGTCGATTTCTATAAATTAGGTTCAATGCATTTTGCCAAGCCTGACCTGGATAATTTTCCCTGCCTTAAGCTTGCCTACCAGGCAGCTAAGGAATTAGGCAGCATGCCCGCGGTGTTAAATGGCGCTAACGAGGCGAGCGTGAATTGTTTCTTGAATAAAAGAATAGGTTTTATGGATATCCCGAAGATCGTGGAGCGCGTTATGCGCAAGCACAAGAAAATAACCCAGCCTTCCTTAACAAATATACTGGAAGCTGACGCCTGGGCTAAAGAGGAAGCTATGCGGTTTTGCCGTAAAGTTAATTAAAAATGATCATCGCCGTAATTATTTTCGCTTTAGTTTTAAGTTTACTGATCATCGTGCATGAATTTGGCCATTTCATCATGGCTAAAAAGAACAAGGTGCGCGTTGAACAGTTCTCTCTGGGGTTTGGACCACAGGTCTTTAAAAAGAAGAAAGGCGATACCGAATATAGCGTAAGCCTCCTGCCTTTGGGCGGTTTTGTGAAAATGAGCGGGGATGACCCTGCGGAATACAAGGGCAAGGATTATGAGTATTTATCTAAATCCTGCTGGCAAAGATTCCAGATCATATTTTTCGGCCCGCTTTTGAATTATATCCTGGGTTTTTTGCTTTTTTGGTTTATCTTCTTTGCCGGTTACCCGTCGCTTACTTCTAAAGTCGGCGGGTTGATCGAAGGTTACGGCGCGCAGGAAGCCGGGCTTAAGGCAGGCGATAAAGTGATTTCCGTCGACAAAGTTAAGGTTGATTCATGGGTGGAGTTGCAGAAAGAGGTGCAGAAGAACAAATCTGCCGAAAAAGTGGAGCTTTTGGTATTACGCAATAACGTGCAGATGCCTTTTAGCGTACGCATCAGGGAAAAGGCCTTTGACGAGAAACCGGGGGTAAAGCGCAGCATAGCGATAATCGGTATTACTCCTTTTGATGAAGTGGTCAAGGCCCGGCATGGGTTCTTCCAGGCAGCTTGGCTGGGAGCTAAAAAGACATTTGAGCTGACACTGCTTACTTATAACGGGCTCTGGCAGCTAATTACCGGCAGGATGTCCATGCGCGAATCAATGACCGGCCCGCTGGGTATATTTTTTATAACTTCCAGCGTTGCAAATATGGGGATTATCGCCGTATTGCATTTAGTCGCCGTGTTGAGCTTGAGTTTAGCCATATTCAATCTGCTGCCGCTGCCGGTACTTGACGGCGGGCACATTTTCCTGCTTGTTTTGGAGAAGATACGCAAAAAAGCTTTAAGCATTAATGCCGACAGGATCGTTAACAATATCGGTTTTACGATGATCATAACTTTAGCCATTTTTGTCACTTATAACGATATCTTAAGGGCATACGGCGATAAGTTGAGCAAATTTTTCGGGCATTAAATATGCAGATAAAAAGAAGAAAGTCCAGGCTTGTCCTGGTCAGGGGCGTTGCTATCGGCGCGGGCAATCCTGTTGTCATACAATCAATGACAAAAACAAAGAGCTCTGATGTCGAGGCGACTTTGCGCCAGATCAATAGTTTAAATTCTGCCGGCTGCCAGATCGTGCGTTTAGCGATCAAGGATTTTGACGACGCAAAAGCGCTTAAACAGATAAAAAAACATTCAGTTTTGCCGCTGGTCGCGGATATCCATTTTGACCGGCGCCTGGCCATCGCTGCGATCGAGAATGGCGCGGATAAAATAAGGCTTAATCCCGGCAATATCGGCCAGGACAGCCATATCCGCGAGGTGGTCAGCGCTTTAAAGTCGGCGAAAATACCTTTACGCATCGGCCTTAACTCCGGTTCAGTGGCAGGCGTAAAGTCGCGCGCTGGCTTAAGCATGGCGGATAAGCTGGTCAAGGCAGCATTAGGTTATATTAAGAAGATCGAAGAGATGAAATTCAGGGATATCGTGGTTTCCCTGAAAGCGAACAATGTTCTGGATACGGTTGAGGCATACCGGAAGATCGCTAAACTTTGCGATTATCCTTTGCATCTGGGAGTCACAGCCACAGGCGCTGCGTATCAGGGGCTGATCAAGTCCAGCATCGCATTAGGGGCCTTACTTTTAGAGGGAATTGGTGATACAATAAGGGTATCGCTTACTGACGACCCCAGGCAAGAGGTACGCGCAGCAAAAGGGATCCTTGAGTCATTGGGTGAACGTGATTTTGGTGTCCAGCTGATCAGCTGCCCTACATGCGGCCGTTGCCAGGTGGACCTGGTGGATATTGTGAAGAAGCTGGAGCTTCAGTTGGCAAAACAGGAAGGCGGCTTATCCGGCAGGCCTTTGAAGGTCGCGGTAATGGGGTGCGTAGTCAATGGCCCCGGCGAAGCAAAGGAAGCGGATATGGGCATTGCTTTTGGCAAGGGCCAGGGGCTTTTCTTCAAGAGAGGCAGGCCTGTGAAAAAGATCTCTGTCAAAGAGTGCGTCGCGTTCTTACTTAAAGAAATCAAAAAAGCATAAGGGGCAAGCATATGTACTGGAGTAAAAGTTTTATACCGACATTAAAAGAAAACCCGCAGGATGCCGAATCCGTCAGCCATAAACTGCTTTTACGCGCCGGGCTTGTGCGCATGCTCATGGCCGGGGCGTATTCATACCTGCCTTTAGGTTTAAGGGCCCTGGAGAACATCCAGGGGATCATCCGCCAGGAGATGAACGCCATAGGCGCCAGCGAATTGCTTTTGCCTGCCTTGCAGCCTTTGGATATCTGGCAGAAAACAGGCCGCGATAAGGATCTGGGCGAGGTGATGTTCAAATTCACTGACCGGCGCCAGCGCCAGGTTACGCTTGGCCCAACGCACGAGGAGATCATTACCGACCTGGTGGGGAAAAATATTACCAGTTACAGGCAGCTGCCTTTAGTGTTATACCAGATCCAGAGTAAATTCCGCGATGAACTGCGGCCGCGTTTCGGGCTTATCCGCGCCTGCGAATTCATTATGAAGGACGCTTATAGTTTTGATACTGACGACGCGGGATTAGACAAGAATTACCAGGCGATGTATGAGGCCTATAAGAGGATATTCAAAAGGTGCGGTTTGGATTGCCTGATCACGGAGGCTGATTCCGGCGTTATGGGAGGCAAGGTCTCCCATGAGTTCATGGTCAAAGCTGACGATGGGGAGGATGTGGTCTTGGTCTGCGAGAAGTGCTCTACGCATAAAGCGGCCAGCGCAGAAGAGAGCATCTGCCAGCATTGCGCTTTGCCGATGAAAAAAGTAAATACTATCGAGGTAGGCCACATTTTCAAACTCGGCACAAAATACAGCCAGGCATTAGGCGCGGTTTTTCCCGATGCCAAAGGCGAGCTTAAACCGATGATCATGGGTTGTTACGGTATCGGCGTGTCGCGTTTGATCAGCGCTATCATTGAGCAGAATAATGACGCGCAGGGGATCATCTGGCCTAAAGAAGTAGCGCCTTTTCAGGTGATCATAATGCCTTTGGATATAACTAACGAGGCTGTTATGCAGAGCGCTTTAAGCCTTTATAAGGAACTGGAGGCAATGTCATACCAGGTGCTTCTGGATGACCGCGATGAGAGGGCGGGCGTTAAATTCAAGGATGCCGATCTTTTAGGCATACCGCTGCAGGTCGTCGTGGGCAAGGAATCGGCGAAGAACAACCTTCTGGAGTTGAAGGTCAGGCTAAGCCAGAACAAAGTCGTTGAGCCAAAAGAAAAGATACTGGAGAAGATCAGGGCGTTTTATCATGGATAGGTCCGAAAGCGTAAGGCAGCTGGAAACTGTCATTGAAGCTTACTTAAGTTCAGAGGGGTTTGTGCTGGTGGAGTTGCTTAGCCGCTACCAGTCAGGAGGGCTTATCTTGTGCGTTTTGGCGGATAAACCAGCCGGCGGCATAACCATGGATGATTGCGCTAAACTGAACCTGGGCATACGCAATCACCTGGAAGAGAACAAGCTGCCTGATTGCGCTTTGGAGGTTTCTTCTCCCGGCCTTGACCGGCCGCTTAAAAAGGAAAAAGATTTTATCCGTTCTCTGGGCAAGAAAGCGGTGTGTTACCTTAATGATACAGTGGAAGGCGCCTTGCAGCAGGAGGGCGTTATTATAAAAGTCGCAGAGGGGACCGTCTTTATTGACAAGGCAGGTATTACCCTGGGAGTGCCGCTGGCGAAGATCGCCAAGGCAAAAACAATCATATAATCTAACAGGATTGGAGAGGTTAAAATGAGTCAGGAATTATTAGCGATCATTGAGCAGATTGAAAGAGAAAAAGGGATAAAGAAGGAAGTGATGCTTGAGGCGGTAGAGAGCGCCATGCTTAGCGCTGCCAAGCGCGTGATTGATTTAAAGCCCGAGGAGGAGTTCAAGGTAGAGATCGACCGCAATAGCGGAGTGATCCGGGCATATCGAAACGGCGAAGAGGTGACAAATATAGATTTCGGCCGCATCGCCGCTTCTACCGCGCGGCAGGTGATCATCCAGAAGATGCGCGAGGCTGAAAAAGACGTGGTTTTTACCGAATTCCAGGCCAAGGTCGGCGAGATCGTCAGCGGCACAGTCTACCGTTTTGAGAAAGGCAATATTATTATTGATCTTCTGGGCAAAGCTGAAGGCGTACTTTTAAAACGCGAACAGT
Source organism: Candidatus Omnitrophota bacterium (assembly GCA_041649385.1). Lineage (GTDB taxonomy): Bacteria > Omnitrophota > Gorgyraeia > Gygaellales > Profunditerraquicolaceae > JALOBQ01. The sequence goes on along the minus strand of JBAZNG010000011.1, from coordinate 1,141 downwards.
CAGCCAAGGAAGAGTTCAAACAGGGCCAGCGGATCCGCGCTTATATCGCGGAAGTAAAGAAAGATACTAAGGGCCCGCAGATAATCTTGTCCAGGGCGCATCCGAACCTGGTAAAGAAATTATTTGAGCTGGAGGTCCCGGAGATATATGAGGGGATCGTGGAGATAAAATCCATCTCCCGCCAGGCAGGTGAGCGCACCAAGATCGCCGTTTTCTCCAAGAACGATAAAGTGGATTCCGTAGGCGCCTGCGTGGGTATGCGCGGCAACCGCGTAAGGAATATCGTTAATGAATTACAGGGGGAAAAGATCGATATCGTGCGCTATAATGATGATGTGCGCGAATATATTAAGGCGGCGTTAAGCCCGGCGAAAGTAGCGGAGATCAAATTGATCAAGGAGAAATCCAAGGCCGAGGTGATTGTTGATGATGACCAGCTGTCTTTGTCTATCGGCAAACACGGCCAGAACGTCCGTCTTGCTTCCCGGCTCGTAGGCTGGGAACTGGATATACGCACTAAAGCCATGGTTGCTGCGGAAGCTTTGAAGGCCGAAGAGGCTCAAGCCCCCAAGAAAGAAGAAGCGGCCGTTGCCGAGCAGGAGCCTGTAGAGAAAAAGAAGGCCAAAAAGAAAACAAAGAAAGAGGCCAAGCAGGAGGCGCCGGCATTGTCTGAACTTTCCGGCGTAACGGAGAAGATACTGGAAGGATTAAAAGCAGCCGGCATCAAGACGATAGAAGGCCTCCTGGAAGCAAAGGCCGAAGGCCTGATGGAGGTAAAGGGTATCGGGGAGAAGAAAGCTGAAAAGTTGATCGCAGAGGCAAAGAAATTAAAATAGCTTCTGTCAAATATAAGGAAAAATATATGCCCACGGTAAAAAAAGAAAAGATAGCTGCAACTAAGAAAATAGCCAAGCCTAAGCCCAAGCCAGAGGTTAAGGTTAAAAAGAGCGCGCTTAAACCCGCGGCAAAAGCTAAAGCTGAAAAGCCTAAAGCCAAACCAGCGGTAAAGATGACCAAGAAGGCCAGGCCCGCGCCTGTTCCGCACGTTAAACCCGAAGCTGTTAAGAAAATAGAGCCGAAGGTGGAGCATAAGCTGAAAGCCCCTGTGCATGCGCCGGTCAAGGCTGAAGTAAAAGTTGAG
>JBAZNG010000010.1:0-20778 GCA_041649385.1 Candidatus Omnitrophota bacterium | reverse complement strand
TGATAGGAGGGTTCTTCGGTATTCTCCTGGGCGGCCTGCCGCTTAACTATCCGGCGTTTACCGTCTGGAATAATAAAGATATCGGTATGTTATTTCCTATGTTGTTTGTTACAGTTGCCTGCGGAGCGGTGAGCGGTTTTCATTGTATTGTGGCCAGCGGCACGACTTCTAAGCAAATAAAAAAGGAATCAGATGCTTTGCCTATTGGCTATGGCGCGATGCTTGTGGAAGGGTTGGTTGCGGTTATCGCGTTATGCACGGTGATGGTCGTGGGAAAAAACGATCCTATGGTTTCCCATGCTCCTTTAGCCATCTATGGCGCTGGTATGGCGAAGTTTCTTTCTATATTCGGGATTCCCGCGAAGATAGGCGCTTCATTCGGGTTACTTGCGTTATCCGCGTTTATCCTGACCACATTAGATACAGCGACAAGGTTAGCCCGTTATATTTTTGAGGAATTCTTTAATATGAAGGGTAAGCTTCACAGGTATTTGGCTACGATAGTTACTTTAATTTTGCCTGCGGTTTTCGTATTGATTGATATCAAGGACGCTAATGGCAATATCATCCCGGCCTGGAAAAGCATCTGGCCTGTGTTTGGAGCGACCAATCAGCTTTTAGCGGCACTGGCGCTTATGATCGTGGCAGTGTGGCTTAAGAAGAAGAATAAACAAAGCTGGTTTGTGCTTATTCCGATGGTTTTTATGCTGACGATGACTTTATGGGCGCTACTTTTGATCATCGTGCAGTATAAGTTAAGCGTGATCGGTTTTATCGGCGCGATTTTGTTATTCCTGGCTATTATGCTTATTTATGAGGCGATCGAGATCTTTGAAGTAAAGAAGCACGCTAAAGGTATTTTGCGAAGGAAAAAGAGTTAAATATGGAAAGCAGGAGTATGTTTTTCAGAAGTTTTTATCTAAAGGTCGTCTTGACCTTTATCGCTTCTTTGTTGTTTGTGGCTTTACTGGGTAATTTTATCCTTTTCAGGTACAGTTTGGAATTACAATTTAACCAGTTCAGGGATAAACTTGCGATAACCGCTCAGACAGCCGCGCTTTCCGTGGATAGTTCCGCGCTGGAGAGTATTCCTCTAAACCCCGAAGGCATCAAGGCACCCGCTTTTGAGAATATCGCCGTGCAATTGTTAAGGATCAAGCAGGCTAATCCGCTGATCCAGTATATTTATATAATGAAGATGGCTGATAAGCCGGGCATCTGGCAGTTTGTGGTGGATCCTGACGCCCTTACCGAGAAAAAGATCAAACGAAAAGCGACATCTTATCCCGGGGATAAGTATGATGCCAGCCGTTTCCCGGGGATGTTGAATGCCCTTAAAGGCCCAACCACGGACAGTGAACTGGTGATTGATGAATGGGGTAAAGCCCTTTCAGGATACGCGCCTATTTCTGACCGGTCAGGCCGTCCGGTTGCCGTATTAGGCGTGGATATTGACGCCGCTGATGTTTACTTCGCGGAAAAAGGATTATTTTACAGGGGATTATTTGTTTTACTTATGGGTGTTATTTTTTCATTAGGTTTGGGTTTTATTTTCTCCGCGAGGATCATTGACCCTATCAAGAAATTGATCGAAGGCACAAAACATTTATCGGCAGGCGACCTAAAGTATCGCGTAAAGGTGAATTCCTATGATGAGATCGGCCAATTAGCTGGATCTTTTAATGAGATGGCCGCTAACCTTTCGGAAACCAGGGAGAAGCTGCATGATTATTTTTACCGCGTGGTCCAGGCAATGGTGCGCAGTTTGGAAGCCAAAGACCCTTATACGCGCGGCCATTCAGACAGGGTAGGCGATTACGCATACGCTATCGCCGTAGAAATGGGTATTGCTCCTGAAAAAGCTGAAGAATTAAGAAAAGCCGCGCAGCTGCATGATATCGGCAAATTAGGCATCCATGAAGATATATTGAATAAAACCAGCGAACTCTCGAAAAGCGAGTGGGATATTGTGCGCAAGCATCCTGAAGTAGGCGAGGAAATATTAAAGCCTGTGTTTTTAGACGCGGCAATGCTTTCTGTGATCAGGTCGCACCATGAGCGTTATGACGGGACAGGTTATCCTGACGGCCTGAAAGCCGGCCAGTGCGGCATTTTTGCCCAGATCGCCTCGGTGGCTGACGCGTACGACGCGATGATCACGGCGCGTTCTTATAAAGCCGGTATGCAAAAAGAAGATGTAATCAAAAAGCTTAAGGAAAGCGCCGGGACCCAGTTTAATCCAACAGTTGTCCAGGCTTTTATCAAGATATTAGAGAGGCAGGCGCAGGAGGGGAAATGCTGATAAAGAAAATAGCTATCTTAGTTATTGGTATTGTTTTACTGGCCGCGTTCAACGCTTTTTCCATGAATATGGAAGATATGACATTGTCCCTGGATAAAGTCAAAAAAAGCGTAACTATTGTATTTTCTTCTATAGATAAGGAGCTTGCACAGGCAGCCAGCCAGTTATCGGCTGTCAATTTAGATGAGCCAAGGATGCGTAAAATATTGAATGATTTAAGCAAAGCGCATGGTTATATTATTGATTGCGCGTTTGTGGATGCTTCCGGAAAAATGGTTATCGTTGAGCCCAAAGAATACAACCAGCATGAGGGGGCGGACATAAGCAAACAAAAGCAGGTCATGGCTGTTAAAAAACTCAAAAAACCTGTTTTAAGCAGTGTTTTTCGTTCTGTTGAAGGTATAGAGGCGATTGATTTTGAGTATCCTGTTTTTTTCGGCAAAGGAGATTTTGCCGGTTCGCTGAGTATGCTGGTCAGGCAGGACGCGTTGTTCGGCGATACAGCTATGCCGTTTGTCTGGGATAAATCTTGTAAGGTTTGGGTTATGCAAAAGGATGGCTTGATCGTATATGACCCTGATCCTGGCCAGATAGGCAGGAATATCTTTAGCGATAGCTTATTTGAGAAGTTTGAGGGGCTTATTTCTTTTTCCAGGACTGTTGCCGCGTCAAAAAGCGGCGGCGGCTCCTATGATTTTTACTCTAAGGGCTTAACGGATACGAAGATCGTCAGGAAATACGCTGTTTGGGATACGGTTTCTTTGTATGGCACCGAGTGGCGCGTGATAGTCATGGAAGCGGAGAAACCGGTAGTTTCTGTATTAAAACCATAGTTTAAGATCAGGAGATGAATGATGAAACAATGGAATGAGTCATTATTTGAGAACTGTGTGCGCAAATGCGATCAGATAGAAGCGCCCCGTAGTTTTTAAGGAAAGGAGATTTTTGCAATGGATATTCCACGTATATTTAACATCACTGAAAGTGCTCATCGCATTCACAATCCATTCACGCCCGAAAAGTTCGCTACTCTCGGCGCGGCACTGCGCCTGGAAAAGGGGGCCCGAGTGCTTGACCTTGGCAGTGGTTCGGGGGAGATGCTGTGCACCTGGGCACGCGATTACGGAGTTATCGGCACCGGCGTTGATATGAGCGAGTTGTTCACGGAGCAGGCGAGACTTCGTGCTGTAGAACTCGGCGTCGCAGATCAAGTTAAGTTCATCCATGGCGATGCTGCCGGCTATGTCTCTGATGAGAAGGTCGATGTGGCAGCTTGTGTTGGCGCCGCTTGGATTGGCGGGGGAGTTGCCGGCACGATCGAGCTTCTGGCGCGGAGCCTGCGCAGGGGAGGGATAATTCTTATTGGTGAGCCCTACTGGCGGCAGTTACCGCCGACAGAAGATGTTGCCAAGGAGTGTCTTGCTACCTCAATCTCTGACTTTCTTATCCTTTCGGAGCTTCTGGCGTCTTTTGGCCGGCTTGGCTATGACGTCGTGGAAATGGTTCTGGCTAACCAGGATGGTTGGGATAGATACGAGGCGGCCAAGTGGCTCACTATGCGTAGATGGCTTGAAGCCAATCCCGGCGATGAGCTGGCAAAAGAAGTTCGAGCCCAACTGACCTCTGGCCCCGAGCGCCACGCCGCTTACACGCGTGAATACCTGGGTTGGGGAGTGTTTGCGCTGATGCCGCGGTAATGAAATAAATGGGAGGGATTTATTATACCCAGGCTTCGACATCCGGCCCAAAATGGGGTATTCGCGCCACGGTCACTATCTTGCTTCCGGAGAAATCGTAGAATAAATGGCGCGGCTCTATAAGGAGTAAGGATGATCGCTGATCGCCCGAAGCCTACAGAGATTGTTTTAACCGCTGTGTTTAGGGAAGTGATCGAGAAAGAGACAAAAGGAGACAACGATGAACTTATTATTATTTCTTATTGTTATCGGGATATCTTTTATTACTGTGAGAATCGGGGCTATTGCGTTCCATTTAACCGGCCTTCCCTGGCCCTTGGCTAAGTTTCAGGCATTGTCGTGTTTCACGGGCACAGGATTTACTACCCGGGAATCTGAGCTGGTTACCGGTAATCTCCAGAGAAGGAAGATTGCTTCCACTCTGATTATTTTCGGGCATGCCGGTTTTGTGACATTGATTGCCACTTTTGCTAATTCCATCAGGACGGATTTGGTAACTATATACAAAGTTCCCTTTGTGAATTCAATTGTTCCTTCCAACCTGGTGCCTTGGGTAAATTTGGGGATTATTGTCTTGGGAGTTTATATAATATACAGGGCCGTTATTAGTTCGAGGTTCGCCGCCAGGTTGACTGATATTATGAGGGCGCATATAATTAAAAATCAGATTATCGCCCCGGTTTCTTTTGAAGAATTGGTTGTGGCAACCGGAGGCTATGGAGTTTCACGGATTGAAGTTTGCAAAAATAGCCCGGTTTTGAATAAAAGCCTGAAAGAAATAGACCTGCCTGAATCCCATATCCTGGTTTTAGCGGCCGAGAGGGCAGGCGAGATAACTCCGAATCCTCCCTTGGATACTAAAATTATCCTGGGGGACAGCCTTGTGTGTTTCGGTAAGTTAACCGATATCCGCAAGAAGGTGTGCGCGATAGACAATAGGGGGGAATATGATCGAGAGAATATTAAAGCATAAATACTTTTTCCACATTTTAGTAATTCTGGTTATTATCGCGACAACAGCTATTTTCATAATTTTTAGCGGGACCTCTAATTAGTTTAGTAAAAAAATAGCCTGTCTTGAACGAGAAAGCTAAGAAAAGGAGGGGGTGAGAAAATGGCCAGGAAACAGAGTGGGATAATTTTAATCGCGGTAATTTTATTTTTGGCTTTAGGCGTTAATTTGTCTTTTGCCTGCACTGATTTCCAGGTTAAGGCTGAAGATGGCACCGTGGTTATTGGCCGCTCTATGGAATTTCCTGTTGATCTTCATTCTAATGTCATTATCGTGCCTCGTGGAGAGAAGTTTGTCAGCATTGATGATAAAGGCGTTAAAGGGATAATCTGGACGAATAAATATGGTTTTTTGGGAATAAATGCCTATAATCTAAAAAATTGTTATGTAGAAGGTTTTAATGAAAAGGGCCTGGCTTTTGGCGCGTTGATGTTTACGGGCGCAAAGTATCAGCCGGCAGAGCCGGGTAAATTTGTAACTATCAGCGATTTTGGCTCCTGGATGATGGGAAATTTCGCGACTGTTGAAGAGGTAAAAGAAGCTTTAGCCAAAATCAATGTCGCGGGAAACAGCTTAAAAGAGGCAGGCGGAGAATTGTATATGCATATTGCTTTGCATGATGCTTTCGGAAAGAACCTGGTGGTTGAGTTTATTGATGGGAAAATCAAGGTTTATGATAATCCGCTTGGGGTTATGACTAACCGGCCGGATTTCCAGTGGCAGATTAATAATTTGAGAAATTATATAAATTTAGACGCGCATGACAGAAAAGATAGAATGCTTAACGGCTTGAAATTAGAGCCTACCGGCGTTGGCAGCGGGTTGCTTGGCCTGCCTGGCGATTGGACTCCTCCGTCCAGGTTTGTGCGCGTCGCATATTCTCTGGACGCGGCTCTGCCGGCGAAAAACGCTCCTGAAGCCGTAAATCTGGCTGAACATCTTTTAAACATTGTGGATATTCCTAAAGGGGTGATTGAGGAAAATCCTGTTCCTTTTGTGCATATGCAAGGGTATGCCCAATGGGTGGTGATTAAAGATTTGACGAATCGTATCCTGTATTATAAGACTTACGAAAATACTGCCTGGAAGATGATTGATTTAAAGAAATTCAGCCTTCAGCCGATATCTGTCCAGAAATCCATAGCAATAGATGATAAACAGCAGAAATTCATTGACGTAACCAGTGAGTTAAAATAAATAAAGTTACTTGGGAAATTTCTTAATCAGGAGGTATCAGATGATGTATTTCTTGGTAAGGTGGGGGATCAGTTCGTTGTCGATCTTCATTGTCGCGCACATCGTCAAAGGAATAGAAGTTACAAATTCCGCTACAGTGCTGGTGGTCGCTTTGCTGCTGGGAATTATTAACGCTTTCTTGAGGCCATTGATCATCCTGGTCACGCTGCCGATAAATATCATTACTTTGGGATTATTTACCCTTTTCATCAATGGAGCGCTTTTTCTTTTGGTCTCTAAGATCGTTAAAGGTTTCCTGATCACGGGTTTCTGGCCGGCTTTCTGGGGATATATACTTTTTAGTATAATAAGTTTTCTGTTGAGTTCTTTAGTCAGTTCCACTGATATTTAAGTGCTCTGTCAATAGAGGGTTATTTTAAGAAGAAAGGAATAAAACAGATGGATATCCTTCACAACGTGATCAGCAAGATCAATCTTGTATTAAACATCGTGGGCGCTTTGATCATTATCTGGGGCGCGATCATCTCTTTAATTGCATTCTTAAAGAATGAGATTGGGGATAGAAGCAAGACAATGCAGCTGAATGAAATGATCCGTGTCCGTTTGGGAGGTTACCTGGTTTTAGCCCTGGAATTTTTCATTGCTGGCGATATTATCAAGACGATCATTATTCCTACCTGGGAAAGTTTAGGGATATTAGGCGCGATCGTAGTGATCCGGACAGTGTTAAGTTACTTTTTAACCATGGATCTAAAAAGGATCAGGTAAGGTGTTAGGTATGAGGGTAAACAAGCGAATCTTTTCTGTCATCATTGCCGCGGTTTTTGTTTCCGGCTGTGCCAGCGTGCGCCACGCTGTGCCGGAAGACCGTATGGTTGAGGCGCAGATCTTTGGTATGCGGGATATAAGGGCGTTTAGCGGTATCCCCAGTGATATTTTTAAGAAGGACTTTCTCGCGTTATTAGAGCGGGAGAAAAAGGCGAATTCTTTGGCTAGTTTCATGAATACCCGCACATACTCTATGTTGGCTATTTCCGGTGGTGCCGCTAATGGCGCTTATGGCGCGGGGTTACTCAGCGGTTGGTCGATATCTGAAACCCGGCCGAATTTTCAGACCGTCACCGGTATCAGCACTGGCGCGATAATCGCGCCGTTTGCTTTTTTAGGAAGCAGATATGATGATGTGCTTAAAGAATTTTATACTAAATACTCCACAGATGATATTATGCGATTGCGTTTTCCTTTTGTTAATTCTTTTGCCAGCACCCGGCCCTTGGAGCGGATCATTGAACGTTACTGCGACGCCAAAGTCTTAGAAGAGATCGCTATTGAATACCGCAAGGGACGCCGGCTCTATGTGGGAACGACTAATTTAGACGCCCAGCGGCTTGTCATCTGGGATATGGGCAAGATCGCTTCGGTCGGTGATGAAAAGGCATTAAGGCTGTTTCACAAAGTTATTCTCGCGTCAGCTTCTGTGCCGGTCGCGTTTCCACCTGTTTATTTTAATGTGCAGGTGGCCGATATGGAGTATGACGAGATGCACGTTGATGGTGGCATAACCCGGCAGGTATTTTTTCTTTATGACGTTTTGCAGGGCTTTGACAAGGCGGTCAGAGAAAATGGCCTTGATTTGAACAGGAATAAATATCAGATCTATGTGATCCGCAACGGCTATGTCGAACCGCGGTATAAGGAAGTGCCGGATAAGATCATTTCCATTGCTGAACGCACAATGGACACGATGACCAACGCCCAAGGCGTGGGCGACCTTTATCAGATGTATGTATTTACTAAGAACGGTAAAAGAGGCGATTTCAATCTTGCTTATATCCCGGCGTCTTATATATCCCAGGCAAAAGAATTTTTTGATCCTGTGGAAATGAAGAAACTTTATGAATTAGGTTTTAACGAGGCCGTAAATGGATATGCCTGGAAGAAATCTCCTCCGGGGATAAGCGATAATTAGAAAAGGGCTGGATAATGGATGAATTTCTAAGCGCGGCCATAGAAGAGGCAAAGGCAGGATTAAAGGAGGGCGGTATTCCCATTGGTTCTGTGCTTGTTCATGATGGCAAAATAATCGGCCGCGGGCATAACAGGCGCGTCCAAGAGAATAGCGCGGTCTTGCACGCTGAAATAGCTGCTTTGGAAAATGCCGGGCGCTTGAAAGCATCTGTATATGAACATTGTTCTTTGTACACGACGCTTTCTCCCTGCGCTATGTGTTCAGGCGCGATCATCCTCTATAAGATCCCGCGCGTTGTGATAGGAGAAAATAAAACATTTATGGGCGAGGAAGAACTTCTGCGGGCAAGAGGGGTAAAGTTAGAGGTGCTGCAGGATGAAACTTGTATTTCGCTTATGCGGGATTTTATCATGAATAATCCCGCGCTTTGGAACGAAGATATCGGGATATAAATGGAATTTAAGCTAAAAACCGAATTTGTGGAGCTGGATAATCTGTTAAAGGCTTTGGACCTTGTAGCAAATGGCGCTGAAGCCAAACAAAAGATACAGGCCAGCCTGGTTAAGGTCAACGGAGAAATTGAATTACGGGTGCGCCGGAAATTGCGCCAGGGCGATTCCGTGGAGTTTAGCGGCCAGTTGATTGATATTAAAGATGGGATTGGCCGAGCCCAGTTGGGCTCGACACTCCCTCGGACATTGCGTCCTCGGTCGCTTCGGTCAGCGCCTCGCAATGACGAACAAAAAAGTGCTTGAGATTATCCCGGAAAGCCCTATAATTGTTTGAGCAACTAAAAGGAGGTAGGTAGTATGTCATATGAACAAGGTGGTGGATTTGGTGGTCCCCGGGAAATGTTTAAGGCAGTTTGCGCAGAATGTAAAAAGGAATGCGAAGTGCCTTTTAAACCCAGAGAAGGCGGCAAGCCGGTATTATGCAGAGAGTGTTATCAGAAGAGCAAGGGGCAAAGCCGTTAAATAAAGTTAAGGGGGCGTTTCTTTTATAGAAGCGCCTCTTTAATTTTTCTTGACAAACCACACATTTGTGCGGTATACTTATAACCATGAAAGAGAAACCGTATTTGACGCCAAAGCAGGAAAAGGTGCTTAATTTTATACGTAAACGGGTAGGGGAGAGGCTCCCTCCTACGATCCGTGAGATAGGGGAGGAGCTGGGGTTCAAATCCACCGGAACAGTCAGGGATTATTTAAGGGCTTTAATGCAGAAAGGATTGGTCAGGCGTATGAATAACAAATCCCGGGCAATTGAGTTAACAGAACGCGCGTCTTTTAAGATCCCTATAATTGGTACGATAATGGCTGGTAAGCCGAATCTGGCTTATGAGGAAATCCAGGGTTATGTTGACGCTGATGACCTATTCCTGGGCCGTTTAGGTTTTGACGATGTTTTTGCTTTAAGGGTTAAAGGCGACAGTATGATCAATGCCGGTATCCTGGATGGTGATATCGCGGTGATCAAGAAACGGCCGGATGCTTTGCATAATGATGTTGTGGCCGCGCTATTAGATAATAATGAAGTTACTTTAAAAAAGTTGAGCATTAGGGCGGGTAAGCATCATTTGGAAGCGGCTAATCCGAATTACGCGCCAATATTTGAGGAGTTTAAGGTGATCGGCAAACTGATCACGGTAATAAGGAAATATTAAGTAGCGCTAGTTGTTAATCGGCAGGATAGAATGACTTGACATTGAATAATGCGGTAGTAAACTTTCCTTAGAGGCGAAAGATGATCAACTATACACCCCCGACCAAACATACCTCGTTGTTCTACAACTCCGAAGCAGAATACCTGGAAATAATCATACCATACCTTAAGGCAGGCCTGGAAAACAATGAACTCTGTTTATGGGTTGTTCCGGATACCTTAAAGGTCAAAGCCGCACAGGCGTATTTAGGAAAATCCGTGGAAGATCTGGATAGCTATATTCTCAAAGGACAGTTATTCATCGGAGATTACAAGAATTTTTATTTAAAAGACGGAATATTCTCTATGCATAAAACCATAGAGGATATTTTAAAGTTAGAGAAAGAAGCTTTGGAAAAAGGTTTTAAGGGCGTGCGCGGCACCGGTGACTGCAGCTGGGCGTTAGATAAACACTGGTTTAGTTTTCTGATGTATGAAAAAGAGCTGAACAATGTTATTGAGGGGCGTAAAATAAGAGCTTTGTGTTCGTATTCTCTTGCCAAACTTGATCTAAAGAATATCTATAATTTAGGCATCAACCATCAATCAACTTTGGTCAGGCAGATGGGCAGCTGGAACAGGATCGATTCAAACAGGTTTAGCAGAGAGGATCTTTAAAAGTTATACCTACCTAATTAAAACCAATAATGAACCAGAATAGTTTTAGCCCGAAAGCGCGCTGGGACAGGTTTGAGCCTGATAAAACCGATTTTAATCCTGACGCTTTGAATGAGCGTATTGATGTTTTGGCGCTTTTTAAGCATGCCAGGATATTTCCCAAAAGTTTTAACTGGCATGATAAGGAATATGTTGTTGAAACGATCACCTATAACTGGCAGGAGCGTGTTGGTCAGGCCTTGGTCAACTATTTTTCTGTTATCTCTGCCGGCCAGTTATATCAGATATCCTTTAATAATTCCACCTTCCGCTGGCAGATAGATAAACTAATTCAGTAGGTAGCAGAGTAGGTAGAATGTAGGGAAAACCAAAACCAGAAACAAAATCCCAAATAGTTAAAATAAAACAATGATCATCCACATTGATATGGACGCGTTTTTTGCCTCAATTGAGCAGGCAATAAATCCGCGCCTTAAAGACAGGCCTTTGATCGTTGGTTCGCGCGGAAGCCGGATGCATACAGTTGTTTGCGCGGCCAGTTACGCCGCCAAACGCTTAGGCGTTCATTCCGGAATGTCCTCGCGTGACGCCCTTAAAATCTGCCCAAATTTAGAGTTCGTTACAGCTGACCAATCCAAATATATCTGGACCTCAAGCCAGATATTTAAGCTTCTGGAAACCTACAATTTACCGCTTAATTATGCCTCAATTGATGAGTTCCAGATAGATGTCCCGGATGATCAAAACCCGGTAAGTTTGGGTAAGGAGATCAAGCAGCAGATATATGCAAACTTTAACATTACCGCGTCAGTTGGCATAGCCAAGACATGGCTTTTGGCAAAGCTGGCTTCAAAGATCGATAAACCGGATGGCCTGACCTTGATCAATGATGATAATTTTAAAGAAGTTTTAAGTAAAACTGCGCTTAATAAACTTTGCGGCATGGGTGGGAAAAACGGACAAATCTTGATGGGCCAGGGTTTAAAAACCTGTTGGGATCTATACTTGAATTTACCGGGATTCTTTAATAATTGCGGTAAGTTTAAAGAAACTTCCGGTAAGTCTAGTGAAGCTGATGAAAAGCCAAAATCGATGAGCCATTCATATACTTTGCCCAGGGCGCAAATTAACCCCCAGGTTATCCAGGCCTGGATCAGGGTTTTATCAGAGATGGTCGCTACAAGGCTCAGGCAGGATGATTTCGCCAGCGCAACTGTGCATCTTTGGCTGAATGGCCCGCAAATAGGCAATTTTGGGGCTCAGAAGACCTACCAGGAGCCGACTAACGATGGTTACTATGTCTATCAAAGGGCGCTTAAGATCATGGCTAAATCAAGGCTTAAAAACCCGCTGATCCGGGCTATCGGGGTAACTTGTAGCGGGCTTTTAAGGCCAGATTATAATTCCTTGTTTAATGAAGAAATCCGCAGAGAGGGGTTGATCAGGGCTTTGGACCGTATCAATGGCAAGTTTGGAGAGAGCACAATTTACCCCGCAATTACCGTTTTAACGCGATAAAAAATTAAACGATTAGAGGCAAAAAATCGCGGGAAAACGCTGCAGCAATCCTGCCTAGAATGTCAACAATAAAAAACAGCGGTAAGTTTAAGTAAAAAAGAAGCAGCTTGTCCACAGCTAAAACACAGCATTACGTAACTTGTTGCCCTTCATAGTATTAAAGACAGTTACGCAATATAGTGTAGTTAACATAAGATATATTATAGGAAGTAGAGCATATGGGTGAATTAAGGGTAAATATGGCAACTCCACCCAAGGATTGGTGTTTAAGATAGTGTTTTATTAGGGCCTTTATTTTGTTTTGGTGAGTTGTCTGTGCGGGAACTGATTATATACTGTCCGCCCTGGATCCTTATGGCTGAGCCGGTAGTTATTCCTTTAGCGATCAGCTTATGTGCCCTGGTTAATATTCGGCTGAACGTCTGCTGGGATATGCGCATGGATTTAGCAGCCTCTTTCTGGCTTAGATCCTGGCAATCTGCCAGCCTTAAGGCCTCAAGCTCATCTACCTTAAGCTCTACTTCATCTGGCCTGCCTGGCTTGCCTCTGGGGCTAAATTGACTGATCTTAGGGTCAACCTTGACTATCCTGTATTTTTTGGGCCTTCCGCGTGGTCGCATATTTAAGCTTACTTACCTACATTTACCTGGATTTAACGCCCGGGTTATTTTGAGTGCTTACTCATAAATATCACTTTACGCTTTGATTTTTTCCGCGGCTTTCTTACCGTCAAGCAAAGCGTCTTCCATAGACATATACTGCCAGTTCCCATACCTTCCGCAAGGGATAATATCATAACTATTTAAAGCTTCCATGATCTTGTCTCTGGTTTGCTTGTAATTTTGGTCATAGACAGGGTAACCATAATGTATATCATTAACATCCTGCGCCAGTAGCTTATCCCCTGCCAATAGGATGCCTGTTTTCTTAAGGTCCTTAATCACCTGGCTTACGATAGTTGACTTATTTATAGGCCTATCCTTTGAATATGAAACTTCCGCGTATAGTGAACTTTTACCATTTGGTACCAGATCGCTTGAGAAATTATGGTAAAAACCTGCCCGGAAAAACGATAAATTACTTTCCGGGAAATATATCCAGTGCCTTTTTGAGGACTCTTGCCTATTGATCCCCAGGTTAATATTAAGTATGGAATTATGCCTTAATTTCCTGAACAAAAGCTTCTGTTGCGCGGCCATATCTACGGTTAATTTGGCCAGTTCCGGTAAGGCAATAGTTGAGATCAAAACATCAAACTTTTCTTTACCTGTCTTTTTGGTATAGACCTCTTTTTTCTTTAAATTGATGCTTATGACAGGAGAATCCGTATAAAGGTTATTTATCTGGCGGCTTAAGCCATGGGAAAGTTCAGCGATCCCGCCTTTTTTGGGGTACCAGAACCTGGCATTGTAGCCTAAGTTGCCTTTACCTTCCTGTATCGTACCTTCAATTAATTGGCTTAAGGAAGGTATGGGGATAAAACCTTCCAGCCACTCACAGGTAAGTTTTTCTGGAGGTACTGTCCAGAATTTACTGTTGTAAGGTATCATAAAATGGCGCGCGATGCCTTTACCAAAAGTAGAGTTGATCCAGTGCAGGAAATTCTCGTTTTTAGGGTGTGTTGTATGGTTTCTGCGGGAATCAATGAAACCCAGCAGGCAATCTTTGACTACCGCTGAAGGCAAGCCATAAAGATTGGCCTGAAAAGGAAAATGGTTATACCTGTGATCAGTGTATATCCAGGAATTTCTTTGGTGCTCCGTGATATTGTCACCAAGTAAGTTCTTTACCAGATTAAAGGTATATTGATGCCGGAAATGCAAAAGATGGCCGTCATGGTCAAAGGTAAAGCCATTGACCTTCTTTGAGCGGCACAACCCCCCTGCTTCAGTCTCTTTTTCAAATATCCTGCAGTCAGCCCCCCTTCTTTGCAGGTGCCAAGCGGCGCTTAAGCCCGAAAGCCCCCCTCCCAGGATAATTATCTTCTTTTTACCCATTAAATCTCCACTCTGCTTGCCTTGCGGATCAAAACCGTTGTGACTAAAACGGCAAATATTATTGTGGCTAAACCATAAAGCGGTGTGCTTCTATAAACAGCTATGCCGCAAATCGCGAAGAAAATAGCCAGTAATGTCATAGTTATTAAAGTTTTACTCTTAGAGTGGCCGATTTTTAAGAAACGCAGCGCGAGATGGTCATTACTTTTCTTAAAAACTGACCGTTTTTGTTTTAAGCGTATAAGTATCAGAAATGCCGTATCAAAGACAGGAAAACCCATGATTAGCAAAGGCGTAAAAAGCGCTGTTTTGGTTTCTAGCGTAGCGTAACTTATTACCAGGGCTAAAGCCGCCAGTATAAAACCCAGGAAGTGGCTGCCGGAATTGCCCAGGTAAACTTTTGCCGGTGGTAGATTCTCAGTGAGAAACCCGCAGATCACCGCGGATAAACTGAAAAAGATTATCAACAACCCGGTGTTTTGCTGCAGGGAAACGATTATGCAGAAAGCGGAACTGACTACCAGCGCGATCATTCCGCCAACACCATCCAATACATCCAGATGGTTAAAGGCATTAGTAATACCGACAACCCAGATAAAGGTAATAATAATATTGGCCATCTCCGGGATAAAGGCGATGCGCGTTTTTATGCCGGAAGCCACCAGCAATCCTGTGGCGATTATCTGGACAAGGAATTTTATGCCTACAGAGAGTTCTTTACGGTCATCAATGTAGCCAAAAATAAACATTAATCCCGAAGCCAGTATCACTCCAGCTATTTCTTCCTGGAATATGCCGGTATAAAAGAACGCGGGAATTACCGTAATAATAAAAGCAAGCCATATTCCCGGGCCGCCGGCTAAAGATATGCCGCCGGAAGTGTTCCAGTTATGTTTTAAGGATATCTTCTTTAACAGGCCGATTATTGATTTGTTGGCCAGAAAACCTGCCATAAACAGTAAAATAAGTTTAATGAGCATAGATTTTGAATGTTGTGGCCAAAGACGCGTAAAGATCCTGATGCGCCTGCACCATACCTTTAAGGCTAAACCTTGTGCCTAAATTATCTCTGCCTAGTAGCCCCATCGTTTCCCTTAGTTTTCTATTCTCCAATAAAAGCAATAATTTCTGGCTCATTGACCGCATATCTTTAGGTTTTACCAGAAAACCATTATATCCGTCAATAACTATTTCATGGATACCACCGGTATCGGTAGCAACTATCGGTTTTGCGCAACGCATTGCCTCCAGTACTGAAATAGGCATGCCTTCCCATAATGATGTGAGTACAAAAATATCGATATCCGGGAGTAATTCTGGTATATCCTTGCGCCAACCGGTCAAAACGATATTCTCCCGCAGGCCGGCACGCAGGATCTGTTTTTCAATCACATTTCGCAATATGCCGTCACCGATCAAAATAAACTTTACCTTTGAATATGAATTTTTAATGAGCAAGGCAAGTTTTATAAAATCCAAAAGTGCCTTTTGGGGTTTAAAACAGGAAATATTACCGACGATAAGATTACCGTCTTTTATTTGTAGTTCTTTTTTGGCCGCTTCATAGTTTTGTTCAGCGTTTAGGTTTATCTCAACGCCATAGTTTATTAAAACATACTTATTTTGGTTATTGCAGATATATTTTAGCCCTTTATTGAGGTCAGATTGAGATACTACGATCAGTTTATTTGAACAAGCCGCCGCGATCCTTTCCAGCCAGGTAAATAACAACCTGCTGAAAAAAGGCTGATATTGATGAAATGGCCAACCGTGCACAGTATGCATTATTGTTTTTACGCCAGCCAATCGCCCGGCGATCCGTCCGATGATCCCGGCTTTTGAGCTATGCGTGTGCACAATATCAATTCTATTCTTTTTAATGTAGCGGAATATTTGTATCAGGCTAAGAATGTCTTTCATTGGATTTAAGTTACGTTCAAGCCAATTGAATGTTGCAATTTGCAGCCCATTTATAGATAAAGCTTCGGGCAACAACATTCCTTCCTGGGAGGTAAAAAGAAAGATATTAAAACGCGTTTTATCCAGGCCGCGGATAAGCTCTAAAAGCTGTTTCTGGGCGCCGCCTAACTCCAGCTTAGTGATCACGTATAGTATATTTGTTTTCTGCTCAGAGTTCATTAATTAGCCTGCCTTAATGCGATTTTTAAGCAAAATAAACGCTCTTGGGATATCGTAAGCCAGGTAAAAAGGTAATTTCAATAAGATTAACAAGGGATTCTCATTTTTTAATATTGCAAGCTGCCGGTTGCGAAAACTAAAATATTGCCTTGTTTTTCTATCTGTAGCTGAACCGTTACCGTGGTGAAAGCAAACGGCGCCTGGAGAATATAAACAACGCCACCCTGTTTTTTGGGCGCGCCAGGAAAGTTCAGCGTCTTCAAAAAGAAAAAACAGCCTCTCATCAAAATAGCCATGTTTATCTTTTATCTCTTCAAGCATTTTGCGCCTATATAGAGCGGCAGCGCAGCAGGCGCCAAAGACATCTTTAACGCAATCAAGTCCGTGCGCAGGAAAACCCTTGTGCATATCATGGAACCTGTTTAAGAAATCACGTTTTATCCCGGTAGAGAATATCCTGTTCTGGCGGGCGCGCAAGATCTTGAACTGTACGCTGCCTATGCGTTCAGGAAGTGTTTTTATGATTTTTGCTGTTTCTGCCAGGAAGTTATCCTGCAGGATGATATCAGAGTCCAATGTGATTATCCATTCAGCGCTGGAAATCGCCACTCCCTGGTTGCGGCTGGCGCTAGCTCCCAGGTTTGTTTTATTTGCTATTATCCTGGCCTGCGGGTATTTTTCTTTCACTAAGCCCGCGGTACCATCTTTAGAGCCGTTATCAACAATAATCACATCTGTTTCCGGGGTAATTTGCCTAAAAATTGAATCCAGGCACGGGCCGATGAAGGCCGCGCTGTTGTATGTTGGGATAATGATCGAGGTCTTAGCCATTTTCAAGGTTCCTGACTATAGCGTGGAGCTGTTGGCCCAATACAGTTAAGGAATACTTCTTTTCTATCTCTTCTTTTGCGTTTGTCCCGATAGTTCTTCTTAGATCCGCGTCCTTGATCAGACGCTCCATCTGGGATACGAATTCATCTTTACCGCAAGCGGTTAACCCGGTTTTTCCTTCGGAAATGATTGATTCAGCCTCTCCTACCCTGCTGCAAACCGTAGGTTTTGCCATGGCCATATATTCAAAGAGTTTTGTCGGGCTCTTACTTTTGTTAAAATAGGTATTTTCAGTCAAAGGGAGCAAGCCAATGTCTATACAGTTTAAATGTTCCGGGATATTGTCAGGATGTATCCAGGGAAAAACCATAACTTTATCTAAAAGCCTTGATTTACCGACGATCTCGCCGATCTTATTATAATATAATCCTCTCCCGGCCAGATAAAGGCGTATATTACTGTATTTTCTTCTTAAGGTCGAGAAGCAGTCCAGGATAAAAGTCAGATTATCATGCATTTGCGGATGGAAGACCGTGCCTGTCCAGGAGAAGATTATTTCATCTTTTTTTGTTTCTTTACCCGGAGTAAAGCGTTGTGTGTCTACGCCTGTAGGAAGGTAGAATGTGTTTTTATTAAAAGGGCCGAAATACTCCTCCAGGAACCTGCTGGCAGCGATAAAGATATCAGCGCGTTTAGCGACTTTCTTTGTAAAATACTCCATTTTTGATGAAGGCCATATTTTCAGGAAATAGCGGTAGTTTTCGCGGATATTCCAATCATCGCAATCAAAGATAAGTTTATTCTTGCGTAGTAAGTTCAGGGCTAATGGAGCAAGTGAGTGGTAATTAAGCCGTTGCAGGAAGAATACGCAATCCTTGTTTTCTTTTGCCAGGCGTTTAAAGGCGGCAACATTCAGTCTAAGTTTATCAGATAAAGATAACTGCTTTTCTTCTTCGCCGAATTTTGCCTTAAGATCATCAGCGAATGAAAAGACTTCGCTCTGAATGCCGAATTTTGACAGTTGTTTGGCAAATCCGTGGCAGCGTATCCTTGCTCCGGATAAAGCATACCCCTCACGCGTTATAAAAATTATTTTTCTCATCTTTGGCTGATTTTCTGGTAGGCGCACATAATCTTACTGGCTGTGCTTTGCCAATTAAACTGCTCTACCGCTTTCTTGCGCGCCTCTGCGCCAAGTTTTTCCCTTAAGTCTTTATCTGTCAATAATCTGCTCATCCCTTCGGCCAGAGCCTTGTGATCGCCCGGCTTGGTAAGGATCCCGGCGCCGCTAAGCATTTTACGGGCCTCTCCTACGTTGCTGGCGACGATTGCTTTGCCCGAAGCCATATATTCTACTATTTTTAACGGGCTCTTACAGCGGGTTACCGCAGTATCCCGGAATGGCGCAACGCAAATACTGGAAGCGGCAATATAGGATGGAATAGTGTCATGCTCAACAGCCCCGGTAAAGATCACTTTGTTTTGAAGCTCTAGATCGTAGACAAGCTGGCGCAGGCTGCTTTTCAGGAAACCATCTCCTACGATCATGAATTTCACGTTTTGTTGTTTATTCAAGACCAGTTCCGCTGCGCGGATAAAAAGGTCGACGTATTGAGCTCCATGCAATTGCCCGATATAAAGCACAAGTTCTTCGTTCTCTTCTATGCGGTAGGCTTGTTTAACATGCGCGCCGCTTATTCCGCTATGAAACTTTTCCAAGTCAGCCCCTACAGGCGCTTCAAAAATGAATTCGTCATCTACCCCGAGCTTCCTGGTGAGTTCTTTTAAATGTTCGCTTGCGCAAGAAACTGAGTCAGATAATACAGGCAGTATGCGCTCAAGCAGTTTAAAAGAAAGCCCGATGAAAGTTGAATGCAGCCCTCTGCCGCAGGATTCATACCAGATTTGTTCCTCCCAGTCATCCCAATCGTAGTGCAGCGGTTTATTTTTCAGGTAAGCTGCGATCACTGCGGGTAAGGACGCGTAGTAATGGCACTTCTGGAAATGGATGATATCAGCCCATTGCCCCATAGTGGTTATCAAGCGGCAATTCTTCAGGAAAACAAAGGGCGAAGGCGTCCTGTTCAGGGGAATAAGGTCAATTGAGGCAATCTTTCGGGCAGGCTTTTGATTTCCTAAAAGCGCAGGAAAATAGCACAATTTCACAGAGTGGTTGTTCCTGGCAAATTCTTCAGCCAGGCTCAGGATCCTCACTGTCCAGGGTTCAGATTTATCAAATATATCGTGCGGATGGACCAGGAGAATGTTCATTTTATTTCTTTCTCCCTCCTAAGAGCAGCCTGTTTCTTACAAGCATGGATAACCAGAAATAGAACAAATAAATGGCGGTAAAGAATATTCCAGCTGTCAGGAGCATCCATTTTTGCGCGTCCCTCTTCTTTCCAGGCGCGTTTTTTACACAAGGCAGTGGCTGCAAGTTGTTCAGTGAATCTTGTAACGATAAAGCCATTTCAGCGTTTAAGTCAGAGACGTTATTTAAAGCTGTTTCTTTACCTTCTTTGATATTTGTTTCTATGACGGTGACTCCAGATGAAGCCGCCAGATCCAGGAGCATCTCTACTCTTTTCTTCCTCTGGGCATACGTGTTTCCGTCGTTTGTTTCCCATAAGTAGTGCCAGTTATCCTTAGGCAGGGTTTTAAGGTTGAATTCCGAAGGCCGCTCATAAATTTCAGTGCCGGCGATTAAATGCAGGGTATTAATGGACTTGATCGCCCCGATATAGCGGGCGTTATTCTTTATGAAATTAAGCGTACTGCAGAATTCTTTTTCTGTTTCCCCGGGGAAACCCACGAGCAGGAATATTTCCGTATCCATACCTGCTTTTCTTGCCGCTTTAATATTTTCTTGAGCCAATTCAGGAGTATATGGTTTTTTCATTTTCCGCAGCACCAAAGATGAACCGCTTTCTACTCCCACCTGCACCTTAAAACATCCAGCTTTCCGCATTTTGGAAAACAATCCCCGGCTCATGCTTAATGAGGGCGCGATCTGTCCTGACCAGGATACGCGTAAATTACCTTTGCTGATCAAGTGGGATACTTCTTCAAGCTGTTGTGGATTGCCATTCATCAGGTTATCGCAGACAGTAAAGTCTTCTATGCCATGTTTTTCTTTTAAAAAACACAACTCTTGGTATATTGAATCAGCGCTGCGGCAGCGGTAGCCTTTTACAAGGCGGAAGTTCTTACAGAAGCTGCAGTGGCCTTTGCAGCCCCTTGACCATTCAACAAGCATGGAATTCCCCGATTTATATTGGTTTAGGTCAAAACTTTTGTAATCCGGGAAACTTGCCGCGTCAAGCGGGTCGATCAATCTCCGCTCAACGTATGACCATGCGCCATTATGTTTTATGGCAGTACCAGCGATCTGCCCATGCGGTTTATCTTGTGTCTTTTTCCGCAGTATCTCGCAGAGCGTTTCTTCCCCTTCCCCGACCACAAAGAAGTCAACATCTGTCTGCAGATTGTCCTTAAATAGGTCTCGTTGTTCGCTGGTAGAACAAACCGGCCCACCGATAATGATCTTTTTCCGGGGAGAGGCTTTCTTTATGCTTTTGATCAGTTCAATGGTTATTCTTTCTTTTGGGTCAACAACAGAAAATCCTATAAATTCAGCCGTGCTTGCGGCGATCTCATTCGTAGCCAGGGACAGCTGTTTAGAAAAAAGCTCATGGATCAGGGGGAAAGTTTTTGCGTTGCTCCAGAAATTCTTATTCTCCACGTGCCAAAGCATTTTGTAGTTATCCGGAGCATTATTGTAGAAACGGATATTCAGG
>JBAZNG010000009.1:0-23628 GCA_041649385.1 Candidatus Omnitrophota bacterium | reverse complement strand
ATCCAGGTTGGGAAAATCAGTACGCCCGCAGATAAGGTGCTGTTGGAAATCCTCTTTTGGCAACAAACGAAAAAGCTGCTTTACCACATCCGGGGAACCGCCCCAATCCATGCGCGTAATAATATGTAAAACTTTTGTCTTAGGCATAATTTAATACCTGTAAAGTTCCGTGCACCTGGGGCAGGCAGGAAAGATCCTCTTTTCTTTAAGCAGCTTCCTGAATTTTATTGCTTGGGCGCTGTTCCATATTTGGCTAAAAGGTTTTTCTTTGATATTGCCGTAAGAAAAACTCGAATTAAGGCACGGCCGGATCTGGCCGTCGCAAAACAGGTACGCCGTGATCCACGGGCTTAAACACCGTTTAAGATAACCACCCGGGATCTTCTCCGGGTCCGCATAATACTGCCCCAGGTCAGTTAACTTAAAATCCGGGTAGATATCGATTTTAAGGCCAGAACCATTCTCAAATACCTGTTTTAGTTTATCGCGCAAAACGGATACGTCCATACCGGGTGAGAACACAAAACCATCCCATCCGGAAGAAGACGCCTGAAGCAAACGGTCATATTCTTTCTGGCCGGAGAGCATTTTTTCATTAATGAATATCAAATTATGGAATGTTACAGAATTAACTTCCAGTTCCCTGGCCAGTGGCAGAAGCTGGTCAATAAACTCGTAATTCTTCTGGTTGATCGTACACTGCAGGTTAACCAAAGGCTTTTTTACCTTGCGTAATTTCTTAAAATAATTCACCCGCTCAATGCCGCAAGCGACCTTATCAAAAAGCCCGGGTAAACCGCGGATATCGTCATGCACAAAGGCTGGCCCATCCAGAGAAACATTTAATTCATCCAGCCCCGAAGAAACTATCTCCTCGGCCTGCTCTAAAAGCAAAACGCCGTTAGTGATCATCAAACAGTGCATATTATTTTCTTTGATCAGGCGTACAATTTTCAAACATCCATCTTTATACAAAAGCGGCTCACCGCCAAAAAGAGTGATGTTCGGCTTAAAAACAGCCAGGTCCTTAATAAACTTTTTCAACACCTCAAGCGTAAGCTCCTCCTGCAGGCACTCTTTATTAATTTTGGCGCTTGATCCGTGGTTTCCCCATTGGCCGCACATGTAACAATGCAGGTTGCAACGATGGGTCAAGAATATCGTGATGGATTCAGGGTTTGAGCTTTTACCTGTACCAGAATAATAAGCCAGGTACGCCGGGAGCCTGCGTGAAAGTACTTTCAGCGCATAAACCGGTTGTTTGAGCAATTTTAAGAAAACCCTGCGCAGATTAAATTTAGGAAACATATTTTCTGATCACCTCCGGGATAACCTCCAGGTAACGCTTTTCCAGGCCCGGATAAACCGGTAGAGTCAATAAGCCGTCTGCCAGAAAACCGGCATTGGGAAATGCATCCGCCCTATATCCCAGATCAAAAAACCGATGCAACGGCTTGTGATACAGGTTTGAAGACTCCACTCCTGCATCCTGAAGTTTACGCTTGATCAGCTCGCGCTTTGTTGTGTCGCGGAAAACAACCGGGAAACGGTTAAAAACCGGGCGGCTGGCATTATCCACAGCCGGGCAGATAACTCCGTTTAAGCCGCTTAAACTGCTTAATAAGAACATCCCGTTCTCATAACGCTGCCGGAAAATACTTTCTTTGCCCATGAATATCTTTTTGCCTAAAGCAGCCTGAAAAAAAGCAAGCCTTTGAAAATGGATATCTTTTGCCGGCGCATGTTGCTTAAAGCCTTCGGATAAAGCTTGCATAAAAAAATAAACACGCGGATTTAATACCCAGGAAACCAAACATGTTTTCGCAAATAATGACAGCTGCTTGAAAATCGAAGGATATTCTAAGCGCCGGAAGATCTTCCCGATTTGCCCTGCTAACCGGCTGTCACTAGTGGCGATAAAACCTCCGGAGCCGATGGAGAGGTTTTTGCCGCGGTTAAAACTATAAAAACTTGTGCGGGAAAAACCGCCCAACTGCTTACCGCCATACAAGCTGCCTAAGCTTTGCGCGCAATCTTCAATCAGGTAAACTTCCTCAGGCAAAGCTTTTGCCAACTGCGCAAGGCCTTCTGTGCCTATACCGAACATATGCACCGCTAAAACAGCCAGGGTCTTTTGGTTAACAGCCTCGCGCAATAAACCAAGGTCGGCGTTGAAATCTTTAAGCGATATATCACAAAGCACCGGCTTTAATCCGGCTTTAGCGATGGCAACCACTAAGCTGGGGGCCGTATATGCCGGAAGCACAACTTCATCCCTGGCGCTTAAATCCTGCATGCACTTTAGCAAAACGTAAAAACATGACAATCCTGAATCCAATAGGTATATATGCTTCTTGCCGGTAAACTCAGCAAGTAACCGCATAAACTCCTGCTCTGCGCGATGATCCAGGAGATTCCCCAGGCTCGCGGCAAGAAACCTGAACTTTACATCTGACCCTATCACCGGCGCTTTAGCTATCATGATTTCTTTGCCTCAATGACAATTATCGGCGCAAACTTCTTTAAAAAAGGCAATCCCAAAGTTTCCTTGCGCACAATAATCAGGCCTGTCTCCTTCAGTAACTGCTCTATCTCCTCAAGTTGATGGCAGCGCAAAGTCAGGCCCTTAAGCGTGCTGTCATAAGATGAGGCGAACTTATACTTAAACACAAAAAACGGGTTACGCGCGTTGCGGAATTCAAAGATCAGCGACCCGCATCTTTTGCAAACCCGGCTCATCTCCGTGAATAACCATTTAAGCTGGGAAAGCGTGGCGATATTATAAATAAAATTTACGCAGATCACTGTCTCAAAAACCCCGTCTTTAAAAGCAAGCTTATAGGCATCCTGCATCAAAATACGCATATTCTCCAGGCGCAGATTACGGGATTTGTCCGCAACGTAATTGCAAAAAGCGATATTCATATCTATGCCGTAAACCAAGCGCTGGGGGTTTTGGCCGGCAAGCTTGGAAAGAAGCATACCCGCGCCATGGCCGATTTCCAGTATCCTGCCAGATCTACCTGCACAGATCTCTGTGATCTTTTTCCTGGTCAGCCCCTGCCAATAACCGCTGGAGTACTCCCCTTTCTCATCGGAGTGGGCGAAAAAACTATAAAGCAACGGATATATTTTTCTTAATATATTCATACCTTGAGAATGCGCCTGGCCTGAAGCGCCGCTTCCTGCACAGTGACTTCCTTCAGGCATTTTTTTGAAAAACAGAACGCTTTATTACATGGGCTACAGCTGACAGGCTTATACAAAACACAGCTTAAGCTGTTAAGCTGGCACGGGTCAAAACGTATCAACGAACCTCCGCCGAATATCACTAAAATCGGCGCGCCGACCGCTGCGGCCAGATGCATGCTTCCGGTATCATTGCAAATGTATAACGCAGATCTTTTCATCAGCGCCGCAAGCTCGCCCAATGAAAGCGCGCCGCATAAATCAATGGCCTTTTGCCGGAATTTTGCTGCCAAAAAAACGGCTTGCGCAGCTTCTTTGGTTGTGCCTGTAATAACAAACCTTACTCCCTGGACAGAAGATAACGAGCCTAAAAGCTCCTGGTAGTTCTTGATCGGCCAGCGCCTGGACTGTTCACCGCCCGGATGCACTCCCACCAGTATTTCGCCTTCTTTAAGCCCTTTCTCTTTAAGTATAGCCGCCAGAGTAGCCGCTTCTTTAGCCGTTACGCTGAACTCTAACCTTTTATCCACTGCCTTTATGCCCAGCGCCTCGATTAACGCCAGGTCATAATCTCTTTCATACATATCGCCGTATTCTGATTCATTAATACTGATATCCAGAAACCCCGCCCTGCCCTGGGTATTCCTGCCCGCGGTAACTTTGGCATTGATCAAACCTAATAATAAGCGCGCTTTCAACGCGCTTAAAGAGGAGGCGATCGTACGCATATTTACCGCCAGGTCAAAACACTCCCTTCTTAAACCCCAAAGCAGTAATATTCCCCGCAGGGCTATCCATAAAAGCGATTGCGGATAGAATACAAAAACTTTATCAATGAATCCTAGCCTCCTGGCGATTTCAACCGCTTTGGAAGAAACCAATAAACTTATTTTTGCTTCCGGATAGGCGTTATGTAAAGACCTGATCGAAGCGGAAGATAAAAGCAGGTCGCCCATCCCGCCAAGATTAACCACCAGGATTTTACGCAAAGGGCTTGTTAAGATCATATTATTTTACCTTCAACTGTTTTTCCACCGCCTCCAGCATATCCTCTACGCGGATCAGGCGCATACACTCATGCTTACGGCACGTTGGTTTATTGCATGGCGAGCAACTTAGCGGTTTACGCAAAACTATGTTCTTCTCTCCCAAAGGCGCCCAGATCTCCGGCTCTGTCGGCCCCATAGTGGAAACAGTCGGCACTCCCAGAGCTGAGGCAATATGCAGCGGCCCGGAGTTATCGCCGATAAAAAGTGAACTTCTTAAAATAAGCGCGACCAGTTTGTCTAAAGCAAGATTTTCTATCTCCAGGATCCGGCCCGAAGCCAGCGGATCAAGCCTGACCAAAGACAATATCCTGGCGCTGGCGGCGGCATTTGCCTTGGCGGCGGCTAAAACCACTTTTACGTCATAAGCTTTCAGGAGTTTCAGGATAAGGCTGGCATAGTTATCCACCCCCCATAACTGGCTGGGATAATAACCGCCGGCAGCTACAATGATCAGTTTATCCTGCCCTCTGATACCGCGCTCAAACAACAGCTTCTCCACTTCACTGGCAACCTGATTAGTCACATTAAGCTGCAGGCCGGTATCATCGGCCTCCACGCCGATCTTTCTGACCAAATCCAGGACGCGTGCGCGAGTGGTGATCTTGCCATCAACAGGAAGCGTTCGGATATTAAAAAACACCCCTCTGCCGGATATTTCATAACCTAGCCTATAGGAGGCGCCGGTAAGATATACCAGAAAAGCGGGCCGTAACGGATAATCCGAGGACAGGTCCACAACCAGGTCAAAACGCATTGCCTTGATCTTGCTTAAGAAATTTAACTGCTGCCAGAAACCTGCCGGCAAAATTAGCACATTTGCCCGCGAAAGCTGCCCCTTAAGAAAATCCGCCGTATAGGCGTTCACCAAAACAGAAATATTTGCCTGCGGAAAACTTTTCTCCACGGCTTTGATCGCGGGCAACGAATGCACCAGGTCGCCTAACCTGTCTAAACGCACTAACAGGATATTGTTTACTTTCCCGCGCTCTAAACAAACCTGCGCAGGGAAAAATAAATTAAGCAAGAATTTGCGCAAAACAAGATAAACGGAAAGCAGCATTTTTCTCATTTTTTATCCTTTGCCAGAAGTTCATCGTATATCTTTTGTATCTCTAAGGCATGCTGGCGGATACTGAACTTCTCCTGCGCAATACTTCTGCCGGCTAAACCCATTTGCCTGGCTACTTGCGGATTATTCAACAAATAAGCAATCCGGTCAGCAAGCCCGGCGGCATCCCCGGGTGTAAATAATAACCCTGTCACTTTATCAATAACGATCTCCGGAGTAGCGCCGGAATTTGTCCCCACTACGGGCTTAGCCAAAGCCATCGCCTCAATAGTAACCCTGCCAAAACCTTCAGCGTCCGAAGCAAGCACAAAAATATCCATAGCCGCATAGACCTGCGCCATATCCGAACGAAAACCCGTAAAGATCACTTTATCTTTTAAGCCAAGTTCCTGCGCCATCTGCCGTAATAATTCTTCTCTGCCGGATTCCTCTTTAAAGACACCTGTGCCGACAATTAATAATTTCAGATTTGCTTGATCCGCTAGGTGCCCGCTGATAATCTTCCCTACAGCCTTTAGCAATGTTTCATGCCCTTTAGTGATGTCAAAACGCGAAGCTATCCCGATCACCGTTTCACCGGCCTTGATACCCAGTTGCTCCTTAATAAGCGCTTCATCCTGGCGCGGGCTGAATATCTTGAGGTCTACGCCATTAAAAACCACTCTTAAGTTATCCGGCAGCTTGCCGGCACGTAAAAAACGCCGGCTGATAGCATGAGAATTACAAATGATCCTCTGGGCAAAAAAATAAAACACCCTGTCAAGATCAACCCACTCCCTGGTAAGCAGGCAACGTTCATGCCAGATAACAAAAATACCGAGTAAGCGCGCGGCAATAGCCCCATATAAATGCGTACGTACGCTATTAGTATGTATGATATCTATCTGGTTCCTGCGGGCAAAAGCAATAACCTTAAACAAGCTGCTTAAAAAACCCAGGCAATGGAAAAAACGCGGCAAGGAAATAACAGAAACTTCAATATTGCCCTGGCGCAGTAGCCTGGCAAGATCGCCTTCCTGGCCGAGAATAAAAAAAGGGATAAACTTTTTCCGCTCAATATTCAGGGCTAATTGCAACAAGCTGTTTTCCGCGCCGCCCATCTGCGCGGATTCATGCATATACAAAATCCTATCTTCGGGCATTCAGTGATCCTCCGGAAACTGCTGACAGCACAAGCCCATTTAGTTGATCAAAATAATTTTTCCATAAATAAGCGGATAGATCGGGCAAGCTGGCTGCCGGTTCGTCTATCGCTTTTAGTATTGCGGCGGCTAAAGAGTTAGCTTCCGGCTCAGTTGGAAAAACCATCCCCTCCCAGGCGGATATCTCCTTGTTGCCTACCTCGTTGCTCCAGACTGATTTGGCGCCGGCAGCCAAAGCCTCAAAACGCGTGATCCCGAATGAAGTCCAGCCGACGAAGACGAAGACGTCTGCTGCCTGGTAAAGGCTGCGCAGGCGAGTTTCTTCAATCGCGCCTAAAAACACCGCTTTCCCTGCGATACCTGACTGCGCGCTTAAACTACGCAGTTTGGCTTCCTCTTTTCCTGAGCCAGCAATAAGCAGGACAAGGTCATTTCTCTGCCGGGATAATTTGGCGAACGCTTCAATCAATAGCCCCAGCCTTTTGCGATGGTCAAGGCGGCAAACACTTAAGACAATTTTCTTACCTTCCAGCCCCAGCTCTTTACGCCAATCATAACCAGGCTGGCATTTAAGCCACTGCGCGGACAAGCAGCCTGTGCAGACAACAGCGTCCCGATAATAGACCTGCCTGATCTCCCAACGCAGATGCTCATTAAGCGTAACGATAAAACGCGCCCCCCTTACGGCGAAAAAATCCAGAACCGCCATAAGGTTATTCTTTATAAAAACGGGTAAGCTGAAGCGCGCCTTTTCAGGGAGGAATTCCTTGTGCCCGGCGACTGAATCACGGATCAACTTAAAAACCCTCCTGTGCAGTAACGCATATTTCTTAAGATCATCGTCAAACCAGAAGATCGTGCCGAAAATATGCGTAGCATATTTAATACCCAAGAATAATGAAGCCAGATAGATAAAAAGGCAGTCTTCGTTATTATGTCCGATGACCAGGTCCGGTTTTATATCCTTAAGCTCTTTTCTTAAGCGCTTAAGCTTACCCCAGAATGACCTTGCGCTGATCGCTTTTACGGATACCTGCTCATTGCCCATCAAGACAGAAGGGTCAAATTCAAATGTTAAAACCTGCAAGGAAACTTTTTTGCTTAAAAAGTATCCCGCCTCTTCCAAGACCACCCTTTCCGCTCCGCCGCAGGTATTAAGTTTTGCCGCAAAAAGCGTTATTTTCAGTTCTTCTTTATTCATCTTTCAAGTATACTGCTTTAAGAACAGATTTAGTGATGCCAGCAAGATGCTGCCGCTCCGACGTATCAAGGCCCAACAACCAGACCATTGCCAGATAAGCCGCTGAAACGCATAGGATCCCCAGGATATTCGTCGGGCTGATAAAACCTAAATTTAGTTTACGCAAAAAGTAAAAAAGGGCAAAACAGCAGCAAACCGGAAGCAGGCTGCGGCGCAGTATATTCGCGTACCAGTCCCATAAATTTTGCTGCAACAGGCGGCAGGAAGCAAGCTGCAAAAAGAACATATCCGCAAAAACTCGCGCCAGCCAAACGTACGCGGCGCCTAAAGTGCCGAACTTAGCGATGAGAAAATACGAACAGGGAATATAAAAAATAACTTCTGCCAGGCTTAAAGCAGCTGGTATAGCGGGCCTGCCTATACCCTGCAATACCGCTAAAGACGGATAAGCCGCGGTACTAAAAAGCCCGCTGACCGCGATCACCGTGAGGATACCGGCGGATTTCTCGGCAAAATCCCTGCCTACCCAGAAAGTAAGAAAACTATCCCCGAAGACCATAAAAAAAACCATAAAGAAAGCATAAATATGAATGATATACAAACTGCTGCGGTAATGCAGTTCCTGGTTCAGGCGTTTGTTGCCCTCCGCCCAGGAGTAGCTGAACACCGGAAAAAGCACTGAAGAAAATGAATAAGGAATGACTGCCGCGCGCGCGATCAAGGAAGCCGGTATAGAATAATAAGCAAGACTGGCTACGGAACGCAGAGAACTTAAAAAGATCTTCTCTACATTATTCAAAATCGGGCTTAAAACCTGTGAAGCCGTGATGAATCCGCCGAACTTAAGCAGTTCATACAAAGAACTTTTGTCCCAGTAAGGCTTGCGTAAAAAAGGCAGGTACCGGCAGGCAAAACTCCAGTAAATAAAAATACCCGCTGCTTTAACACAGGTATTCACCAAGATCAAAGCAGGCAAAGAGAAACCGCTCAAAAGGACGATCACGCTTAAACCGATTTGAAGCGCGTATAAGCTGACATCAATGCGGTTAAGTATATCAAACCTGTTCAAAGAGCGCATGATGCCGCTAACTACCGCTGAAATGATCGTGACCAAGAATTCCAAAGCCCCCAGCTTAAGCGCAAGCACCGCTGTAGCGCTAAAAGCCGGCGAGATCTTGAAAAAACGCACGATGGCAAATTCGGCAAAGAAGAAAACCGCAAAGACAGCGCAAAGGCCTAAAACAGCGTATATCGTGATACAAGACCAAAAAGCTCCGCGGATCTTCAATTCCTGTTTCTTAGCCAGGTATTCGGCGATGTATTTTACGGAGGCCGGCCCAAGGCCTAACTGCAGAAAACCCAGGTACCCCATCGCCGCGCCGACGAGCATATAGATGCCATAAAGATTTACATCCAGCTTATGTAAAATAAAAGGCGTGGCGAAAAAAGAAATCAGCAGTATGCAGCCCTGGCCGGTAAAATTCCAGAGTACGCTTTTAGTGACGGAGCGCTGTAAGAGTTTATCGTTGTTCAATGTATCGCCCATTATTGACCACTTGCCTCTTGCGGCAACATACCTGGCAGACTGACAACGATTGCCGCGATAAACCAGAATGGTTCCATGATCCTGATAATGATAAAAGTATTCGTACTTATCGAATGAAAGAGCAGGCCCACAAACCCGGCGATGAAACCTGCCGTTATGCCCAGGGCAAAATTATCCCTTGCCTTTAACAGGTAATGAAAACTCAGGCGCGCGGCGTTAAAAAGCCTGATTAAGATCCAGATAAAAACCATTAACCCCAAAAAACCTACTTCGTTTAAGGTGGAAAAAAATTGTCCGTCAATAAAACCTTTGGCCACGCCATGGCCGATAAGCGGGCTTTTGGGGAATTTCTCGAAAATAACGTTCTTCCAGCTGTCCAGCCTTAACTTAGGCGATTCTTCCAGGTCCATATACCTGCCCCCTACGCCTTCTTTGGGCACAACGGTCTGCGACACCCTTTCTTTGACCATCTGCGGCATGAACATGACCACAATAACGATGATCGCGCCTACCAGAAAACCGAAAAGCAGTTTTCGCGATAAGAATACCAGGGCTACGGCTACAGGGAGAAAAGCCAGGTATGAACCGCGGGAAAGCGTATAGAGAAATGAGCGCAGCATGAACAAGGCCAGGATGATCAAGAATACCCTGACCAGGAAATTCCGTGAATAAAGCAACAACCCTGCGGTCATAGCCAGCATAAACAATAGATACCCGCCCATGGTGTTGGCCTCTCCGCCTCCTCTTGACTCAACCGGAGGAGCGACCCTGAAAAATGTCACCCCGGCATTAATCTGGTCCTGGATATAAAGATTGGTATGCACGGATACGATCAACGCGGTAAGCAGGAAAACGAGCACAAAAAGTTTTACCTGCCGCATATTTTTCAGGTTATCCTTGACCATCAAGAAAAGCAGGAAGTATTCGGCATATTTTAGAATACTCAACAGGCTTA
This sequence comes from Candidatus Omnitrophota bacterium, assembly GCA_041649385.1. Taxonomy (GTDB): domain Bacteria; phylum Omnitrophota; class Gorgyraeia; order Gygaellales; family Profunditerraquicolaceae; genus JALOBQ01. The sequence goes on along the minus strand of JBAZNG010000009.1, from coordinate 13,477 downwards.
ATTTCAGGTCGATCCTGCCGATTGTGGCGGCGATAACGGAAGAAACAAGGCAGATTGTAATATAAGAAAAAAATAGCGGGGTGAGCTTGTTGCTGAACGCTTTCGAAAGGTCCTTGCTGAAGGCGCTTCTGATCAACCAGGCAAAAATGACCAAAAGGAGGAATATATCATCGACTCTTACGGCTATTTCCCTTGCGCTTGTCTTGCCCAGGATGATGTCGGGCGAAAAAAGCATGGAAATGATGATAATGATAAAACCTATGTCCGGTTTGATCAGCGTAGGGATAAAAACCAAAGCTAACGCTATAAGCCCGATAGCCTGCGGGTTAAAATCATAGCGGGCGACAAAAAGGCCCATACATATTGCAGTGAATAATATCCCCAGGGCAGCTAAAATTTGGCTTTTGTTCACGTCTATGGTTTAGAAATAAAACAATTTAGCTTGATTGGAAAGAATCCTGGATAGTCGGGAAATCCTGGACAGACAGATCAATGATCGTGTTTTCCTTGGAAGGTTTGCCTGAAGCATCCTGGGTAATCATTACTATCGGCCTTAAAGGAGAACCCGGATGCACACTGACCACCTTGGCGATCTCTTTAGTGTTAAGTAAAACCAGGCTGCCTACAGGATAGACCGACATCCTGTTAATAAAAGCTTTCATCACATCCATATCAAAATACTCCCGCAAAGAACCCAGAAGCAGCTTGATCGCCTTGTGCGCGCCCATCTCGTCAATATAGTTGCGCTTATGCGTCAGGGCTTCATAAGTATCCACCACGCCGATGATCTTGGCGTACGGGCTGATCGTGTTTTTCTGTAAGCCGCGGGGGTAACCTTTGCCGTTATCCCGTTCATGGTGCATCTGGATAGCTTCTTTCACCGCGTCATCCAGAGGAGCCACCCTCTCGGCGAATTTAAGGCTTTTGGCAATGTGCGCCTCTACCCAGCATTTCTCTTCTTCGGTAAGTTTCCTGGGTTTAGTCACGATATCCCTGAGCTCATCTAAGCCCGTATCGGAAAAGATCACCGCCTTGCCCAGGTCATCCATGCGCGACTTATTGAATTTCATGCTCAAGCCGATAGCAAAAGAAAGTATCAGCACATTGACAATATGATAGGGCAGGTAATAATCCTCCTGCTTTGCCTTATAAACATTATCCAGCAGGTTATCACCGAGAAGCAGCTGGTTAAAAATATTATCAAGCGCTTCGTTGATCCGTGGAGCGAATTCGCTTAAATCCTCGGTTGTTTTGGATTTATCCAGCAAGGCATTGATCGTGGCAACCGCGTCATTGTATATCTTGCTGGCTGAATCTTCATTATCCACCCCGTGCTGGCGCACAGCGGCGATCAGTTTTTGAGAAACCAGAGAATAATCGTCCGGCTGGTCGCTTTTATGTTCATTATGCAGCATGGCTTTGGGAAAGTTAACCGGAGCATCTTTAGGCGGCGGCGTAGGCGGAAGATCTGCTTTAACAACATGGTCTTCGGGTATTTTTTTCTCCTGCTTGGCGGGATCGTTGTTTTTATCCGGCTCACCGCTGCCGCGCAGAAGGTCAAACATTCTTGGCATAAAACCCCCTAACCTAAATCCAGAGCTATCTTGTCCACAAGCTCTTTGTTTATCTCTTTAAGCTCCTGGCCGAAACCGACCAGAAGGGCGTTGTCACAGATATTATTGATCTTACGCGGTATGCCGCCGGAATAGCCATAGATGGATTGCACTGCTTCCGGCGTGAATATCGGCGTAGTAGCGCCGGCGATCTCCATTCTGTATTTTACGTACCCTGCTGTCTCCGGCTCGTTCAAGGCAGAAAGATGGTACTTAACACCCAGCCTCTGCTCAAGCTGCGGGATAGCCGCTACTTTCTTTAACAGCTCCGGCTGGCCGATCAAAACCAGGGTGATCAGGAATTTGTCGTTAAGCTGAAAATTCAGAAAAAGGCGCAACTCTTCAAATGTATCCGTGTTTTTAATGATCTGCGCTTCATCAATGATAATGATCGTGCGTTTGCCCCTACGGTAATTTTCATAGATCACATCCTGCATCATATGTAACAGTTGCGGTTTTGAGCCTTTGACATGCTCATTCTTCAACTGATAGATGATCTCCTCCATGAACTCAACCGGCGTAAGCTGCGGGTGGATGATCAGCGCGACTTCATAATTTTTGTTCTTGATCAGCTCATCAATGATAATGCGGCTAAGGATGGTCTTGCCCGAACCATATTCGCCGCTAAGCATCGCCGCGCCCTTCTCCTCTTTAATCGCGTAAAGCATCCGGGTCAGCGCTTCTTCGTGTTTCTTGGAATAATAAACAAAATGCGGGTTCGGCGTATTCTCAAACGGCTTTTCGTTCAAACCCCAATATTTTTCATACATCGATAATTCCTTTTAGGCCTTTGGCTCAACCCCGCGGGCGTTCTTGCTCTCTTCCACGTTATAATACCTCTTATGATAATAATAGCTGTCCATACTGATCTCCGGAGTGACATTGTTTAAGATCACCCCGCTTAAAGAACCCTGCCCGCGGATATTTTCGATCTGGATCTTTGCCCGGCGCAAAGCAAGGCGAGAGGCAAAACCAACGCGGTAAACCAAAAGCACCCCTTCCATCTTGGGTAAAAGCATGGAAGGCTCGCTCACTGCCAGTATCGGAGAGGTATCTACCAGGACAACGTCATAATTAGTCCGGAAATACTCCAATACCTCATCAAGCCTGGCGTTGTTGAAAAGGCTGATCGCGTTGGAAAATGTGGAACCGGCAGTAACGATATTCAAGTTGTTCAACCAGGGTTTATCGAACACCCTTTCAATGTTCACTGAACCCAGCATAACATCCGTAGCTGTCTTTACTGCCTCCTGGGGGGAGATCTTCCCTGAAAGTATATCGGAGAAACCGTTCTTTTTATCTACCAGCCCGAAATTAGTATGGATATGCGCCCTTCGAACGTCAGCATCCAGGATCAATACGCGGTGGCCCATCTGCGCCAGGGTGACGCTCAAGGCGGATGTGATCGTGGACTTGCCCTCCTCGGGCTTACAACTGGTGATCATGATTACCTTGTTCTTTATCTTGCCGCCATCCTGGCCGAAAAGCACCTGCAAGTTTACCCCCAAAAGGCGCAAAGATTCAAGGAATAGCGAGGTATTTTCCGATTTTTCCAGCTCAAGGATATTCCTGGGCTGTTCATCTGTATCGCGGTCTTTTTTGCGAAAAATATTCTTGCGCCTAAACTTGTGCCGGCGGGTTTCATCTTTATGCTGAAAATTGCAGTAAGGGATGATCCCTAAAACATTTACTTTGATAAAACTTTCTATATCATCCACGCGGCCAATAGAAGTATCCAAATGCTCCATGATCAAAGCCAGGGCCACGCCGAAAATAATACCCAGCACTATGCCAATACCATAGTTCTTGGATTTATCCGGATAAAAAGGATTTTTAGGCACCAGCGCCGGATTGACCAGGATAAGGTCATTGATCTTCTCCGCCTCCTTGATGCGTGCTTCCTGTAACTGCTGTTTTAAGGAAGAATAAAGCCCCTCATTGACCGCCAAATCCCTTTTAATGATCCCGTATTCAAACTCTACCTTGGGCAGGCTTCTTAACTTCTGCCTTAACCCGGCGATCTCCGCTTTTAACGCTGCGACGTTAGGATAATTATCCGTATATTTCTCGGAAAGCACGGAAAGCTTCTTTTCGGAATCCTGAATGCGCAGCATAATATCCGCGCCCACGCCCACAACACCCTGCGTGGTCAGGTAACGCGCCCTCTCTTCCTGGACCTTAAGCTTTGAGGAAACGTCTTTCAGGGCGTGCTCTATAAAAACACGCACTTTACGCGCCTGTTCGCTCTTACGGTCGGCATTGACCTTGATAAAAACATCCGCGATAGTATTGGCGATATCCGCGGCTTTCTGGGGGTCCTGAAAATTAGCGTAAAGCCGGATCATATACGTCTGCTGGATTTCCGCCGCGGAAACCTTGCTTTGTATATCGCTGATTATCTCGTCCTTTTCTTTAGTGCTCAAGCCAGGCTTGATCAGGCCTAATTCCATTGCCGCCTTTTCAATGATCGGGCTGGAAACCAGCTGTTTGGAGTAAGCGGAACGCTCGTATTCCAAGTCCCGGCCGCTGAAACCATACATATCGCGGCCGGGGAAGATAATCTGTGATGGCTGTGCGCTGGAATCTATCCTCAAAAGCACCTGGGCCTGGTAAATAGAGGTCTGCATATTGGTATAAATGAAGACAGACAGAAATACCGCTACCAGAGAGAAAGCGATCTCCGCTTTTCTTTTCAGGAAGATGCTCCAGAAATCCCGCAGATTAATTTCGTATGCCTGGTCCATATGGATTCAATTCCTAATACCGGTGCCCCGTAGATGACCTGAAGCGCGTCCTTACATCTAAAGCGTTCTGCGCGTTAGTAATGATCGGGCCAAGGTCAGTAGACATGAATTTATTCAAGTTAGCCACAAAGGTCCTCGGCACATACACTACATCATTAGGTTTAAGATTAATATCCTTGCCATCGATGATACCGCGGGTGATCACCTTAGCCATGTTGATGCGCTCAACCGACGGTTTACCGGAAAACCCTCCGCGCACGATCAACACGCTGCTGATATGCGCGTTCTGCGTGAAATCACCTGCCAAGGCCACTGCCTCAATAAGGTTGATCGCGCCCTGATAGGAATAAATGCCCGGATACAAAACTTCTCCAAGCACAATGATCTTATGGCCGGAGAATTTCTTGATCATGATGGATACTTGGGGGAACTTGATATACTTGGCAAACTCTGCTGTGAACCTATCCTCAAGATTGTCCAGGGTTAAACCTATTGCTTTCATCCTGCCGACAAGAGGATAAGATATCATTCCATCCGGGCCGACGATAACTTCCTTGGTAAGGTCCGGGTTCTGCCAGACAAATACTTCAATCACATCGCCTGGAGACAGATAATAAGCCATCGGGATAGCCGCATTAGTCTGGGTCACGGCATCTTCCCCGGCAACTGTGCTGGCCAGCGTGCTTGGCCTAATCCTTTGCCATTCAGTGCCTTCGGCAAAAGAATCATTGAGTAAAATGCCTGTTAAGAAAACCAGGCTGAAAAGTAAAAATAATTTACGCATAAGTTTAGTTTATTATAATAATAATCCAAAAAAAATGCAATAATTTATTTGGTTTTATCCGAAGGCAAGTGGCCGGGAAATCCTGGGAGCAAAAACTTGCCTAACCCCTTAACCAGCCTTAAGATGCGGCTTTGCCCTTTCATAAAATCATCCGGAGGCCAGAATACCCTTTTAAATACCAGAATATACTCTTTTATTGAGCGCGCTTCAATAAGATCAAAGAAAATATAACTTAAGAACCTGTCCATCAGCTTTCTGGCTATAGTATCCTTGAATACGAAATTTTTGTTGGCGATAAGACCGATAAAAAACCTTTTAAGAGGCGCTGGCCTTATCCTGGAGAAGAAACCATCAGGCAGTTGCGTAGAAAAGAGCCCTTTGGATAAGATCAAGCCTGTGTATAATGACACAGATAGCCTCCAGGCCATGGCGCTATTGGCAACCTTATCCCAATCCAAAGAACGGCCGCGCTGTATGATAAGCTGATTAATGTCACAGATGCATCTCAAGCTCCTGCAGGCATCGCTGCTTACCAGGTGCGCGCAAAGATAAAGTAAAAGTGCTTCGTCATTAAATTCATAGTAGCGGCTGTTTCCATCTGTGCAAGTTATCTTATTCTCCCATAAACCCCGGATACGTTGGATAGTGCGCATCGTCATGGTAATATCCCAGTGCAGGTCTATAGATGTAGCGCCGGGCTTAGAAAAAATAAACTGCCAGCTCCATTGCTTGATCTCAATATCCGGCACGCAGAGATAACCAAGCGCTTCCAAAACAGCAGACGCTTTTAATTTATCTTCTTCTTGGATTAACAGGTCAATATCCGCGCTTATCCCGCGCGCTAATTCATCATTATATATGCGCCGGGATAAATACGCGCCCTTTAAGCAGACCACAGGCAGCGATTTTTCATTAAAAGCTTTTAAGACCTCCGATAGTTCATTCTGCTGGCTGACCACCCTGGGCAGGATATAAACTTGCGCCTCCAAAAGCCTTTTAAAAACAAACTCCGGGATATCGACCAGTTGTTTAAGCTCATCCAGGGCTCCGGAAACAAGAATAACCAACTTGTTCTTCGCAGCCAAAGAACAAAAATATTCCCAATCCAGGCCTTCCTTTACAATCTGGGCGGCTTTTTCCTGGAGGGCCCTATCCAGATGCCTGCGGCAGCACAACAAAAATAACTGCCGCCCATTATAGCTTGTAACGTTGCCTTTTTTAAGCCTGTTATGGACCCTGGACAAAAAAGCTTTTCGTTCGATAAAAATGTTGAGGCATCTTGAAATGAAAACAAGCGCAGGCGTGGATAAACAGGAGACCCTCGCAAAAACATTATTCACTATCCTCCAAAGAGGCGTACCCAGGCGTATAGAGATGCCTGGCCTGAAAATCCGAGTGACTATTCCAACGATATCCTCGATCGCCACGGGGCCATCCGCAGAATGATGGAAATCGCCTTTAGTAAAATATTCTTTCCCCCCTCCTGGCGCGCGGCGAATCCTCACCAGGCGGTGTACAAGAAACCACTCTGAAGAATCAGATTTACGATTAACTGCGATGATATCCCCTAAGCGCGGGGTATTTTCGGCAAGCGGGGCTATCTTGAGGCCATCCCTGCTTTTGATAAAAGGGTACATGCTCATGCCTTGTGCCGTCACCCGGATAGGCGTGCCTTCTTTCAATAAAAGCAGGTACGCTTCTTTTCTTAAAAAGCCGCTTTTATCCGCCTCAAGCCCGGCGGGAATGCGGACGGTAGTCATTTCTTCAATTGGTCTATCCATCTTAAATATCTTGAGTTTGGCTGGCGAATAACGCCCGGTAAGCCGGATCACTGTTTAAGAGTTCTTCGTGGCTTGAGCAGACGGCACCTGAGGCGCTGGAAAGAAAACAAACCGCATCCATCTTCTTAACAGTAGATAAACGGTGCGAAACGACGATCACGGTAGAATCCTTAAGCTCTCTTTTTAAGTTATCGATCAATTTATCCTCTGTCTGTGAATCCAGAGAAGACATCGCCTCATCCAGCAATAAAATCAGCGGTTGTTTGATCAGGGCCCTGCCAATAGCGATACGCTGTTTCTGGCCTTCGGAAATATTACAGGCGTTTTCACCTACAAGCGTATCGTAACCTTGCTCAAGGCCCATGATGAAACCATGCGCCTGGCTGAGTTTGGCGGCCTGGATAGCCTGATCAAGCGATGCGCTGAATGCGCCGTAACGCAAATTGTTAGCCACCGTATCATTCCAGAGCGAAGATTCCTCAAAAACAATCCCGATCAACGGCCTTAAAGAATCCAGTTTTATCTTCCTGATATCCTGGCCATCAATAAGAATACCGCCTGAAGCAGGATCATAAAACCTCATCATCAAAGATAAAAGAGTAGTTTTGCCGCATCCGGAAGGCCCGACTAAAGCTATTTTAGCTTTGGCAGGTATAGTAAAATTTATTTTATTGAAGACAGCCGGGCCGTTCCCATAACGGAAGAGGACATCTTTGAATTCTATCGCGCCCCTTAAAGAATCCTTCGCTACTGTTGAAGCATCCGGCTGATCGCAAACCTCCGCTTTGATGCTGAATATGCCAAGCAGCCGCTTTTGAGAGACACTGTTTACTTTGATACTTTGATAAAGGTTACTTATTGAGCCGGCTATGCCGACAAGCTGGAAAGTATAGATCGCTACCGCTGTCAGGCTGCCTAAACTCATACCGGCCTGGATCACCTGGTATCCGCCATATAAAACGATCAGGCCGCTGAAAAGGTTATTCATAAGAAAATTGGAAAATGAACTTATCGCCAGAAGCCTCTGGTTCTTAAGGTCTAACTCCGTAGCCTTGGCAAAGTTTTCCTGCAGCCTTTGCGCCTCCAGCTTCTCTTTGCCGAACGCCTTGATCAAATTGATGTGGCTGAACACTTCATGCAGGCTGACAAAGATACTTTCGGATTTCTCCACTGAACGCTGGAAATTCGCCTTAAGCCACCTGCCGAAAAACCGTAAGTGCAGATACGCTAACGGCGCCAGTAATATCAAAAACAGGCCGATCTTTAAGTCGAGGTAGAAAATTATCGCCGTGATCAGAAACAGCCTCAAAAGAAGCTCCACTGCCTGCGGCAGGACCTCGCAGATAAGTTCCGCCACCGAGCGGACATCCCCGGTGATTTTATAGATATGCTCGCCTGCTGAACTGCGCTTAAAGAAACCGACAGGCAGGCTTTGGATATGCCGGAAGATATCCATCGTCATATCAAAATTGACCAGGCTTTTAATTTTTTGCAGGAGATAATTGCCGAAAGTGTTCAGCAAGCTGTTAAAAACAAGTATTCCTGCAGAAAGCAAAACAAGGACAAAGAATAACCCGAGATCCTTATGCGCGTAGGCTTTGTCAACGATGAGTTTGGTAAGAAAAGGGTTAAGCAAACTAAGCGGCAGGCTGATAAACGTAAACGCGATCTGGAGCAGGAATAATTTGCGGTATTTAACAGGGTATTTAATCAGCTTTAAAAGATCCATTATTATTAAGGTAATTTATCCGCCCAGGCTGGCTTCCGGGCAAGGTATTTAAAAACGCTGATCGCTGCCTTTGCCCCTTCTCCGGCAGCAATAATGATCTGTTTTTCCGGCACATCCGTGACATCGCCTGCGGCGAATATCCCGGAGAGATTGGTTTGGTTATAGGCATCTACCTTGATCTCACCCTGTTCATTCTTATCAAGGTTATCCATCAGGTCGGAGTTAGGCACAAGCCCAATCTCTACGAATACCCCGGAAACAGGTATCTCCGCTTCTTTTCCCAGCTGCCTGATGGTAAGTGCCTGGACAAAATTCTCTCCCTTAATATCAATTACGTTTGCGTTGTTCATCACTTTGACCTTTGCGGAATGCTCAACCTTCTGCCGCATCAAGGCGTCACCGCCCAGGCTAGCGGTATTGTTGACCAGATAAACAAAGTTAGCGATATGCTCAAGTTGTATTGCGGCGTCTAGCGCAGAGTTGCCTCCTCCGATAACCGCGACATCTTTTTTAAAGAACAACGGCCCGTCGCAGGTAGCGCAATAAGTCAAGCCGCGATTCCTAAAATATTCCTCTTTAGCCAACCCAAGGTTACGCGACCTTTTACCGGTAGCGATGATCACGCTGCGCCCCTGATATTGCGCTTTATCTGTTTGGACGCTAAAGGCATCTTCCAAAGCAAAAATGCGCTCGGCCGATTCATTTTCTTTGAGCGCTATATTATACTGGCGCATATGTTCCTGGAATTTCTCCACCAATTCCGGGCCGCTGATCAGCTGATAGCCGGTGTAATTGCCGATCTGGCCGCTCCAGGCAGCCTGGCCACCGATATCCCGGCTGAGGAGAAGAAAATCCAGGTTCTGGCGGGCAGCGTAAACTCCCGCAGTGATCCCCGCGGGGCCAGCGCCGATAATGATCAAATCATGCATATTAGATCCCTAAGGCGAGTTTTATTTTTTCTTTATCAAAACCGATGATGATCTGCCCTTCGATATCCAAAACCGGCACGCCCATCTGGCCGGTTTTACGCATCAGTTCTTCGGCGGCATTCTCATTGCCGGAAAGATCGATATTCTCAAAAACTATATTGTTCTCCTGCAAGAATTGCTTGGTGCGGATACACCAGGGACAGGTGGGCGTACTATAGACCTTAACGTTTTTTGCCATATTTAACCTCCCTTTCTTAAGTGGTAAGGAGCCAGGTCAATGATCTCGGATACTTCCACGGTGATCAGGTATTTGGGCCGCGGCAGCTGCGCCTCCGGATGGCTGATATGGCCTTTCTCCTCGCGCAGGTTCTTAATCAGCCTTTGCGTAAGCCGGGAAGTGATCCTGCTATCCCAGGCCTCCAGGATATCCTTACTTAGCTTTTCCTGCGCAGTGATCACTGCTTTCCCTTTGAGGCAATAACCGATGAACTTATGCTCGTCAAAAGCGCTCAGGCTGATACGAGCCTGGCGCAAAATATTCTCGTAAGTATTGCCGTTATAGACATCCAGAAGGTACACTTTGCCTGAAGGCTCGATCTTGACGATCCCTTTACATGAACTGTGCGGGAAACCTTGTTTATCTACTGTGGAAACAAGCACGCACCCCTGCGCGTGAAAAAAATCCACTATCTCTGCGGATAATCTTTTCATTTTAGCCCCATTCCGAATTGCCTGCCGAAATCAAAACACTCCTGCATTTGTTTCGCATCAGGAAGGTATTTAAAAGAGATACCCGGAATGATCCTGCTCTCCGGGCAATCCTTTAAAAGCCCTTCCATCTCCTTAACCGCCCCGCCGGCCCAACCGTAAGAACCAAAAAAAGCCATCTGCCTGCCCTTGGGCTTAAACCCCTTGACCATCTCTAAAAACGCCGCCAGGTTGGGAAGCATATCGTTATCGTGCGTAGATGAACCGAATAAAAAACCTTCTGCCATAAGCATCTGGGTAATTATCTCCGTGCGGTCGGTATTGGCCACGTCATAAAGTTTTACCTCAATGCCCAAAGAGCCCAGGCCTTCAGCGATCTTCCGGGCCATCTTTTCGGTCGCCCCCCACATAGTTTCGTAAACAATTATCGCTTTTTTCTGCGTAAGCCCACGGGCCCATCCCAGATAAGCATTGACGATCTTGCCTGGATCCTTGCGCCAGATGATCCCATGGCTGGGTGCGATCATCCTGATAGGGATATTCAATTTCTGCAATTCCTCTATCTTCTTCAGGATCACCGCCCCCAAGGGCCAAAGAATATTGGCATAATATTTTTCCGCCTCTTCCATCAGGGCGCACTGGTCAACTTCATCGTCAAATTTAAGGTTTGAGGCAAAATGCTGGCCAAAAGCATCATTAGGCATAAGCAAAGCATCCTCCGGACAATAGGTGAACATGCTGTCCGGCCAATGGATCATCGGCGCTTCTATAAAATTAAGCGTCCTTTTGCCGAGCTTAAGCGTATCATTTGTTTTTACAGTCTGGAAATCCCAATCCGCGTAGTAATGCCTGTAAAGCCCTTCCTTGCATTTAGCGGTTCCCAGGATCCTGGCTTTCGGGCAATACTGCATCAAAACAGGCAGTGCCCCGGAGTGGTCTGTTTCAACGTGGTTAGCGATAATATAATCTATCTTTGCCGGGTCAATGACCTGCTTAATGTTCTCAATCAACTCATCCGCGAACGGACCGTAAACCGTATCGACTAAAGTTATTTTCTCATCAATGATCAGATAAGCATTATAGCTTGAGCCGCGGCTGGTCGTATAAGTGTGGCCGTGAAAATTACGCACTCCCCAATCCACAACTCCCACAGAATATATATCCGGCAATATCTTTACCGCCGCCATCTTATCTCCTTTTGGCTGTCAGCTGCCTGCTGCCTGCTTTTGCCTTTGCTTTTGACTTTGCTCTTGCCTTTGCTATTGAATTTGCTTTTGACTTTCCCTACCTACTACATTCTACCTACCTGCCTACCGGCAGGCAGGCTACCTACTGCTCTTCTAATACCCCTGGAAATTCTCCCTGACTATCTGCGTATCATTCAAAAGAAGTTCTCCAGCCAATAACTTATGCATCGCCTCTACCATCTGCGGCGGGCCGCAGAGATAGAATTTTCTCTCCGCGTAATCCGGTATTTCTTTTTTTACTACTGCTGCATTAATATAGCCGGTAGTACATTCAAATCCCGGTTCAGGCTCGCAAAGCACATGCACCAGCCTAAGCTTAGGAGAAATTTCCTGCATCTTTCTAAAATCATCCCCAAAAACAATATCCTGCGCCGTGCGATTAGCATAGATCAGGCAAATATCAATATCCAGATTGCTGTCCACGGCGTATTTACAAATGCTTCTTATCGGGGTGATCCCGATGCCCCCGGAAAGAAAAGCTATTTTCTTCTCTTCTCCAAGAGTGAATTTGCCAAAAGGATATTCAACAAACAGCTGGCTGCCGGCTTTAAGGCTATCTAAGATCCTGGAAAAATCACTTTCCGTTATCTTCTTGGTGAATTCCAGATATTTGCCTTCAGTCGGCGAGCTGGATATGGACAAATAACGCTTTAACTGCGGGCGATTATCCAGGGTGACTGCCATAAACTGCCCGGCCTTAAATTCAGGCGCCGCCGCAAGCTTAAGGCGGAAGCTTTTCACGTTATAATTACGCTGGATTACCTCTTCTATCTGGGCGGTTATCTTTATCATTATATGGGTAAAAACCAGAACTTCCTGCGCGGGATAGTTGTTCTTTTAATAATATCCTGGAGACGATTGAACACCTCCTGATAATCAACGGAAGCAGTCACTTCCCTGACTAACTGTAAATACCTTATCCTCTCATCGTTACTGATGATCAATGCCCCCCGGGCCAGAAGGTTCAACTCTTTGATCAGTAAACCGTATTTTAACCCGAAAGAATTATAGCGGTAATCCGAAAGCACGATCTCATTCTTTATCTGGTTTAACGAACAAAACCTGGCCTGGGCAAAAGGAAGGTCTTTGCTAATGCCCAAAATAACGATATTATCTGAAAGCCCCGCGGCTTTCTTATTGAACTCTTTTACCTGCAGGTCGCAAACAGGAGTATCCAGGGAGGGGAAGAAATTTATCACCTTGATCTTCCCCTTAAAATCACCCAAGGACACTTCTTTAAGGTCTTGGGCGACAACTTTGAAATCAGGCGCGCGCATACCAACCCTGACAGGCCTGCCGCTCAAAGTAAGCGGGGATTGCTTAAAAGTCACCTTCCTTAACATAAGCTTTTTTAAGAAACCTTCTCAAACTGGTCTTTGCCTACGCCGCACTCAGGGCAGACCCAGCTATCCGGAAGGTCGGCGAAGCTTGTGCCCGGGCTAATGCCGTTATCCGGGTCTCCGCTTGCAGGGTCATAAATATAGCCGCAAACCAGGCATTTATATTTCTCCATCTTCATTCTCCTTGATTAAAAGTTTTTCTTAGAAACTATTCCGCTTTAAAAACAATGCCTTTATTGCCGCCGCAAGGCCTGCCTTCTTTTACCCCGGGTTTTGCTGAAGGCGCTTTATCTGCCGGGATCTTTACCTGTTCGCGCTGCATGGTCATCGGCATATTGCCGCCCATCCTGGCTTTTGCAGGCATCGGTCCCCTCATCCTACCAGGCATCTGAAAAGCCCCCAGGAATAAAATAAGGGAGGCTAACCACAATAAACTTACTGCAACCTGCCCGAATGTCTTTAAAGCATTGCCTTCCACTTTACGCACTGCCAAAAGCACGAAAAAACTCAATGTCAACAGTAACGAGATCGGGATAATCACGAACAACGATGCTAAATTCACCATACACATTTTAAAGCCTCCTTTTTTAGTGTTACGAAGT